>DEAO01000016.1 GCA_002348725.1 Fidelibacterota bacterium UBA2980 | reverse complement strand
AAATCATAAAAATTAATACTCCACATAATGCAATAATGCCTAATCCAAACTGTTCATTGAATAAGAACCAGCTTGCTATAATAGCTGCAATGATTATTGATGAAAATATATGTCTTATGTTTGTTGCGCTGTTTGATTTTGCTACCGATTTTTTATATCCTTGCAGCTGTATATTATCTAATGAGCTTGGAAATGCAAATTGTAGAACAAAATATGCCATAATTAATTGAATAATTAAAATTGGATATGCATACTGTATCCAACCCCAATAATCAATTGTGACATTACTAAATTCTCGAATATAATTAATCATAATAACATTTCGAGCTCCACCTGATGGTGTCCCTATAGATCCAATGATTGTCCCATATGCAATTGAGAACAAAGTTAACAAGACAGCATTTTTACCGTCGGGTTTTGATGAATCTATATTTTTTATAACAGATAGTCCGATAGGTAGCATGATAGCAATAATAGTATGTTCTCCTAAAAAAGAGGATAATACAGCTGATATAGTCATCAAGCCGGCAATAAATAATCTTTTACTTCTGCCAAAGATATTAATAATAATTTTTGCAAGACGTATATCAAGTCCTTGATGTACAATTGCAATTGCAAACATTAATGATCCCATCACAAAAAGCACTGCGTCATTCATTAAAGACGAAGCTACCTCATTTGCTGGTGCTACACCTAAAAGTACTTGCAATACTAATGCAAGCAACGCAATTGCTGGAAAAGGGATTGGTTGTGACGTTACTAAAATAAACACCATCAACAATATCACAAGACTATGATATGCAGAGACAGTTAGACCAACAGGAGTGGACATATTAATCAAAGCCAATCCGATTAAAATACTAAATACAAACCATTTTTTTTGAGAAAACCAATAGAGAATTGATGATGATACAATTTTATAGGAATCATTCATTGTGTTGAATTTATTTAATAATTCAAAAAAAGCATATGCTTATTCTCTCAATTAGTCCTTGACTGATTTGCCAAATAAGACCTAATATCCCTCTTGGTTTCTAATGATACTACTTAAATAAAATGCAGCTGTTTTCCAGATGGACTAATAACCTTGCTGGAATCTTCCTGATGGGAATTTTCCTATTGTTATTTTCATTATCTTCATTCATCTGGTACTATGGTTCGCCTTATTACACTGACGTAGGTTATGCACCGATCCAACCTGTACCTTATAGTCATAAATTACATGCAGGTGACCTCGATATTGACTGTCGATATTGTCATGTTGGAGTTGAACAAACTTATAGTGCTGTAATCCCACCTACAGAAACATGTATGGGATGTCATACTTATGTTAAAACAGATAGTGAAAAATTAAAATTAGTTCGAGAAAGCTGGGAAACTGGGAAACCTATTGAATGGATTAAAGTCCACATGCTTCCTGAATATGCTTATTTTAACCACAGTGTTCATGTTAATTCAGGAGTTGCTTGTATATCCTGTCATGGTAATGTTGCAGAAATGGAAGTGGTATATCAAGTACAGCCATTAAGCATGGATTGGTGTTTAGATTGTCATAGATCAGATTCCCCTGAAGTTAGACCAGCAAATCAAGTAACAAATATGTATTGGACTCCACCTGATGATTATGATGAGTTTGTTGCATCATTTGTAAAAGAACATGGAGATGAAAGACCTGTAGCGGATTGTCAAAAATGTCACAGATAAAAAATAATAAAAACGAAGAGTTTGTAAAAACAAACCATAACAGTGAAGACAAGGCCAAGTCCCATGAATTTGGGTATTGGAAAAGTTTAAAAGATATTTCTTCAGACAAAGATTACAATAAATATCTTAAACAATCTGACCATCAAGAAGAGAGCAATCTTTCCAGAAGAAACTTTTTATCATTAGTCGCAGCATCTGTTGCATTAGCGAGTTTAGAAGGATGTAAAAAGCCAGTTCAGAAAATTATTCCTTATGTTGAAGCTCACCCAGGCACTATTCCTGGCATTAGAAAAGAATATGCAACAACTATGCCATTTAAAAATAATGTTGTTGGATTAGTAATTGAAAATCATGATGAAAGACCAATTAAAGTTTTTGGAAATGATAATCATCCGACATCTCTTGGTAAATCAAACGTATTTAGCCAAGCATCTATTTTAGATATGTATGATCCAGATCGTGCAAGGGGAATAAAGCTTGATGGGAAAAAAGTAAATTGGTCTGAATATATAAAATATGCTGAATCAATTTATAATTCTAAAGGAAAAGGGTTAGCAGTGCTTTTGCAGGAATCATCCTCTCCAACAATGAATGCATTAAGAAAAGATTTTAAGAAAATTTATCCAAATGCAGATTGGATCGTATATGAACCAATTAATAATGAAAATTTATATTCCGGAGTTGAAAGAGCATTAGGAAAAAGGTTGCAACCGTATAATCGATTAGAAAAGGCAAAGACAATTTTATCAATTGGATCAGATTTTCTAGGTTCTGATGATAATAATGTCAACAACACAAGAAAATTTTCAGAGAATAGAAGAGTTGAAGATAAAAATAGTACTATGAATCGTTTGTATGTAGTGGAAAGTTCGATGACTGCAACTGGTGCTAGCGCTGATCACCGATTAAATATTCCAACAAGTGAATTAGACTTAGTATTAAAAGAGCTATGTAGTGAGTTGAAAAAATTAGGAATGAATATCAGTACTGGAAGTTTGAAGACTTCAAATAACTTGTGGATTAAGGCTGTTGCAGAAGAGTTAATGGAGAATAAAGGAAGTAGCATTATTCTTGGAGGAAGCCATTTAAGTGTAGATGCACATGCAATCATTACAATGTTGAATGATAAATTAAATGCTCCAGTGGATTACTATCCTTTGGATAGTTCTCATGTAACAAGTGTAGATGATTTTGTTGGCTTATGTAAGAAAATGAAGAATGGTTCAATTGAGAATCTAATTATTCTTGGGGGAAATCCTGTTTACAATGCTCCTGCAGATTTAAAATTTGAATCACTAATTAAAAATGTTCAGAATATTGTGCATTTAAGCAATATATATGATGAAACTTCGAAACATTCTAATTGGCATATTGCAGAATCCCATTTCTTTGAAAATTGGGGAGATGCAATGTCATATGATGGATATCCAAGTGTTATTCAGCCACAAATTAGACCTTTATTTCAATCACATACTGCAATTGATTTATTAATTCCTATTATCTATGGGAAAGAGAGTAGTTCTTACGACTTTATAAGAGAAGTCTGGAAATCTAATATTATTAAAAATTCAAATTTTGAAAAACAATGGAATAAAGTATTGCATGATGGAGTACATCAAAAACCATTATTAAAGGCATATAAAGCTCTATCTTCAAAGCAATTATCTACAGCGTCATTAAATACTAAGCTAAAAGTCAAAAGCGATAAGTTTGAAGTAGTATTTATTGCATCACCATCAACGTATGATGGTCGTTATGCAAATAATGGATGGTTGCAAGAAGTACCAAAACCAATTACTCAATTAACATGGGATAATGCAGCGCTAATTAGTATGTCTGTTGCAAAAAAACTAAAAATCAAAAATGGTCAAATGTTGGAAATCTCTCTAGATGGAAAGACCATGAGCATTCCGGCTTGGATTGTGCCAGGACAAAACAAAAAGACCATTACAATTGAATTAGGATATGGTAGAGATTTTAATGGAAGAATCGGAAATGATGTTGGATTTAATGCTTACAAGTTACGCACAATGTCAACAATGGCATATGGAGTAAATGCAAGCATTAAGGTTCTTAATAAAACTTATCCTCTTGCTGGGACACAGGATCATTATGGGTTAGAAGAAGATAGTTTATCATTATTGGGTAATTCAAGTGGAACGGATAGTATTCAACAAAGAATTCCTGAATTAGTTCGTCAATCAACGCTGGATCATTATAAAGATAATCCAAATTTTGTACAAGATGCTGTGAAATCACATAAGCCAGACAAAAAGAGATCATGGGCAGATCATTCAATGTATAATCCTGAACCTGAATATGATTATAGCAAAGGACAGCAATGGGGAATGTCAATTGACTTAACTAGTTGTACTGGATGTAATGCTTGTTCTATATCTTGTCAAAGCGAGAACAATATTCCTATTGTTGGAAAACAACAGGTATTAAATGGTAGAGAAATGCATTGGATTCGTATTGATAATTATTTTTCTGGCGATCCTGAAAATCCGGAAGTATCTAGCCAATCTGTTGCATGCGTTCATTGTGAATTAGCACCATGTGAACAAGTATGCCCAGTAGCTGCTACAACCCATTCTAGTGATGGAGTAAACCAAATGACATATAATAGATGTCTAGGAACAAGATATTGTGCAAATAATTGTCCATATAAAGTAAGAAAATTTAATTTTTATAATTTTACAAAAGACACTCCAGAAATTGTGCAGATGGCTATGAATCCAGATGTGACTGTTCGTTTTAGAGGGGTAATGGAGAAATGCTCCTATTGTTATCAGCGCGTTAGTGAAGCAAGAATTAAAGCAGAGAATGAGCATAGAGAAATGGTTGATGGCGATGTGAAAACGGCATGTCAAGATGCATGTCCAGCAGATGCGATTGTTTTTGGTGATATTAATGATCCTAATAGTAGAGTTAGTAAAGCTAAAAGAAATAATCGCGATTATGCTTTATTAGGCCAGCTTGGAACTAGTCCTCGTACAACGTACCTTGCAAAAATTAGAAATCAAAATCCAAAACTTATTACAAACCATAATGTAGGAGCACATCATTAGATGTCAGAAGCAGCTATAAAATCAAGAGCTCAGCAGAATGCCGAAGAATTGCTTCCGGGTAATCAAAACTTTACTACAATTACCGATGATATTAGTGGAGTTCCTGAAGCAAAAAATACTCCAATATGGTGGTGGCTTGCTTTTGGATTAGCACTTTCTTTGTTATCAGTTTTTGTTGGCAGTTTAGGATATTTGATTTATGAAGGAACTGGAATTTGGGGAATTAATTCACCTGTTGGTTGGGGTTGGGCTATTATCAATTTTGTTTGGTGGGTTGGTATTGGTCATGCTGGAACTTTAATATCGGCTATTTTACACTTATTCAGACAAAATTGGCGAAATGCAATTAATCGCTTTGCTGAGACTATGACTTTGTTTGCGGTTATTTGTGCTCTCGTTTTTCCAGGAATCCATGTTGGTAGAATATGGGTTGCATATTGGTTTCTACCATTACCAAATCAGATGGCAATGTGGCCTAATATGAGAAGTCCATTGATATGGGACTTTTTTGCTGTATTTACATATTTTACCGTCTCTCTATTGTTTTGGTATACTGGTTTAATCCCTGACTTAGCAACATTAAGAGATAGAGCAAAAACAAAATTAAAGAAGAAAATATATGGATTTTTTGCCTTAGGATGGCGAGGAGGAAATCGACAATGGCAACACTATGAGTTAGCATATTTAGTTCTAGCAGGAATTTCCACTCCACTTGTTTTATCTGTGCATAGTGTTGTTAGTTCTGATTTTGCTACGAGTGTAATACCTGGATGGCACACAACAATTTTTCCACCTTACTTTGTTGCAGGAGCAATTTATTCTGGATTTGGCATGGTGGTTACTTTGACAGTTATTGCAAGAAAGATTTACAAATTAGAGCATATATTTACGATTGATCATTTAGATAAGATGGCACAGATTATGCTATTGACAGGATGTATTGTTGGTTATTCATATGCAATGGAGTTTTTTATTGCATGGTATAGCGGCAATCCTTTTGAACAATATGCATTTATAAACAGAGCTTTAGGGCCTTATTGGTGGGGCTATTGGGCAATGATATTCTGCAATGTTGTTGTACCACAATTTTATTGGTTTGAAAAATTCAGAAGACACGTACCTTTTCTATTTATTACTTCAATATTGGTGAATATAGGTATGTGGTTTGAGCGTTTTGTTATTGTTGTTATAACATTACATCGCGACTTTCTTCCTGGTGCATGGTCTATGTATCATCCAACAATATGGGATGTTGCAATTTATCTAGGAACATTTGGACTGTTCTTTACCGGATTTCTTTTATTCTTAAGATTTTTGCCAATGGCATCAATTGCAGAAGTAAAATTAGTTTTACCTGAGTCTGATCCACATCATGGAGGAGATCACTAATGAAGACTTATGGAATAATTGCAAGATTTGATACAACATCAGATTTATTACATGCTGCTGAAAAAATAAGAGATGCTGGCTTTAAAGATTTTGATTGTCATTCTCCATTTCCTGTTCATGGTTTAGATGATGCAATGGGTCTTAAGCGTACTACACTAGGTTATCTAATTGGTGCAATGGGAATGACGGGAGCTTTATTTGGTTTTGGACTTCAAACATGGATTCATTTAATTGAGTATCCAATGAATATTAGCGGAAAACCATTTTTTGCATACCCAGCTTATGCAATTATTACATTTGAGTTAATGGTATTGTTTAGTGCTTTTGGTGCTGTTTTTGGAATGATGTATTATAATAGAATTCCTCGTTTGCATCATCCAGTATTTTACTCTGAAAAGTTTTCTGCAGTTACAAGTGATGCATTTTATGTCAGCATTGAGAGTTCAGATTCAAAATATGATGATAATCAAACAAAAGATTTTCTTAAAAAAATTGGTGGTAAAGATATAGAGTTATTACAAGATGAAAATGAATAATAACATATTAATTTTATTTGCTCTGTTATTTTTAACAGGATGTTTTCGTGGAGCCAAATTTGAGGAACCACCAATCCATTTGAATCCAAATATGGATAATCAGCCAAAATATAGATCTCTTGAAGAAAGTTATTTCTTTGAAGATGGTTCTACCATGAGAACTCCTATTGAAGGAACAGTTGCGGTTGGTCATTATAATGAAGATTCATCGTTTATTACTGGAAAAAATGATGATGGGACTTATTTAATAAAAAATCCACTCGAGTTGAGTATGGAAGCATTAGATAGAGGGGAAGATAGGTATAATATATATTGTGCACCTTGCCATTCAAAGGTTGGTGATGGGAAAGGAATTGTAACGCAATACGATTATCCTGTTATTCCTGGAAACTTTCATGATGAACGTATCCGCAATTTACCTGATGGAGAAATGTTTGACACAATTACAAATGGATTACGTAGCATGCCAGCCTACGGATATCAACTTAAACCTGAAGATGTATGGTCTGTTGTTTACTATGTAAGAGCATTGCAACGAAGTCAAAATGCATCATTAGATGATATTCCAGATGATGAAAAAAATAAGATATTGGGACAGAAATGAACTTAGATCCTAAATTGTATACTTATCATTCAAAGAAATCAAATAATTACATTTTGATTGCTGTTGGTTTAATTTTATTGTTAGTAGCATTTTTTACCGGTTCATCATCAAAAGAATTTTATTTCTCTTATCTTACTTCATATTTCTTTTGGTTGTCTATATTGCTAGGAGGTATATTTTTTACCTTAGTTCATCATGGTTTTTCTGCAACATGGAGTACGGTCATTAGAAGAGTTATGGAAAATACGATCGTTCTTATACCAATTTTTACAGTATTATTTTTTCCAATTATTTATGGAATGGAGAAACTTTTTAAATGGCTTCCAAATCATTATTATTGGTTAACTCATAATTTTGAATCCGATCATCTTATTCAGCAAAAATTAGCATTTCTTAATGAAGAATCTTTTTTAATTAGAGCAATATTATACTTCCTGCTTTGGAATGTTATTACAATATCTCTGTATAAAATGTCCATCAAACATGATGAGACTAACGATCATTCTATATTGAAGAAGATGAATCTATTTAGCATGAGTCCTCTTGGAGTTTTATTTTTTGTCAGCCTTACATTTGCTGGATTTGATTGGTTAATGAGCTTAGATCCCCATTGGTATTCAACTATGTTTGGCGTTTATATTTTTGCAGGATCTTTTTTAGTATTTCTTGCCTTTCTCACTTTTACTTTAATTCGATTGCAAGATCAAGGTTATTTAACCGGCATTGTATCACAAGAGCATTATCATGATTTAGGTAAATATCTATTTGCATTTACTGTATTCTATTGCTATATCGCCGGTGCACAATTTTATTTTATTTGGTATAGTAATATACCTGAAGAAACAATTTGGTATTTACATCGATGGGTTGGAAGCTGGAAAGTGGCAAGTGTTATGTTAATTGTTGGAAAATTTGTTATTCCATTTTTCACATTAGTTTTTCGTGCATCAAAACGTAATACCAAATTATTGAAATTTATGACTCTCTGGATTATTGCGATTCACTATCTAGATATTCATTGGATTGTAATGCCAACATTACATCATCATGATGTTCATTTAGGCTTATATGATTTGATGACAATGATTGGGTTCGGTTTAATATTTACAGGATCTTTTAAGTATATTATGTCTAAGAATGCACTCATTCCAATTAATGATCCAGAATTAAAAAATGCAATTAACCATAGGAATAATTAGTAATGAGTAAGAAACCATATGAAACACAAGATATTCCAGTAAAAGCAGTTGCTATTGGTGGATTAATATTTGTAATTATTGTAGCAATCACTTTGTATCTAATGTATGAATATACAGAACGTGCAATCGATGATGCTCAAAATGATTTTAGATTAAGTAAAAAATCAGAAAAGCTTATGAAACTACAAGAGCTTGAAAATGAATCTTTAAACTCTTATAAAGTTATTGATAAAGAAAAACAAATCTATCAGATACCAATTGATAGATCAAAAGAATTGTTGCTTAATGAAAAAGATCAATAAAACTCTATTACTGTTATTATTTTTTAATTATTTATATCCTCAAACCCTGCAAAAAGAGTTACCATCTCATGAGCCTATCGATATTGTAGAGAAATTAGGTAGCACTATTGCTTTGGATTCAGAATTTTTAAATGAAAATGGAGAGAAAGTAATTTTACAAGATCTATTCTCTAAAGATATTCCAACAATAATTACTCTAAATTATTTTGAATGTCCTATGCTTTGCAGTCTTGTCTTAAATGGGTTGGGAGATGCACTAAAAAATTTGAGTTTAAATGCAGGTAGCGAATATCAAGTAATTACGATTGATATTAATCCACATGAAAGCTACCAATTAGCAAATCAGAAAAAGAATAATTATATGAAAGAATATAATATTGAAAATTTAAACGAAAATTGGACTTTTTTAACAGGCACATATGATAATATTAAGAAGATTACTGATAGCATTGGATTCTTGTATTACTATGATCGAATAAAAGATGAATATATGCATCCAGCAGCACTCATTGTTATTAGCCCTGATGCTACTATTTCTCGCTATCTATATGGGATTAAATTTCCTGATAAAGATTTGCGATTGGCTCTTTTAGAAGCTGCAGAAGGTAAAATTGGCTCTACAATTGATAAGATCATTCTTTCTTGTTATCGTTATGATCCATATGAGAATACTTACACGCTTTTTGCTACCAATATTATGAGAATTGGTGGTATATTTACTCTCATTTTTATAGGTCTTATGCTTTACAATTACTGGAGAAAAGATCACGATTTAATTGGGGATTGACATGGATAGATTAACAGAATATTTATTTCCAAAACAAGTGTCATCTTTTGCACATGACATCGACAATCTATTCTTTTTCATATTTTATGCTTCTGTTGTTTTATTTTTAATTGTTGTCATTGGAATGATGTATCTGGCTATAAAATATCGTTTCAAAAAAGGAGATGAAGTACGGCTTACAAGCAGCTTAGATCACAACACTTTTTTAGAGGTATTGTTTTTTGTCATTCCACTTATTTTGGTAACCATTACATTTGTTTGGGGTATTAGATCTTATTTGAATATGGTGATAGTTCCCGATGATGCAATTGAAATTAAAGTTACTGGACAAAGTTGGTTTTGGACTTTTGATTATCCAGAAGGCGGATCAACTTTAAATGAGCTCGTAGTTCCTGTTGAGACCCCAATAAAAATTGTTTTATCATCAACGGATGTATTACATAGTTTTTATATTCCAGTAATGCGTGCGAAGATGGATGTTTTACCAAATCGATATAATGTTATGTGGTTTGATGCTAATCAAGCAGGAGAATATGAAATTTTTTGCACTGAATATTGTGGGACTGGGCATTCTAATATGAATGCTAAGGTTATAGTAATGCCTCAAAAAATGTATGAAGTATGGCTTGCAGAAGCTGGTTCAGCTGATGATGATTTACCATTGGAAGAACTTGGTGCTAAGCTTTATAGCAAAAAAGCATGTAATACATGTCATACTCTTGATGGTACTGCACTTGTTGGCCCTTCTTATTTGCAAACGAGTCAGATGTGGGGACAAGAAAGAGTTTTTGATGATGGGAGTTCTGCAATAATAGACGAAAATTATGTTCGTAGCTCTATATTAGAACCACAAATTCAGATTGTAGCAGGATATCAAGGAGTAATGCCTACATATCAAGGATTATTGAATGATCGTGAACTTGATGCATTGATTGCATTTCTAAAAACTTTAAAGGAGGATTCCCAGATTTAATATAAATTAAGGGATTACTTATGGGCGACACTAATCAAAATTATCTTACTCATCCAAAAGGAATTATGTCCTGGCTATTAACGCTTGATCATAAGCGAATTGGTTTAATGTATCTTTTTGGTGGATTATTTTTCTTTTTTGTTGGAGGATTGTTAGCTCTAGGAATGAGAGCTGAATTAGCAGCTCCGGGCAATGATTTTGTTTCAAATGACACATATAATAGCATGTATACACTTCATGGTGCTATTATGATTTTTTTATTTATTATTCCAGCAATTCCTGGTGCGTTAGGAAACATTTTACTTCCATTGATGTTGGGAGCAAAAGATGTTGCATTTCCTAGATTAAATCTCTTCAGTTTTTATCTTTATAGTATAGGCGCTATTTTCTTTATATATGTTTTATTATCTGGTGGAGTCGATACTGGATGGACTTTTTATACTCCTTACTCCACAACTAGTAATACCAATGTAATGAGTACAACGATGGGAATATTTATTATAGGATTCTCATCAATTTTAACTGGATTAAACTTTATTGCTACGGTTCATAAAATGAGAACCCCAGGTTTAACATGGTATAAATTACCTTTATTTGTTTGGGCTCTATATGGAACATCTTTAGTGCAGATTACTGCTACCCCCGTTATTGCAATAACAATGGTTTTACTAATGCTTGAGCGTCTGCTAGGTATAGGTATTTTTGATCCAGCTATGGGCGGCGATCCAGTTTTATTTCAACATTTCTTTTGGTTTTATTCTCATCCAGCAGTTTATATTATGATTCTTCCTGCATTCGGTATTATTAGTGAGATTATACCAGTTCACTCTAGAAAGAAAGTTTGGGGTTATAAATTTATTGCATATTCTACTCTTTCAATTGCATTTATTGGTTTTCTAGTTTGGGGACACCATATGTTTACTTCTGGACAATCTGTCCTTTCTCAGATTGTATTTTCATTTATCACTTATTTTGTTGGCATTCCAACTGGTGTTAAAATATTTAGCTGGATGTTAACAATGTATAAAGGACAAGTATCATTTACCCCTCCTATGCTTTATGCGCTATCATTTTTATTCCTATTTACTATTGGTGGATTAACAGGAATATTTCTTGGAGCTGTTGCATTAGATATACATTTACATGATACATACTTTGTAGTTGCTCACTTTCATTATGTAATGCAAGGAGGAACTATTGTTGCATTTCTTGGAGGCCTTCATCATTGGTGGCCGAAATCTTTTGGAACAATGTACAATCAGACCATTGCTAATATCGCTGCTATTGGTGTATTTATAGCTTTTAATGGGACCTTCTTTCCGCAGTTTCTACTTGGTTTAAGAGGTATGCCTAGACGATATGCTACTTATGATCCACAATTTGTTGAAGTTCATAGTTATTCTACTTTTTGGTCAGGTATTTTAGGTATCTCTATATTTATTGGAGTTATGAACCTTCTTTGGTCTTTAAGAAAAAGTAACAAATTAGATCCAGGAACAAATCCTTGGGGTGCATTAACAATGGAGTGGACTCATACTTCTTCTCCTCCACATCCACATAATTTTGAAGAAGAACCAGTCTTGACACATGGTCCATATGATTATGATAAAGTTATTGTGAAGCCAACATTTAAAAAATGAGCCACGATAAATCATCCCCAGATTTTTTATATCATCATTTTTATGATGTGAATCAACAATATGAGACTTCCAAGCTGGGAATGTGGGCGTTTATATTAACAGAAGTACTAACTTTTGGTGGTTTATTTGTTGCATATACTATTTATCGCGCATGGAATCCAGAAATGTTTTTTAATGCAAATCTATTATTAGATGTAAATAAAGGATTAATTAATACCATTGTTTTAATTGCTAGCTCTTTAACGATGGCACTTGCTATTTGGGCTATTCAATTGAATAAAAGAAAACTTTCGTTATTAATGCTATTTCTTACTTTTGTTTGTGCATTAGGTTTTCTTGGAATTAAATATTTAGAGTATGAGCATAAATTCCATCTCGGACAACTTCCTGGTGAATACTATTCTTATATGGGTCCCGAAGTTGTTCAAGAGATTCATGATCAAGAAAAGATTAATCATTACATCGAAACCAATAATATATTTTTTGATAAAGAAACAAATCGTTTATATACAATGAATAACCCTCATATTTTCTTTGGTATTTATTTTATAATGACTGGTTTGCATGGTTTGCATGTTGCTATAGGGATGGGTTTGATTGCTTGGTTAATGGTTCTTACTGCGAGAGGGAAATTGCATGCTCGATATTATACTCATATGGAAGCAGTGGGAATTTTTTGGCATTTAGTTGATTTAATTTGGATTTTTCTATTTCCACTATTTTACTTGATAGGATAAATTGTGTCTGAAGAACATCATATTACACCATTAAAGACTTACTTAGTAGTTGCTACTGCATTATTTTTCTTAACAGCAGTAACTGTATGGGCTTCATACATTGATTTAGGATCTTTTAATATTGTTCTTGCATTGCTTATTGCAGGAACTAAAGCCGGAGTTGTAGCAACTTTTTTTATGCATCTATTATGGGATGATAAAAAGAATGCAACAATATTTGTAGGTTCTTTAATGTTTCTTTCAATTTTTATCATTATTACACTGACTGACACTGAGTTTCGTGGTGCAGTAAATCCTGAAATTAAAGATCCAATTAATAAACGAGCTGCATTATATAGCACTTTGCCTTTGACAGATGACCATGGTTATCCTCTTGATAAAGAAAATAATCATCACGAGGGAGACAAGGATCATCATTAGATGAAGCTAAGGCTTTTTTATAATTCTGCTGTAATTGCAACTATTTTATCTTATTTACTTATTTTTATTGGTGGATTGGTTCGTGTTTCTGGAGCTGGCATGGGATGCCCAAGTTGGCCTAAATGTGGTGAAGGTTGGATTCCTCCAACTAATGTAGATATCAATCAAATTAATACCACTTTAGCATGGATTGAATTTACTAATCGTATGTTCGGAGTTATTTTAGGGATATCAATTATTATATTAAATGTTATAGCAATATTTTATTTTAGAAAAAATCATACTTTATTATTCTATTCCATTCTTTCTCTAATATTTGTAGTAATTAATGGGCTTTTGGGTGGAGCATTGGTATGGTTTGAATTAAATCCTTACATTAAAACTGCCCATATGTTATTTGCTCTTGTTCTTGTATCAATACTTAGCTACATATGTATTAAATCATACAAAATGCTTAATCCAAATATTTTCCAAGGGTTAAAAAACAACCTTATTTTATCAAAAAGTTTAATTTTTCTTTGGATATTAATTGTAATAGAGATTTTATTAGGGACAGGCTTGAGAACAGGTATTGAATTAATTGTTATAGACAATCCTTTATTCTCAAAATCTGATCAGTTAGATGCATTGCCATACTATAAATATTTACATTCAATTTTAGGATTTGGTTTGCTTTTCTTCAGCATTTATATCAATTATAATCTTAGAAATCACCCTTTATTATTAGCAAGACAATTAGCATACTTTATTACAGGAATGATTGTTTTACAAATTTTTCTTGGAGAAATGATGATTTTCTTTGATTTACCTCAACTTACAAGATTATTTCATACATGGGGTTCATCTTGGCTTGTTGGTGTAATAATTATATTGTATAATTGCATAAAAAATGAATGATTTAAATAAAAAATTAATTCTCTCATTTCTTATTGTCTTTTTTTTGGGAACAGTTGCATTGTTCACTTTGCGTGAAGCCACTGAGTCAAAAATTAGAAACCTAAATGTAGTCTCTAATGTTCCTAGTTTTGAATTAGCAAATTTTAATGGAGATATTTTTACAGATAATAATCTTACAAATAAAATTACTATTCTTAGTTTTGTCTTTACAAGTTGCCCAGATGCATGTCCCATTATGTCTCAAAATTTCAGTATTCTTCAAGAAAGATTTAAGGATTCTGATTTAATTCAATTTGTATCAATTACTGTTGATCCTGAGTATGATTCAAATGATATACTAGAAGCATTTTCTGAAAAATATTCCAATGACAGCAATTGGTATTTTTTAAGGGGAGACATTAATTATATATCAACCTTATCAGAAAAAGGATTCTTTCTATCAGCATCCTTGCTCCCAGCAGGTCATTCTACAAGATTTGTATTAATAGATAAGCAAAAAAATATTAGAAAGTATTATGAAGGCACTGATGATGCTGCTATCATGGAACTTCAAAATGATATTGTATTTCTTGTGAACGAAAAGATATAATGATAAAGAATCTTATAGAATTAACTAAAATACGTATTGGCTTTCTTGTCTTAACCACTACTTTAATCGGATTTTATCTTGGAAACCAAGGGTTTGGATCAAATGAATTATTATTTTATACACTTTTTGGAACTTTATTGTGTTCTGCGGGATCTTCTATTTTTAATAATATTATTGAAGTAGAGACCGACGCAAGAATGGAAAGAACTAAATACAGAGTTTTGCCAACAAAGAAAATATCTCTTTCCACTGCTTCATTTCTTGGCAGCATATTTATTATTTTTGGTTTGTATCTATTATTTGATAAAGTAAATACCTTAACAAGCATTCTAGCTTTCTGCACTGTTGCATCATATTTATTTTTATATACTCCATTGAAAAAAATATCTTGGATTAACACATCTGTTGGAGCTATTCCTGGCGCATTGCCACCATTAGGAGGATGGACAGCTGCAACTAATAGTCTTGATCCTGGTGGATGGATTCTATTCTTTATATTATTTTTTTGGCAGCATCCTCATTTCTATTCTATCGCATTTATACACAAAGAAGATTATTTGAAAGCAGGTTTAAAAATGTTGCCTGTTATTGATAATGGTAAAAAAACTGTGTTACATATTTTTATGCATGCATTGATATTAATACCAATATCAACTTTACCATTCTTTTTTGGTATTTCAGGAAGGATATATCTTGTAGGAGCTTATTTCCTGAGTAATATATATATGTTGTGTTGTTTGCCATTTATTATTGAACAAAATGAGGAAAATGCGAAATTGATTTTTAGAACGTCTCTATATTATTTTGTATTATTATTTTTTATAATACTTGCTGATGTAAGATTTTAAGAATCTAGTTTATCAATTCTTTTTTGATGTCTTCCGCCTTCAAATGCAGTAGAAATCCATAGTTTAATTACATTTATAGCATGTTCTGGTTCTATAAATCGTGATCCCAATGATAATATGTTAGCATTATTATGTTGCCTTGATAATGAGACTATTTTATCTGGACCATCATAGAAAACTGCTGCTCTTACTCCTTTATATCGGTTAGCAGCCATTGCTTCTCCTTGTCCAGAACCACCAAAGATAATACCCATTGCATTATTATTTTTAGATACAAATTCTGCTGTAGGATTAATGAAATCTGGATAATCATCAGCTGAATCATATTCATATGCTCCAAAATCTTTAACTTTGTATCCATTTTCTTCCAAGAATTTTTTCACAACTTCTTTAAGGTCAAATCCTGCATGATCTGTTCCTAATGCAATAATCATTTTAAATACTCCTTAATTTTTTCTGTAATAGCTTCTTTTGTAAAATTTAACTTATGTGCTACATCTTTTCCTGGTGCGGAATGTCCAAATTCGTTAATTCCAATTGTTAATCCATTTTTACCTACAAATTTTTCCCAACCTGTTGTAGTCCCTGCCTCTATTGAAATTCTTTTTTTACAATTATGAGAAAGAATCTCTTCTTTATAGTTATCAGGTTGTTTTTCAAACAATTCCCAGCAAGGCATATTAACAACTTTTATTTTTTCTTCCAACGATTCGACAATTGATAATGTTAAACTTAATTCAGAGCCAGTAGTAAATATAATTGCATCTGGATTGCCATGATTAATAATCGTATATGCACCTTTTTTTACTCCAGCTTTAATACTTTCGTTATCAAGATTTGTTAAAGGAAGTTTTTGTCTTGTCAGCAAGATAGCACTAGGGTTTGTATTATTTTCCATAATGGTTTCAAAACAAAATTGCGTTTCCACAGCATCTCCAGGTCGAAATACCATTAAATCTGGGATGAGTCTTAATGACATAATATGCTCAACAGGTTGATGTGTTGGTCCATCTTCACCAACAAATATTGAATCATGTGTAAACTCATATAAGACGTGTAATTTTTGTATTGCTGATAACCTAATTGCTGATTTAACATAGTCGCTAAAGACTAAGAATGTTCCACCAAAAGGAATAAGTCCACCATGAAGAGAAATTCCATTTAAAATTGCACCCATTGGAAATTCTCTTACACCAAATGCAATATTTCTTCCTTCAGGATTTGATGAAGAAAAATCTCCATACGTATTTGCAAAGTTTGTTGTGCAATTTGATCCATCTAGATCAGCAGATCCTCCAACAATTTCTGGAATATGTTGTGCCATTTCATCTAATGTCATTCCAAAAGCTTTTCTAGTAGCTATTAGCTCATTGCCAAAGTCAATATTTGGCATTTTAGTCAATTTATTTTGTATATCTAAATCTGCAATATCACAATCACTTGGTATTTTTTTATCAAAATTTCTTTGAAAATATTCTTTTACAACATCAGGACAGTAAAAATTTTCATCTTCGGGTAAACCTAGATTCTTTTTTGTCATCACAATTTCTTCTGGGCTAAACGGGGCACCATGTGATTCACTTTTATTCTCCATAGAATGACTTCCTTTTGCAATAGTCGTATTTCCTATGATAATACTTGGCTTATCTACTTCTTTTGCCTTCTTTATAGCATTTCTAATTTCATTATGATCGTGTCCATCAATTTCTTGTACATCCCATTTCATCGATTCAAATAGTTGAGCATAGTCTGTAGAATCACATCGATTAGTTTCTCCTGCTATTTGTATGTCATTTTTATCATAAAACATAATTAATCGTGATAGATTCCAATGTCCTGCAAGAGATGCAGCGCCTAGTGCTATTGGTTCTTGTAAGTCTCCATCGCCTACAAGAATATATGTATAATGGACATTATCCTTTTGAAGCATTGTTTCTGCCACTGCCATTCCAATACCCATTCCTACTCCTTGTCCAAGGGGTCCAGCATTTGCATCAACTCCAGGAGTTTCAATTTCTGGATGACCAGGAGTTCTACTATCAATTTGTCTAAAACTTTTCAAATCTTCCATTTCTAGAACGTCAGAAAGATAAAGGATTGTATATAAAAGCATACATGTATGTCCAACTGATAATACAACCCTATCTCTTGAGTGAGCATCAGGATTCTTTGAATCAAATGTTAAAAATTCGGAATATAAAATATATGAAAAATCAGCAAGTGACATTGGCCCGCCAGGATGTCCAGAATTTGCTTTTCGTACGCCATCAATTACAAGTCCTTTAATTACATTTACTGTAAAATGATTTTTTTCTTCTTCGCTCCATTGACTAAAATTTTCTATTGATTTATAGTTCATAATTGGTTCATTTTGTTTATTGTGTCAATTGGATTTTCTGATTGAAATACTTCAGATCCTGCAACTAATATATTTGCTCCTGCATTCATCACATCTTTAGCATTATGTAATTTTATTCCACCATCACATTGTATTGATACTTGATCTGTTAAATTTTTTTCATCGATAAATGAACGAATTTCTTTAATCTTATCTATTGATTCTGATATAAATTTTTGTCCAGCAAAACCTGGTTCTACAGACATAACCACTACATAATCAATAAATTCCATATATTTTTGAATAATTTTAAATCCTGTCTTTGGTTTTATTGCAATTCCACATAAGATATTAGCACGCTTTATTTTATTGATTAAAATCTTAGGAGGGAACGTGAATCGCGATTCTGTTGCTTCAATATGAAATGAAATTCCATCAGCTCCTGCATCAATGAATGAATCAAGCATATCAAATGGATTGCTAACCATTAAATGAACATCAAAAAATAAATCTGAATGTTTTCTAATATCCTTTACAACGTCTGGTCCAAAAGATAAGTTAGGAACAAATTGTTGGTCCATAATGTCTAGATGCAACCACGTACAGTCAGAATTATTGCAGTGATCAATTGCTGATTTTAAATCAGAAAAATCTGCTGCAAGAATAGATGGTGCTATTACAAGTTTTTTCATTTCATTGATCCCCATGAATTGCATACATATTACAAAAAAATATGGAATACTTAAAACAATGTATAATTCTTGTAATAAATATTAGTATTATTTATCTTACTGAAATTGCTAAAACCGACTGGTCGGTCTATGAGTCAAGAAACTAGAGATAAAAAGAGAGAAATTATTTTAGCATCAGCACTGACTGTTATGACTAAAAAGGGATATTATAATAGCACTATGGATGATATAGTCCAAGAATCCAATATGAGTAAAGGGGCTATTTATCACTATTTTTCTTCTAAAAAAGAAGTATATCTTGGTGTAATTGACTACTGGGAAAGAAAGTATACAGATATCATGGCTGATGAGATTAATAAACAAAAAACTGCAATGAGATCATTAAAAACATTATTTAAAACATTTGGAGAACAAATCAAAAAAGATCCAACCCCTTATCAGTGTTTACCTATTTTTTGGTCTATATCTAGAAATGATAAAGATTTTAAAAATGCAATGCAGAAAGTGTATAATCGTTTTCAAAAAGCAATTGAATTAATTATAGAAACAGGAATTAAAAATAAAGAATTTAAAAGAGTTGATCCAAAGACTGCAGCTCTTGCGTTAATATTAAACATTGAAGGTATCTTTTGGTTTACATTGTATAAGAGTAAAGCGGGAGATGCTTCTGTTTATATGGATACGATATCAGATTACATTTTGAAACTTTATAAAGCTTAAATAAGAAGGAAGTAAGTATGTCAGAACAGCAACAAACAATAACAGAAGATAAAAATATAGATAATAAGAATGAGGAGCAATCCACTTCTTCTCAAGCACCAGATTTGAATGCTATAAAAACGGGTGGAAGATTTTTAACAACAAGAGTTGGAGATAGAAAAGTATTTTGTAAAGAAGAATTTTCAGATGATGAGAAAGCTATCTATGAATTAATGTCTGATTTTGCAGAAAATGAAATTTTACCTATAGCTCATGATAAGCTTGAAGAAAAAAATGAAGAACTAGTTCGTAAACTGTTAAAGAAAATGGGTGAGTTAGGATTGTTAGGAGTAGATGTTCCTGAGAAATATGGTGGTTCTGCTATGAGCAAAACAGGAATGTGTATTTTAGCTGAGGGGATTGCCAAAGGTGGAAACTCATCTTTTACAACTATTTGGAATGTACAGACCTCTATTGGAAGTTTAGGAATTATTTGGTATGGAAATGATGCACAAAAAGAAAAGTGGCTTCCCGGAATTTGTAGTGGGGAAAAAATTGCTGCATTTGGATTAACTGAACCTGAAGCTGGATCTGATGCAGTCAACTCTAAAACTACAGGAGTTCTTTCTGATGATGGCAAACACTATATAGTAAATGGCCAGAAAATTTTTATTTCTAATGGAGCATGGGCAGATGTATTTACAGTTGCACTAAAGATTGATGGAAAATTTTCATCTATTGTTATTGAAAAAGGTACTCCTGGATTTGAAATTGGCGCTGAAGAAAAGAAAATGGGCATGCATGGCTCATCAACAACTCCATTATATTTCAAAGATTGTAAAGTCCCTGTAGAAAACTTGCTTGGTCAAGTTGGAGAGGGCGCTGGTCCAGCATTTTGTGGATTAAATATTGGAAGATTTAAACTTGGAGCAGGTGCTATGGGCGGTCAAACGCTTGCAATTCAAGCAGCTGCAGAATATGCTAAGGAGCGAAAAGCATTTGGACAAAGCATATCTAATTTTGGCTCTATTAAAGAAAAATTAGGTGATTGTGTTGTTAGAACATATACATTAGATAGCATGTGCTATGATACGATTGGACAACAGCAAGATGCCATTAATGAATTAGATGAAAACGATAAAGAATATTATGTTAAACAAGGTAATACAACTGAACGATTCATTGCTGAAAATTCTATGGTTAAGGTATATGGCAGTGAATCAACTAGAGAAGTTATTGATCATTGTTTACAGGTTTTTGGTGGATATGGTTTCATCGAAGAATATCCTATGGCACGTGGATATCGTGATGAACGTATTAATCGCATTTGGGAAGGAACAAACGAAATTAATAGAATGCTTTGTTGCAGAGACATAATTACAAAAACTCTTACTGGAGAGCTAGGTCTTAGAGAATATTTAAATCAAATTGATGAATATTCATCTAATGGAGTTGATAGTGGATATGTTGGTGATTACAAGCCAGAAGCTGAGTGTATTGAAGCATCAAAAGCAATTTATGCTATTGCTTTAAATGAAGCTTTAAGCAAATTTGGGCAGGATATTGGTGTTGAACAGATGGTTATGGAAAATTTAGCTGATATGTTAATTTTTTCCTATGTAGCTGATGGAACTATGAATAGAGTATTACAAAATACTGAGCTTTATAAAAAACGTGGTGATGAATTACCTAGTCTTTGTTTGCAAGCATATGTTGGAGAAGAAGGCCCAAGAGTTATGGAACATGCTAGAAGAATATTAAACCGTATTTTTGAAGGAAATATTCCACAAGATATTCAGGATAAATTAGAAAAATTAGGAAAAAGACTGCTTCTCAATACAGATACCATAGAGATGAAGAAAATTATTGGTGAAAAAACTGTTGAAGCACTTGGATATCCAATTAAAAATTATTAAAAGGAGTTATAAATGAGTAAAGCTGTTATTGTTGATGGCGTAAGATCAGCCATTGGAACCAAAGGAAGTTCTTTGATTGGCAATAGATCAGATGAAATTGCTGGTCAGGTTATCAAAGGTCTCCTAGATCGTAATGAAAATTTAGATGTCAATGCAATAGAAGATGTTTCTTTGGGATGTGCTTTTCCTGAAGGGCCTACAGGAATGTTAGTAGCAAGAGGCGCATCAATCTTAGCTGGTATACCAGATACTGCTGCTGCAAATGTAATTAATAGATACTGCGGTTCAGCTATGACTTCTTTACATCTTGTTAGTAGCGCAATTGAAGCTGGAGATATTCAAGTTGGTATTGCTGGAGGAGTTGAAGATATGTTTACAATTCCACAAGGAGGATTTGCTCCTGATTTTAATGTTAAACTTGCTGAAGAAGATTACTATATATCTATGGGTGAAGGAGCTGAATTGCTTGCTGATGAATTAAACATTTCAAGAGAAGAACAAGAAGATTTTGCAATCAATTCTCATGAAAAAGCATTAGCCGCTCAAGAAGCTGGAAAATTTGATAATGAAATTATTCCAATTACTTTAGAAGATGGATCAATCTTTGAAAAAGATACTGGTCCAAAAAAACCTAATGTTGAGAAGATTAAATCATTAAATCCAGCCTTTAGAGCTGATGGAACTGTAACAGCTGCAACAAGTAGTCCTTTTTCTATTGGTGCATCTGCAATGCTTTTAACGAGCGAAGAATACGCTAAAGAACATGGATTAAAAATTAGAGCTTCAGTTGAGGGAAGAGCTGTTGCAGGCGTGAACTGGAGGATGTTTGGATCTGGCCCAATTCCAGCTACAGAAAAAGCTTTAAAAAATACTGGTTTAACTATCAATGATATTGATGCAATGGAAATTAATGAAGCATTTGCTGCGCAATCTCTTTATTGTATTAAGAAAGCAGATTGGGATATCAATCAAATAAATCTTAATGGAGGTGCAGTTGCTTTAGGTCATCCATTAGGTATTTCTGGTACTAGAATTATTACCACATTGTTAAATGTTATGGAACAGCAAGATAAATCAATGGGACTTGCAACCATGTGCGTTGGAACTGGAATGGGAATTACTACAATTATTAAAAGGGGCGAATAAATGTCTATTGAGATTAAAAAATGTGCAGTATTAGGCGCTGGAGTTATGGGTGCACAGATTGCTGGACATCTATCAAATGCTGGTATTCCATCATTATTATTCGATATTAATGAAGAGCTAGCAAAAAAAGGAGTAGATGCTTTAACAAGCTTAAAACCTGCACCTTTATTTAGTAAGAAGAATGTATCTTTAATTACTGCATGTACATATGATAACGATTTAGAAAAACTCAATGATTGTGACCTCATTATTGAAGCAGTTGCAGAAAAAATTGAGATTAAACATGATGTATATAAAAAATTATTACCTCATTTAAAAAAAGATGCGATTCTAACATCAAATACATCAGGCATTCCTTTAGCAAACCTTGTTGAAGTTCTTCCTGATGATGTACAGGAGAGATTTCTTATCACTCACTTTTTTAATCCTCCTAGATATTTAAAACTTTTAGAGTTAGTTAAAGGTGACAAGACATCTGATGATATCTATGATGCAGTTGCTTATTTTGGAGAAACTATATTAGGAAAAGGCATTGTCCATGCAAAAGATACCCCAGGATTTATTGGAAATCGATTAATTAATGCAAATGGTAGACTTATTCTTGAAAAAGCATTAGAAATGGGATTATCTGTTGAAGATGTAGATGCACTTACTGGAACTTTTATTGGAAATGCAAAAAGTGCATATTTCAGAACCCAAGATATTGTTGGTCTAGATACAGCGCTTAATGTATCTAACAATATGTACGATAGAGTTACAACAGAAAGCGAACAAGAAAGAGAAAAATTTAAAGCCCACGATCTATTGATAAAACTTGTTGAAGATGGAAGATTGGGTCAAAAAACAGGTGCAGGATGGTACAAAAAAGAAGGAAAACAGATTCTTTCTTTGGATTTTGATACTCTGGAATATACCCCTACCAAGAAAAGCATATTTGATACACTTAGAGTAGGAAAAGGCATTAAAGATTTAAAGACAAGGTTAGAAGCAATAACATTCCTAGATGATAAAGCTGCAAAATTTCTATGGGAATGCAATGCTCCAATGTTGATCTATACGGCAGAAATGATTCCAGAGATTGCCGATAGCATTATTGAAATTGACAATACTATGAAATGGGGTTTTACAAGACAGATAGGAATATTTGAATCTTGGGATGCTATTGGAGTTGAGAAATCTGTTGAAAAAATGAAAACAGAAAATAGAAAAGTTCCTGCTTGGATAGAAGAAATGCTTTCTTCTGGAAGAAAATCATTTTATGAAACTAAAGATGGAAGAATGACTTATTGGTGTCCATTAAAGAAAGAAGCAATAGAACATAAACCAAGTGAAAAGACATTAAATCTTAATTTGTATAAGAATTCTAAGCATACTCTAAAAAGAGATTGGAGTGCTAGCATTCATGATATTGGAGATGGTGTATTAAATGTAGAATTCCATTCTATTTTTGTTCCACAAATGAATCCTATTGATAGATCAATGGTTGAAGTTATGTCTCATGCTATGGATTTACTTGATTCCGGTAAGTACAAAGGTCTTGTTGTTGGCCATCAAGGAAACAATTGGTCCGCAGGAGCAAATGTTAATGATTTCAAAGTAGCAATTGATAGCGGAAATCTGAATCTTATGGAACTTGGTACAAAACAAATGCAAGATTTAACTCAACGCATAAGACATTCCAAGCATCCAGTAGTTTCTTGTCCATTTAATTTTGCATTAGGTGGTGGTCTGGAATTTTATGCTTGTTCAAATCATTCAGTTGCTTCAGGAGAACTGTATGCTGGCTTAGTTGAAGCAGGTGTAGGCCTTGTACCTGGTGCGGGTGGTCATTTAAGAGTGATTCTTAATTTGCTTGAAAATAATGATGCTAAAAATGTTAATATGCTTGTTGCTAGAAAAGCTGTTGAAGTAATTAATCCATTAAGCGTATCTCGCAGTGCAACTGATGCAGTAAAGAAAGGTTTCCTTAGAAAAAGTGATACGATTCTTATGAATTCAGATCATTTATTAGCTACTGCTAAAATGAAAGTAATAGAAATGAGTGACAATGGTTATAAACCACCAAAATATCGTGATGACTTAACAATGCCTGGAATGGCTCTTAGAACAATGGTTCAAGTAAATACTAAGATGATGAGAGCTCAAGGTAAAATATCTGAACACGATGAATTAATCGCTTTAAAAACTGCTGATATTATCAGCGGTGGAAAGAAGGGTGGTATGATGTCGAAAGTTGATGAACAATATCTTCTTGATATTGAAAGAGAATGTTTTATGTCTTTAGCTGGAGAGAAAAAGACCCAAGATCGTATTGCACATTTCTTAAAAACAGGAAAACCACTTAGAAATTAAATTAAGATTTCTTTTTTAAAAGAATACCGTTTTTTGTAAATTCTCGTCAATTCAATTCTAATCGCTGAAGGGATATTTACGTATGACACAATGGTCAAAAGAAAGCTTTATCAATCATATAAACGAAACTTGTGAAAACGATATAGTTATAATATGTCTTGATCTTATTGATTTTTCTGAAAAAACATCAGATGACTTATCATGGGGTACTGGAGATGATTTTGGCACTATGACCTATAGATGCAATTCAGATCATGGTATGCTTCCATTGTTTAGATTGTCATCTAATGGAAAGATTAATCTCCAGATTAACTTTTTAAGAAGTAAAAATCTTCATAAACAAGTTTTACAAGATATGATTATAAAACTTGAATCAAATTTTTTAAGAGATTATGATGAAGAATCGTACCCTTCGGATTCTTATGAACCATTAGAAGAGTTAATATGTACAAAGACCCAATTAGATTCATTTATTAAAACCATTGAAGGTTGTACATATAGGCTTAAACAATAAATGAATTTGAAAGTAAAATCAAAAAAAGTGAATGATTTCACTTACGAATTATCCATTTCTGTACCATGGAAAGATATTAAAGAAGATTTTGAATCTGCCAAAAAGAAAACCTCTAAAGAGATTAAAGTTTCAGGATTTAGAAAAGGGAAAATTCCAGATAATATTCTTATGAGTCAATATTTACCAAACATAGAGTATACGTTTGTTCAAGATTTCTGTGAAAAATACTATATCTTATCTTTACAAAAAGAGAAATTAAACCCGATCAATCAAGCATCACTTAAAGATATAGATTTTTCATATGAAAAAGATTTGTCTTTCAAAGCAGAATTTGAAATAGAACCTGACCTTTTATTGCCAAAATTCAAAAAAAATATGGTCTCTGCTGAAAAAATGAACTTCATTTCTAATGAAAAAGAAGTAGAAGACACAATCAATAATATGCTTATGTCTCAAAGTGAGATTAAAAAAATTGACAAAGGATCGGAAGATGGAGATTTTCTTATGGTTGACCTGCAAGAATTAGATACTTCTGGTCTGCCAATTATCGGCAAGAAAGCTGAAAAAAAATTTCTTGCTATAGGACAGGAACCAATTATTGGATCCAATAAAGATATTTTATTAAATAAAAGCGTTGGCGATGAAGTTCAAATTACTATTGATTCAGAAAACCAGAATCAAACTTTTAAAGTTTTGATCCACTCAATTGAAAGGCGAATTCCACCTGAGTTGAATGATGATTTTGCAAAAAAAATGGCCCCGGATTGCAAAAATGTTGAAGAATTCAAAGAGAAAATTAAAGAAAGTATTCAAAAAGAATATGAAAGAAAATCTCAAGAAATGTTTAATTCAGCTGTCATTGATCAGTTTATAAAATTAGTGAATCCAATTTTGCCTTCTTCAATGTTTGATTCATATCTTGCAAATATTGTTAATGAAGTGAAATCTAGTCCTCAAGGAGAAAATCTTGAAGAAAGTCAGATAAAAGAACAGTATAAAACTTTTGCTGAAAACAATTTAAAATGGTTTTTACTACGAAAAGCTATTATTGAGGATTTCAAACTAGAAATTGAAGAAGAAAAAGTCGATGCTTTTATTGCTGATGCTATTGAAAAAAATAAAGAGCAAAAAAGTGAGATTGAAAGATTTTACAAAAAAGAATCTAATAAGAATAAATTATCCGATGATCTTCTTGATGAAAAAATATTAGACTTATTAAAAAAGAACACAAAAGTTATTGACAAAGATGTTGATACATCTGAATTGCAAAATCAGCATAATCAATAGTACATAAATTATGGAAAGACTTACTGCATTTATTGGAATATTTACTCTTTTAGGCATTGCTTTTTTATTATCTGACAATAGAAAGGCAATCAATTTCAAAACAGTTCTTTCCGGAATAGGTCTACAGTTTTTTCTTGCATTTTTTATACTTGGCACACCTTTTGGTGAGCCTATTTTTAGAGCTTTAGATAATGCAATTACTACTTTAGTATCATTTGCAGATTCAGGTAGTACATTTTTATTTAAATCTTATGTTTCTGGTAGCGTGCATCCATCTTTAGAAAATTTTGCATTTCGTACACTTCCTACAATAATATTTTTTTCAAGTATTATAAGTGTATTGTACCATTTTGGTATAATACAGAGAGTGGTCAGAATTTTTGCAAGAATATTTCAAAAAACTATGTTTATAAGCGGAACTGAATCTTTAAGTGTGTCAGCAAATATCTTCCTTGGTCAAACAGAAGCTCCATTAATGGTCAGGCCTTTTGTTAACAAAATGACTAAATCAGAATTAATGGCGGTGATGACAGGAGGTTTTGCTACAGCTGCCGGTGGAATACTAGCTATTTATGTAAGTTGGTTATCAGATATTCCAGGTATTGCTGGTCATTTGTTAACTGCATCAGTGATGTCTGCTCCTGCAGCTTTAGTTATTGCTAAAATTATTTATCCAGAAACAGAAAAATCTGATACTATGGGTGACTTAAATATTGAAGTTGAGCAAACAACTACAAATGCAATGGAAGCTCTTGGCAATGGAGCAACTGCAGGATTAAAGTTAGCCGGTAATATTGCTGCAATGCTTATAGCATTCTTGTCATTTGTAGCCATGATAAATTATTTGTTACTATTCTTTGATACATCAATGGAAGCTTTACTTGGTTTTATTTTTAAACCATTAGCATGGACCATGGGGGTTCCTTGGTCAGAAGCTGGTATCTTAGGTATGTTAATGGGAAAAAAGATTGTTTTAACTGAATTAATTGCATTCGGCGATCTACAAAAAGTCTTAGCTGAAGGACAAATTTCTGATAGAACTGCAATCATTGCTAGCTATGCATTGTGCGGTTTTGCAAACTTTGGTTCTATTGGCATACAATTAGGGGGAATTGGGGGAATGGCTCCTAATCGTAGCAAAGACCTTGCAAAGCTCGTCACAAAAGCTATGTTTGGAGGCGCTTTAGCATCATGGTTAACTGCAACTATTGCAGGCATGCTTTTATAGTCAAAAAAATAATATAATTTTTTTTATTTTTTGTTTGGTAATCTCTCTCAATGATAATAATTTTCGAGGCTTTGCGTAAAAAAATCATTACGCATACTTTTTATTTAGATATTTGAAAATTTGATATATGTAGAACCTTTGAGCTTTAAATCCTGCAGTTAGACAACTTGGTGCTTCGGCACCAAACAAACTTAAAATATACAATTGAGAGTTTGATCCTGGCTCAGGACGAACGCTGGCGGCGTGCTTGATACATGCAAGTCAAGGAGAATTTTATTTTCGGATAAATAGTAAACTGGCGAACGGGTGAGTAACGCGTAAATAACTTGCCTCAGAGATTGGGACAACATTGGGAAACCAGTGCTAATACCAAATAATGCAGCGGGCCCTTCGGGGTATTTGTTGTTAAAGTGGGCTTCGGCTCACGCTTTGAGATAGGTTTGCGTCCGATTAGTTAGTTGGTAGGGTAATTGCCTACCAAGGCGAAGATCGGTAGCTGGTCTGAGAGGATGATCAGCCACACTGGAATTGAGATACGGTCCAGACTCCTACGGGAGGCAGCAGTAAGGAATTTTGCACAATGGGCGAAAGCCTGATGCAGCAACGCCGCGTGATTGATGAAGTTTTTAGGAATGTAAAAATCTGTCGTAAGGGAAGAAATGTTTCAGATATTAATACTATCTGTTATTGACGGTACCTTACAAGAAAGCACCGGCTAACTTCGTGCCAGCAGCCGCGGTAATACGAGGGGTGCTAGCGTTGTCCGGATTTACTGGGCGTAAAGGGTACGTAGGCGTTTTAACAAGTTATGTGTTAAATACTTTAGCTTAACTAAAGAACTGCACATAAAACTGTTAGAATAGAGTTTGAGAGAGGAACGCAGAATTCATGGTGGAGCGGTGACATGCGTAGATATCATGAGGAAAGTCAAATGCGAAGGCAGCCTTCTGGCTCAAAACTGACGCTGAGGTACGAAAGCGTGGGGAGCGAACAGGATTAGATACCCTGGTAGTCCACGCCGTAAACGATGAGTACTTGATGTCGGAGGATTCGACCCCTTCGGTATCGTAGCTAACGCGATAAGTACTCCGCCTGGGGACTACGGCCGCAAGGCTGAAACTCAAAGGAAT
>DEAO01000038.1:6025-9797 GCA_002348725.1 Fidelibacterota bacterium UBA2980 | reverse complement strand
CAATTTTTTCTAAAGATGGGCATTCATTAGCAATTTTATTTGCATTTTCTTTCATTGGAATATCGTGTTTTTTACCACGTACACCATTGTCTTGTGTAATTAAGAGTTTACACTCCGAATCATTAATTCTATTCTTTAATGCATCACTAGAAAATGCTCCAAACACAACAGAATGCACTGCCCCAATGCGTGCACATGCTAACATCGCAACAATCGCTTCTGGAATCATCTGCATATAAATACAAACACGATCTCCTTTTTGAATATTTGCTTTTTTGAGCGCATTGGCAAATTGAGATACATGCACCAATAATTCATTATAGGTCACATTTTTGGTAATATTAACATCATTTGACTGCCAGATTAGTGCTGTTTTATCACCTAAGCCATTTTTAATGTGGCGATCAATACAATTATAAGAAGCATTCAATTTCCCATTAGTAAACCATTCAATATGTGCATTGTGATAATCTGTTTTATTGACATCAGTCCACTTCTTAAACCAATCAATTCGTTCTGCCACTTTAGCCCAATATGTATCAGTATCTGATTGGGCAGATTTTTTAATTTTAAGGTAATCTTTGAGGGTATTAATATTAATTGAGGATGAGAATCCCCCAGGAACATCATATTTTTTCATGATGTTAATTTAGTAAATGTCTATAGTATGTGGAAATAAATCAGCAGTTATTTTTGCAATACCACCAACCAGCAACAGCTACTAATGCTATTGCCCACCACCATTCTTGTAAGAATTCCATTTTTTGTCCTTATGAGCTAGTTAAAACAAAAAAGGGGCATCTGCCCCTTCTTCATTTGAATTTAATCATTTTTATTTAATCAATCGAGTTAATTACTTCTGATGCAAAAACTACTGGCATGAAAACAAGGGTAGCCATTACATTAATGATAGGAATTGCTCCAACCATTGAAGCAGTTATAACTGTTTGTTGTCTTTTTGCTTTAACTTCTTTTGTAGCATCGCTCTTACGAATTTGTATCAATTTAGTCGTTGGATAAATCAAAGCAATCGTGGAATAAGTTGTGAAAAGATCAGATGATACATTAGCAGAAATAAATATCCCGCCAACAGTAACTAATGTCTGTGTAGCAAGAGACTCATAAGCATCTCTTGTAATCATTTTTCTTCTAGACTTTCTTTCTTTTTTATCTGATTCTTTTTTAATGGACTCAAATACTTCTTTCTCGGCAGCTGTGTAGTCGTCTACAGATGAATCTTCAGTAGATTCTTGTGCAAATAGAATTCCGCACATAAAGGTTAAAAAAATTAGTCTTGATGCCATCATAAATAATATTCTATAGCGAACTGAAAACTGCGTCCCGGTTCAGGATATCCAATAGTAGATTCATACTCCTCATCAAATAAGTTATCAATAACAAAGTTTAACTTAAGATTATTTTCTTTAATACTAATATCTTGATCAACTGCAATATTAAATATTCCATGTGATTCTGCTGTAATTTGATCAGCAAAAGATGATTCATATTGAGCAATGCGTTCTCCAGTTAATCGATAATTCATAATTAAGCTTGTATTTTCATTCAAATCAACTGAGTAGAAAATATTCGCCATAAAATCAGGTACATATAATAATGATTTATCAATTTCATCATCATTGCTGTCATACATATTATAGGAAACACGTACAATGCTATCTTCAAACCTTCTTAAATAACTCAAATTAATTGTTGATCGAGAAGCTGACGAAATATTGATAGGTGAATATTTAAAATTTTCATCTGGTTGCCATGAAATTAAGTTATTATAGTCTTTTGTTGATGCTCCAATTATAAATTCACCAAAAGGATTATTAGAAATAAATTTCATGTCCATATAATTACTATCTTCAGGCTCTAAATCTGGATTCCCACTACTATATAGTCCATCTGGCCAAAATAAATCGTTCATAGTAGGAAATTGAAATGCAGATCCAGCATTTATTGCTATATCAAATAAAAATCCGCTATTAGCTAATGGAATATCAACAAATCGAGTTCCAAAATTGTAGGTTTCTTTCTTTGTACTGGATTGTTTATCAAATCTAATTGAAGGTGAAAGCTTGAATGATTTTTTCTTGTTAATATAATTGAAATGCAATAATGCGGAAGTATTATCAATCTCTTGATTAGACAAATCAGTACTATCCATTCGATCAGATTTTTTCTCAGCTATTAATTGATAGTCCATTGCAGTATTAATGCGTTGCTTCCAATCTAAGCCAAACTTATTTGAAGTAAGTTCATGAACACTAAGAATTGGATAGGATTCATTTGGATCATCAAATTCTTCCTCGGTTGTAATTCTGGTTGAAAATAATTTTAGCGAACTTGATTTAAAAAATTTGATAAAGGATAATGAATATAAATCATGTTCATTTGTTTTTGTTGCAAGCAATGATGGGAATGAAAGACTTCCAGGCACTCCTCGCACTACACTTGATGTCATTGAATTAATATTTACTATTAAATCATCATTAATAATAAACTGGCGCTCCATTGCAACAAATGATTGATCTAAGTAGTTGTTTTGTCTGTCTTCTTTTTCTCCAGATGCTGTATTATGAAATTTATAATTACCTTCATAATCAGTTTTTCCAAAAATAATGGTTCTTTTTGACTTTTCTCTTTCAAAGACATAGGTGGAACCAAACTGTTCTAATCCATAACTACCAAAACTATAAAATATTTTATCAGATACTCTTCTACTATCTAATTCTAATGTTCCATCAATAGATCCTGAACCATAGCGAACGCCTGAATTCAATTTATAGTTAATGGAATTGAGTACAAAAGAAGGAAACATTGATAAATCAGTAAGTCCATTTTGAGAGCTTGTTAAATCAAAATCATTATACATTACTTTTGTGTGGCGTGCAAATCCTGCATCAAAAGATGCAGAAACATTACCTGCATACCCTCCATATGTTCTTAAAATCAATGAAGGAACTTGATTCAGAGAGCCATTTCTTGAAAAAGAACCTAACCCGCCAGATTTATTAGTCTTAGTAAGATAATTTAGATTGTCTTTTGCAAATACATCCACATCATCAAGTTGAATGCTATCTACAGATAATACCACTACAGTAAAATCATCCTTAATAGATTCTAGGATACTAGAATTGAAACCAATACGACTAAATTCAATTTTAGAATTGTTGCTAATTGAGATATTAAATAATCCATCATTATTTGTAATATGCCAATTATCAACATCTTTATCTTCTGATATCTCACGAACGGTAACATAAGAAATTGGTAGACCATTTGAATCAATGACAACCCCTTCTACCATGCTCTGAGAAAAGGCTACTGTTACAAATAAAAAATAGATAAAAGCTTTCATTTTTCCCCTTTCCAATTCTGTTTTCCAATTATTTTCAACGAGAAATTTAATAAAATTTTAATTATTGTGTGAAAAAAAATCCCACATAATTTCTTCTATTCCTAATCCATTAATACGAATACCGAACCATTCATGGCCGCCCCCATTAACTTTATACAATTCTACAATGGAATTATTATCACCATTTTGATAAGAGTAATAATCAACATTGTCTATGGTATCTGTTTGAGGTGTTGTATCAGTATTATTATATCCTGTCCAGTAATTAATCGCTTCATCTACAGATAATAAGTATCCATCAATGCCATCGTAAGGTCTGACATTGTCAGATGTTCCATGAAAAACAATTACTGAAGTAGGATGCGTAGGTGTGCATGCATTGCTTGCTTCTAATGGCATTAATCCTGA
>DEAO01000038.1:4501-5637 GCA_002348725.1 Fidelibacterota bacterium UBA2980 | reverse complement strand
TACCCAGTAGTATAGACCTTGTTATTATCAATATTGTAATCACTTCCTATTTGATTTACCAAGGCTTCAAAAAATCCAAAATCATCTTGATCACATTTGTTATCTCCTCCAGGCAATCCTGTATTCCATGCAGTGCCACCATCACATACAAGCCCTTGAGGATACACTGCTATAAAGTCTTGACTGTCAGCTAATTCCCTAAAATTAGCAGTATTCACAAAGTTTGATGCATATCCACCCCATCCATGAAAAGCAAAAAGCACTGGAAGAGGTGTATTAGAATCGTAGGATTCTGGTATATAGATAAGATACTCTCGTGTTTCACCATCGTAAATCATCGTTTTAGATAATAAACCCGTTGCTGGTGAAGTTGAAAAGATATCATCTAAGTGAAATGGGCCATTGCCATCAGAATTGCCATCTCTAGATTCAACGTTTTCATCTTCATCAATAAAAAAAACTTTTTTATCACTTGTATATGCATAAATATTAAACGATCCATCATTTTCAAAAGTAATAGCAGTATTTTCATCTGCGCCTACCCCTATTGTACATGATGACTGACTGATAAAATCTTTTAATCTATCTTCTCTATCTCTTTCAGAAAAATGAGTATCAAAAATAACGCCGTCAAATAAATCAATATCTAAAAAATCGTCCGTTAATACTAATCCTGTCCAAACACAATCTCCAAAGATAGCCATTCCTGCTGATGTGCCTCCAAGCACTGCGCCTCTATCAATCGCATTCTTAATGGCTTGTTGAATAGCTGTGTCACGCCAATAATCAATGTAAGTTCCTTGGTCTCCACCTGCAAACCAGATACCTTCAGCATTATTAATAAGCGTAATAATATCAGGATGCTCTGATGCTTCTTCAAACACAATAGAATTGACTGAATTAATTGTCACGCCAAGCTCTTGATACATATAGTCATTATATCCATCTGATCCAGATGTTCGTAAAACAACAATGTCTCCGCCATTGGCACGATTTAAGAACCATCGCATTCCATTATCATCTTCTGCTGCTCCTCCCATTAAACAAATGCCTCCGCTAGGAGTGACTTGGATATTTGAATTGCCAGTCTGATAAATAGTAAAATTCGTTGGTTGAGTATCAGAATTGTCAGAATT
>DEAO01000038.1:3726-4164 GCA_002348725.1 Fidelibacterota bacterium UBA2980 | reverse complement strand
TCAGATGATGAAACTGTATCTCCCCCTGAGCAAGATAAAAGAATCAAAAAAAGAAGGACAAATAGCTTTATTCTTTTCATTTAGTATCTAATTATAGTTTTTAAAAGTGAATCATGAATGTTAAAAAAGTATCATTACTATTACCACCAAATTCAATTAAATAATTCTTATTTAATACACGTATAACTGGTAATATTTTTTCATAATTTTTATTATCCACTTCATGATTATAATATTGACCTATTAACCAAACAGATACATCTTTATATCCTGTTATTTTTGGCGTAAATGCAAAACGCATATTGTGCATAATCGATTCATCATATGAAAAATATTCTACCATATGCATTACCATAAATCGTCTACTCTCCCAATCAGAATGCAATCCAACACTATACATAGATTCTTCAGAATCTAAATTCAATCCAATGCTAGATA
>DEAO01000038.1:0-3356 GCA_002348725.1 Fidelibacterota bacterium UBA2980 | reverse complement strand
TTGTTATTTGATGTAATAAAAGATTCATCGTTATGCTTGTGATTAAATATGCGTATACCAGAATAGAAATTTCTTGTAAATGTTTTACCAAACCTTATATCTGTGGCATTAGGGGAATCAATTAACCAAACTACTTTCCCTCCTTTAAAAATCACAGGATGTGCATTCAATATAGAAGAAAATAATAAAGAGAAGATTATAAATGTTCTTAAATACAAGGTTTAACCAATTAACTTTGTAGCAACCGCTTTTTTTACACCCTTTCCATCAAAATTAGTGTAAATAAAAACCGTATCATAGCCAACATCTTTAACGATTTGAACTGCTTCAAGTTGATCAATTGTTTTTGATAAATCTATAGGGATATAAATCATTTGTGTGTCTAAATCTACTTCGATTCCATCTTCTTCAAATTTCTTATTATTTAAAAATGAAAGTTCAGATAATCCTTCTTGAATACCAAATGCACACATTCCACAGACCATACCATTTACCTCTAATACAAGTTCATCTTTTTCAACATTCAAACTCGAATCTTGAGATAATAAGATTGAACATAAAAGCAAGGGAAGTAGTAATAGTTTCTTCATACTTATTTTTTACCAAACCCAACCACAAAAACGCTAAGCAATATACCAATCAATAAAGCAGCCCAAACATATTCTCCTGAAAAAGCCACAAGAAGACCGATAAGAAGCGCCGAAGACATTTCGGCGTTTGTTTTAGGAATAGCAAGCGCTACATAAGCACATGCAAATCCGGTTAACACTAACGTTAGGTTTAGGGCTATGCTCATCAAAGGACCCATAAAGACTATAAAGGGTTGCCACACATATAAGAATGGAATTGCCATCAAATAATAAGACCCTAATCCGTCAAATATTGAAGGCATTTCTTTGGCGCCTTTTCTCCATCTTTCAGCAACCACAACGTGAACACCGGTCCATAGGGCTCCTTGTGTTGGAAAGTTTGGGTTAGCAATTAGTCCAAGAAAATTTCTGACCGCTATTGATAAATGAACTTTGTTAACATCAACATCTAGCGGCTCGTCTGGTCTTTCTTTTTCGGCATCATTTAAAATTGCTTTTCCTGTAATAATGTCACCAAAAAGAAGAATATATCCAATTATTACTAAGGGCAAAGCCTCTAAATACATCTTTAAAGGTGGAAACCCAACCTGGTCTGAAAAAGGAGAGGTTCTTTCAAACAGCTTAACAACTTCTGGGAACGTCAGGCCGAAACTAATGCCTTCTTGATATATTGGTCTTCCAGCAACCTCGCCAAGTGTAGCCTCACCAAAAAGATAAGCAACTGCTGCTGCTATTAAAAACCCTGGAAGGAGGCCTAGCGAGCTTATTTTTTGAAAAATTTTATTTGATGCTGCCAGTCGCTTAAAAGGCTCTGAAAAGGTGGTAAGTATGCATATTGCCAAGGCAACTGTCATGGCTATGGGCTGTTCCATATATCTAGAATCAAATTCTTTAAAAAACACCTGGTAAAACGCTGCTACTGCAGCTCCTAAAATAATCCCCGATTTTAATGTGTTGGGAATGTTGTTAATAATTTTACCGCTTAAACCTGTCATTCCTAAGAGAGCAACCAGCAGGGTGAATTCTATGCACAGGGCGGCCATAAATTGGAAAGTTTCAGGCTGGTACTCTACCCCGCTTGGAGAATAATATCCCATTGTTGCAAAAAAAATCAAAACGATTGGGTAGGCTGGCGTAATCCATCCGGGCGCAAAAGGAACCCCAAACAAAATAGGGCCAGCAGCAATCAGTGTTCCAGCAATTAAAGCGACAGCAACGCCTTCTTCAAAAGTTAAGCCCATCCCCATTACAATAGGAACGCCAGCAAAAGCTGTTGCACCAGAGATTGCTATTCCTTGAAAAAATTCTGCGGCTCTAAACCTGATATGTATAAATGGAATTCTTGCTACAAACGGACCCCACTTTAAGCCCCCGTTCTGTGGTTTTCTACTCATTTGTATAAGTTTACTATATTTTTGAAGATGGGTGGTAGAAAAAAAAGGCTACCGAAGTAGCCCTTTAAATTGTCGATATAAAATAGGTATTTCTAACGACGTGGGCGATGAGAGATTCGAACTCCCGACCTTCTGCGTGTAAAGCAGACACTCTGACCAGCTGAGTTAATCGCCCAAAAGTTTGTTAACTTAAATGGATAGGGTTAATAATTCAACAACTTTACTTTTTCAAGTTAGGAATAGCAACATCAATGACATCCATTACTTCTTTAGCAAAATGGAATGTTAGATCTTTTTTAATGTGCTCTGGAATTTCTTCGAGATCTTTTTTATTACGATGTGGTAAAATAATTGTTTTAATACCAGAACGATGCGCAGCAGTCACTTTTTCTTTGACTCCACCAATTGGTAACACATTTCCTCTTAAGGTAATTTCTCCTGTCATTGCAACGCCACTTGCAACTGGTTTATTAGTTAATAATGAAACTAGTGACGTAAACATGCTTACACCAGCAGATGGTCCATCTTTTGGAATTGCACCTGCAGGAACGTGAACATGAATATCCATCTTCTCATTAAAATTATCTTCTAAGCCTAATATGTCAGTATGTGACCTGACATATGTTAATGCCGCTGTAGCAGATTCTTTCATCACATCACCTAATTGCCCTGTTAATGTGAGGTTGCCTTTACCTGTCATTTTACTTGATTCAATAAACAGAATATCCCCACCAGCAGCTGTCCAAGCCATCCCTGTGACAACACCTGGTTTTGTAGTACGTTCTGCTAAATCAGTATAAAACTTTGGAATCCCTAAGTAATGGTGAACTTTTTTCTTTGTAATACTTATTGTCTTTAACTTTCCATTAACAATATCTACTGCAACCTTTCTTAAGACATTTGCAAGCTCTCTTTCAAGATTTCTCACGCCAGATTCACGTGTATAAGATTGAATTACTTCTTTAATTCCATCTTCAGTGAATTTTGCTTGCTTAGCAGTTAACCCATTCTCCTTAATTTGTTTTGGAATAAGATGTTTTTGTGCAATCTTTACTTTTTCATCATCAATATATCCACTGAAATCTAACATCTCCATTCTATCATGTAGCGCTGGAGGTATACTGTGTGGATAATTTGCTGTTGATATAAACATTACCTTACTTAAATCAAAATCAACTTCTAAATAGTGATCACTAAATGCATGGTTTTGTTCTGGGTCTAACACTTCAAGCATAGCAGAAGATGGATCTCCTCTAAAATCTGAACCAAGTTTATCAATCTCATCTAACATAAAAACTGGATTATTGGTCTTAGCTTTTTTCAATGATTGAATAATTCTTCCTGGCAATGCTCCAATATAAGTTCTTCTATG
>DEAO01000033.1:29006-35414 GCA_002348725.1 Fidelibacterota bacterium UBA2980 | reverse complement strand
TAGCTCAATTGGTAGAGCACCGGTCTCCAAAACCGGGGGTTGCGGGTTCAATTCCTGCCTCACCTGCAACAAAGGAAGGTATGTTTAAAGCGGTAAAAGATTTTTTAAATCAAGTGTATTTAGAGATGAATAAGGTTTCTTGGCCATCCTATTCAGAATTAAGAGGCTCAACATACTTGATTCTTATCTTTTCTCTCCTATTTGTTATTTTTCTTTTTGGAATTGATTGGTTGGTGCAGCAGTTAGTGAGTGTGTTGTTATGAATTGGTATAGTTTAAGAGTCATATCAGGAAAAGAAGAAAAAATTAAAGCTTCTATTTTTAGAGAGCTTGAATATGTTCCTGAAATAGCAAAAGGTATCGAAGAAATACTGATTCCAACTGAGAATGTTGTTGATATTAAGAATGGAAAGAAACAAGTAAAAAAGAAAGTGTTTTTTCCTGGGTATGTTTTGGTAAAAATGGATATGAGTAACGAAAATAAATTTTTTATTGAGAATATTGATGGTGTTATGAGCTTTGTTGGCCCCAAAGCAAGTCCTCAGCCTTTACAAAGTAATGAAGTTGACAGACTTATTGGATCAATCGATAGCGAAGATACTGATGTAAGCGATATTGAAATACCGTTTAAAGTGGGAGATTCTGTAAAAGTGATTGACGGTCCTTTTAAAGATTTTGATGGATTGATTCAAGAGGTTAATGATAAAAATAGAATAAAAGTTAATGTTAATATATTTGGTCGTCCAACACCGATAGAATTGAATTTTAATCAAATAGTTATTGCTAATTAAATAATATGGCAACAAAAGAAATAGAAACTTTAATAAAATTACAAATTCCAGCTGGACAGGCAAACCCTGCTCCTCCTGTTGGTCCTGTGCTTGGTCAACATGGATTGAATATTATGGATTTTTGTAATGCTTTCAATGAAAAAACAAAAGAATTACAAGGAACTTTAACTCCTGTTGTTATAACAGTTTATAAAGACAGGTCTTTTACATTTGAAATTAAATCGCCACCTGCATCAACATTGATAATGAAAGAATTAAAGCTTAAAAAAGGTTCTCAAGAACCTAATAAAGACAAAGTGGCAACAATTACTATCGCACAATGTAAAAAGATTGCAGAAGCGAAGATAAAAGATTTAAATGCTCATAATTTAGACCAAGCAGCAGAAATGATTGCTGGAACTGCAGTTAGCATGGGTATTGAGGTAGAAAGATGAATAAAAAGACAAAATTTTCAAAATTAGTAAATGAAAAAATTGACTCATCAAAAACATATACAATTGATGAAGCAGTTTCTATTATTATGGAATTTAAGAGGGAATCTTTTGTGGAATCTGTTGATGTCGCATATAATTTAGGAGTTGACCCGAAGCATGCAGATCAAAACATAAGATTAAACTTAATGTTACCTCATGGAGCAGGCAAGGAAGTTACAGTATTAGCTCTTGTGAATGCAGATAAGGAGAAAGAAGCACAAGATGCAGGAGCAGATTTTATTGGAAATAAAGATTATTTGGAAAAAATAAAAGGTGGATGGACAGATGTAGATAAGATAGTAGTCACTCCAGATTTGATGGCTGAAATAGGAAAATTAGGTAAAATTTTAGGACCTAAAGGTTTGATGCCTAATCCAAAAGCTGGAACTGTGACTAATGATGTTGCAAAATCAGTAAAAGAATTAAAAGCAGGCAAAATTGATGTAAGAGTTGAAAAGGATGGTATCCTGCATTCTTCCATTGGAAAAACATCATTTTCTGAAGATAATTTGAAAGAGAATTTTAAGGTTTTTCACAATGCAGTAATGAGTGCAAAGCCTAACTCTTTCAAGGGAACATTTTTGAATTCAATAAGTTTGTCTTCAAGTCTTGGACCAGGTATAAAAATAGGGGTTGAATAATTATGCCAAATGTTAAAAATATAGATTCTGTTAAAGAGTTAACTGTTAAGCTTGATAAAGCAAAAGCTGTTTATTTCACTGACTATTTAGGTTTAGATGTTGTCAGTGTTACAAAACTAAGAAAAAGTTTTGTTGAGAAAGACGTTGAATTCACAGTTGCAAAAAACACTTTAATCAAGTTAGCTGCAAAAGAATTGGGTATTTCTGGTGTTGATGAATTTTTAAAAGGCCCTACAGCGCTTGCATTCAGCTATGATGAACCAACAGACCCTGCAAAAATAATTAAAGAATTTTTAAAAGATTTTGATAAGCCTTCAGTTAAAGGTATGATATTTGATGGTGAAATATTTGCATCAGATCAATTTGATAAAGTTGCTAACCTTCCTTCTAAAGAGCAATTGTTATCAAAATTGGTTGGAATGCTTAATTCTCCAATGTCAAAACTAAGCAGCACCTTGGGCGGTTCTGTTTCAGGCTTATTAGGAACACTTACACAATTAGAATCAAAGAAAGGTAGTTAAAATGAGTACTAAAAGAGAGGATGTTTTAAAATATCTTGAAGAAGCAAATATGATTGAAATCTCTGAGCTTGTTAAAGATATTGAAGAGAAATTTGGTGTAACAGCTGCAGTACCAGTTGCAGCCGCTGCTCCAGGTGCAGCCGCAGCAGGCGGTGACGCAGGTGAAGGTGCTGAAAAAAGCACTATGGATGTAATTCTAGCATCTGCTGGTGGCTCAAAGATTGGAGTCATTAAAGTTGTTAGAGGGATAACTAATTTAGGATTAAAAGAAGCTAAAGAATTGGTTGATTCTGCTCCTAAGCCTATTAAAGAAGGCGCTTCAAAAGAAGAGGCTGAAGATATTAAGTCTCAACTGGAAGAAGCAGGCGCAACAGTAGAGTTAAAATAGTTTTTAACTGAAATATTAATTAACCAATTTTTTGGAGGAAAGCTTTTTGAACAAATCAAATAAGTTAAACACAAGACATAATTTTGAGAAAATAAAGACAGGTATAGAATTACCTGATTTGCTTGATTTACAAGTTGGATCTTTTCGTGATTTTTTACAGGAAGATGTTAAGCCGAACGATAGAGAATTGTTTGGATTACACGAAGCGTTTGTATCTATCTTTCCGCTTCAAGATAATCATGAAAACTATATCTTAGAATACAATAACTATTCAATTGGAAAACCAAAATATTCACCAAGAGAATGTGCAAATAGAGGTATAACTTATAGCGTTCCTCTTGACGTTAAACTTACACTGAAAATTACTGATGAAAATGACAAAAAGAAGATAGTTGATAAGCTGCCTCAAGATGTTTATTTCGGTAACATTCCTTATATGACTGATAAAGGCACATTTATCATCAATGGCGCTGAAAGAACTATTGTCACTCAATTACAAAGATCTCCTGGTGCGTTCTTTGATCAAACATTTCATCCAAATGGTGCAAAATTATACAATGCAAGAATTATTCCAATTCGCGGTTCTTGGATTGATTTTACAACAGATATTAACGATATCCTTTTTACCATTATTGATAGAAAAAGAAAATTTCCAGCTACGCTCTTATTGAGATCTCTTGGATTTAGTTCTGATGAAGACATATACAATGCTTTTGGTTTATCGATTGATTTAGATATAGCAAAGATTAATAAAGAAGATTATACAAAATATATTCTTATCGAAGATATAGTTGATGTAAATACAGGTGAATTATTTGCTGAAAGCGGAAAAGAGCTTAATGATGCTATTATTAAAGCGTTAAAAGAAAATAAAACAAAAACTGTAAAAGTTGTCGATATCAAAGATAATATCGATAGCATGATGATAAGCAACACGATTAAGAAAGATCCGACAAAATCTACAGAAGAAGCTTTGATGAAAGTTTATTCTTTATTAAGAGGGAGCGATGCTCCAAATCCAGAGGCAGCACAAAAATTTATTGATAGAATGTTCTTTCATCATAAGAAATATGATTTGGGTCAAGTTGGTAGATATAGATTAGACAAACAGTTTAATTTAAATAACAAAGGTAAAGATTCGGTTCTTACACACGATGATTTTATTATTGTTATAAAATACCTTATTCTTATGCGAAAAGGATTGAAATCTCCAGATGATATTGATCATTTAGGCAATAGAAGAGTTAGAACGGTAGGTGAGCAGCTTAAAGTTCAGTTTAATTCTGCTTTAGCCAGAATGGTAAGAACTGTTTATGAAAGAATGAATTTGAGAGAGGCAGAAACTATTACTCCTCAGGATTTAATTAATTCTAGACTTGTTACTACGGTTATTAACACATTTTTTGGAACAAGCCAACTATCTCAATTTGGAGATCAAACTAATCCTTTAGCAGAAATTACACATAAACGAAGAATATCTTCTTTAGGTCCAGGTGGTTTATCTAGAGAAAGAGCTGGGTTTGAAGTTAGAGACGTCCACTATACTCATTATGGAAGACTTTGCCCTATTGAAACCCCTGAAGGTCCTAATATTGGATTGATTTCTTCCTTAGCTTTAATGGCAAGAATCAATAAGCATGGTTTTATTGAAGCTCCTTATAGGAAGGTTGACAACAAAACTATTAGTAATAATATTAAGTTTTTATCTGCAGATGACGAAGATAGAGCTAATATTGCTCAATCTGGCTTAAGTGTTAAGAATGGAAAAATTACTGATGAAAAATTAAGAGTTCGATCTAAAGGTGATTTCCCAGTTATTGAATCAAAAAATGTACAATATACTGATATTGTACCAAACCAAATTCTTAGTGTTGCAGCTGCGCTTATACCTTTTGTAGAGCATGATGATGCAAATAGAGCGCTTATGGGTTCAAATATGCAACGTCAATCAGTTCCTTTATTAAGAACAGAATCACCAATTGTTGCTACAGGGATGGAAAAAAAGGTTGCTGTAGACTCTAAGGCAGTTGTTTTATCGCCAGTTTCTGGGACTGTTGTTTATGTAGATTCAAAGAAAATCATTATCAAAGACAAGAATTTTTCTTCTTTAGCTAAGCTTACAGAAGGAGAAGATCTTTGTACTGTTGACCTGCTTAAGTATTCACGATCTAATCAAAATACTTCTTACAATCAAAAAACAATTGTTAAACAAGGCGATAAAGTTAAAGCTGGCCAAGTAATAGCTGATGGCGCTTCCACATCAAACGGTGAATTGTCTCTTGGAAAAAATGTTTTGGTAGCTCTTATGCCTTGGAATGGATACAATTTTGAGGATGCTATTGTAATAAGCGAGAGACTGGTTAAAGAAGATGTATTCACATCTTTACATATCAATGAAATTGAATTAGAAGTTCGTGACACTAAACGAGGAAGCGAAGAGTTAACTCCTGAAATTCCAAACGTAAGCGAAGAATCAACTGCACAGCTTGATGAAGAGGGCTTAATAAGAGTTGGCGCAATTGTAAATGAAGACGATATTTTGATAGGCAAGGTATCACCTAAAGGTGAAACTGATCCTTCTCCTGAAGAAAAGCTTCTGAGAGCTATTTTTGGAGAAAAAGCAGGAGATGTAAAAGATGCATCTAAGAAAGCAGAGCCTGGAGTAAAAGGAGTTGTCATAAATACAGATTTATATGAAAAAACTTCTAAAGAATCTAAAGCAAAAGTAAATGAATTAATTAAAGAACTACAAAAGAAAAACAGAGAGGATAAACGTGCTTTAAGAGAAAGCAGAGATAGTGCTATAAAAGCATTATTAAATAATAAAGCTTCTTTAGGTATAAAATCTCGTCGAGAAGACAAAGTTTTGGTTAAAAAAGGAACTAAGCTTACTCAGAAGAAATTAGATTCACTTAATTTTGAGCTTTTCTCTTTGAATGATCCTTGGATTTCCGGAGAAAAAACTTGGGAAAAGATTTTATCAGCTTTTACATCTTTTAATAAGAACTTGATTGAGCTCGATGAAAATCTTGAATTAGATATATTTAAGCTTAAAGAAGGAGACCAGTTGCAACCAGGTATACTTAAACTTGCAAAAGTTTATGTAGCAAACAAAAGAAAGATTTCTATTGGAGATAAGATGGCTGGTAGGCACGGTAATAAAGGTGTTGTTGCAACAATTGTTCCTGAAGAAAATATGCCTTTCTTGGAAGATGGAACTCCAGTAGATATATGTTTGAATCCAATGGGTGTTCCATCTAGAATGAATTTAGGGCAACTATATGAGACAATGTTAGGTTGGGCAGGACATATTTTAGATGAAAAATATGAAACACCTGTATTCAATGGTGCAACCCCAGAAGAGGTTGAAGAAAAAATGAAGAAAGCCGGCTTGCCAACATCTGGAAAAGTGACTCTTTTTGATGGGTTAACAGGAGAAAAAATTGATAATCCAGTCTTAGTGGGATATATGTATATAATGAAATTATTCCACATGGTTGATGATAAGATGCATGCAAGATCTACAGGACCTTATTCTCTTGTAACGCAACAGCCTTTAGGGGGTAAAGCGCAATTTGGAGGTCAAAGATTTGGA
>DEAO01000033.1:27564-28694 GCA_002348725.1 Fidelibacterota bacterium UBA2980 | reverse complement strand
TTTGGAGAAATGGAAGTTTGGGCTCTTCAAGCTTATGGCGCTGCTCATGTTTTAAGAGAGATTTTAACAATCAAGTCTGATGATATTGATGGAAGATCAAAAGTTTATAGCGCTTTGGTTAAAGGAGAAGATTTACCTGTTCCAACTGTCCCAGAAGCATTCAATGTATTTATGAAAGAAATACAAGGGCTTGGTTTAGATATAGAATTAGATTAAAAGAAAGAAGAAAATAAATGCATAAAAAGAAAAATAGTATTTCATTAAAATTAGCTTCACCTGAAAAAATTCTTGATAATTCATTTGGAGAAGTTTTAAAACCAGAAACCATCAATTATCGTTCTTATAAGCCAGAAAAAGATGGTTTATTTTGTGAAAAAATATTTGGTCCAGTGAAAGATTTTGAGTGTCATTGTGGAAAATATAAAGGCATAAGATATAGAGGGATTATATGTGATAGATGTGGCGTTGAAGTCACAACAAAGAAAGTGCGTAGAAATAGAATGGGACACATAACTTTGGCTGTGCCTGTTGTCCATATATGGTTCTTAAAATCTATTCCAAGTAAACTGAGCTATATATTAGGCAAGAGCGCTAAACAGTTAGAAAGCGTGGTATATTATGAAAACTATCTTGTTATCAACCCTGGAAAAAGCAAATGGAAAAAATTTGACCTAATTGATGAAGAAGAATATTCCAAAATGGAATCTGAATTTGGATATGAAGCTGTTTCTCAAGAAGAAAGAGAAGAAGAGTCATATTTCTATGCATCAATGGGAGGGCAAGGCATTAAGGATGCATTATCTGAAATTGATTTATTAGATTTAAAAAACGAGCTTGAACTAATAAGCAATACAACTAAATCTCAGCAAAAGAAAGAAGATGCATTAAAGAGATTGAAAGTGATTAAAGATTTTGCTGAAGATCGCACAAATAAGCCTGAATGGATGGTTGTATCAATTTTGCCAGTTATGCCTCCAGAATTAAGGCCTTTGGTTCCTCTTGAAGGAGGAAGGTTTGCTGCTAGCGATCTTAATGATTTATATAGAAGAATTATTATAAGAAATAATCGCTTAAAACAGTTAATGGACATTCAAGCTCCTGAAGTGATATTAAGAAATGAAAAAAGAATG
>DEAO01000033.1:26236-27254 GCA_002348725.1 Fidelibacterota bacterium UBA2980 | reverse complement strand
GAAAAAAGAATGCTTCAAGAGTCTGTAGATGCGCTTTTTGATAATACAAAAAGAAAAACTGCTATAAGAAGTGGTTCAAAGCGTCCTTTGAAATCAATTTCTGACATGTTGCGAGGGAAACAAGGGAGATTTAGACAAAATCTTCTTGGAAAGCGTGTTGATTATTCTGGAAGATCTGTAATTGTTGTTGGCCCTGAATTAAATATGACTGAATGCGGAATTCCTAAAAATATGGCTTTAGAACTTTTTAAACCACATCTTATAAGAGAACTTACAAGAAGAGATTTAGCAGCAACTCCTAGAAGCGCAAAACTAATGATTGAAAATAAAGATAAAGTTGTCTACGAGATTTTAGAAAATGTTGTAAAAGATCACCCAGTGCTTCTAAATAGAGCTCCAACTCTGCATAGATTAGGTATTATTGGATTTCAACCTGTTTTAATAGATGGTAAGGCTATTAGAGTTCATCCATTGGTATGTTCTGCATTCAATGCTGACTTTGATGGTGACCAAATGGCTGTGCATGTTCCTTTGTCAATAGAAGCTCAATTAGAAGCTAGAGTTTTAATGATGGCAAGTCAGAATATTTTACATCCTGCTAGTGGAAGACCAATTACTTTACCTTCTCAGGACATGATTCTTGGATGCTATTATCTTACAAGCAAGAAAGAAAAACAAAAAGGCGAAGGTAAAATATTTGGATCTATCCATGAAGTTAAAATTGCCCACGAAAATGAAAGAGTAGATTTACATGCTATCATAAATTTAAGACATAATGGTGAGTGGTATAAAAATACCACAGTTGGACGTGCTATATTTAATAGCATTATTCCTTCTGAGCTAGGTTATTATGATGAGACAATTTCAAAGAAAAAATTAAGTTATATTATTGGTGATTCTTTTGTTAAGGCAGGAAACGATAAAACTGTTAAGTTGTTAGATGATCTTAAGGATCTCGGTTTTTCGACTGCTACAAAAAGCGGAACATCAATATCAATTAATGACATTCTTATTCCAG
>DEAO01000033.1:22505-25832 GCA_002348725.1 Fidelibacterota bacterium UBA2980 | reverse complement strand
GAGAGATATAATAAAGTTATCGATATTTGGACAAAAGCTACAAATGATGTTAAAGATGAAATGATGAAAGGCATTAAATCAGACGAAGAAGGATTTAATTCTGTATTTATGATGGCTGATTCAGGTGCTAGAGGTAGCACTGACCAAATTAAACAATTAGCTGGCATGAGAGGTTTAATGGCAAAACCGAGAAAATCTATGATTGGTGGTGGAGAAATTATAGAAAATCCAATTATGTCTAACTTCAAAGAAGGTCTTTCTGTTATGGAGTATTTCATATCAACTCACGGTGCAAGAAAAGGTTTAGCAGATACCGCATTAAAGACTGCAGATGCAGGATATTTAACTAGAAGGTTGGTTGATGTTGCACAAGATGTAGTTGTTTCTGAAGATGACTGTAAAACGATTAATGGTATTACAATTTCAGATTTAAAAGAAGGAGAAGAAGTTATTGAACCTCTTTCTGAAAGAATACTAGGAAGAACTTCATCAGAGAATATTGTGATTGATGGTGATATAGTTATTAAATCAGGAGAAATATTTGATGAAGAAAAGGCTTCAATTATTTCTGATAATAATGTATCAACTGTTAAAATTAAATCTGTTCTTACATGCGAAACAAGAAGAGGGGTTTGTGCACGATGTTATGGTTGGGATTTAACTAGAAGAGAATTGGTAAATAAAGGTACAGCTGTTGGTATTATAGCAGCTCAAAGCATAGGTGAACCAGGTACTCAGTTGACGCTAAGAACTTTCCATATTGGAGGTACTGCAACTAGGATTGTTGAAGCATCCGATATGAAAGCAAGATTTAATGGTAAAATTCAGTTTAATGACAAATATGAATCAGCCTCAACTGTCGATGAAGATGGTGATAATGTTACAAGATGTATGTCTAGAGATGCAAAATTAACTATTGTTGATTCTAAAGGTAATATTTTAGATCAATCTAATATTCCTTATGGTGCAAATGTGAATGTTTTACAGGAAGGAAAAGTTAAAAAAGGAGACACTCTTTTTTCCTGGGATCCCTATACAGATCTTATTCTTGCTAGACAATCTGGTTATATTAGTATGAAAGATTTTATTGAAGGAGATACATACCATGAAGAAGCTGTTGAAGGCGGTAAAAAACAAAAAGTTGTTACTGAATCTAAAAACAGAAGATTAAGTCCTCAGATTGAGATTTATAGCAAATCTGGTAAAAATGGGGACTTGTTATCAGGTGGAACTATTTTGCCTGTCAAAGCAACTCTAGTTGTTAACGATGGTCAAAAAGTTTCAAAAGGACAAACTTTAGTTAAGATACAAAAAGATATTGGTAAAACAAGAGATATTACCGGCGGTTTGCCTCGTGTAGCAGAATTGTTTGAAGCAAGAAAACCTGCAAACCCTGCTGTAGTTAGCGAAATCAATGGTAAGGTAGAGTTTGGAGAGATGAAACGAGGAATCAGAAAAGTTTCTGTTATTCCTTCAACAGGAAAAGAAGTTGTTTATAAAATTCCTTACGGGAAACATGTTGTTGTACATGAAGGAGATTTTATTAGCGCTGGAACTCCTTTATGTGAAGGAGCAATCTCACCATCTGATATTTTAAGCATATTAGGGCCTAATGCTGTAAGAGAATATCTTGTTAATGAAATTCAAGAAGTTTATAGATTGCAAGGAGTTGGTATCAATGATAAACATATTGAAATCATTGTTAATCAAATGATGAAAAAAGTGGTTATTAGCGATAAAGGAGATACAAAATTTTTACATGGAGAAAGATTAGATAAATCTGTTTTGTTCGATGAGAATGATAGAATGAAAGGGATGGTAGTAATTGACGAATCTGGAGATTCTAATTTAGATATTGGCATTCTTATCTCTCAAAATGAAGCAAAAGATCTGAATAAAGAACTAAAAGAAAAGGGTAAAAATTTAATCAAATTTCACAAGGCTAAACCTGCAAAATTTGGACCTATTCTTATGGGAATTACTCAATCTTCATTGAATACAACAAGTTTTATTTCTGCTGCCTCTTTCCAGGAGACAACTCGTGTATTGACTGACGCAGCTACTGCGTCTAAAACAGACCATTTATTAGGTTTAAAAGAAAATGTTGCGATAGGAAGATTAATTCCAGCAGGAACAGGTTTTCCTGACTTACAAGATATAGAAGTTGAAGAAGAAAACTTGTAATTACACCCAATCTATTTATCTGTTTAATTAGGCTTGTCCTACGCGTTCGAGAAAACATTTGTTTTTTCTATCTTATAACGATATATTTCGACGTTTTTTATATTTATTGAAGGGAAAAATATGCCAACAGTAAACCAGTTGATAAGAAAGAGCAGAAAGAGAACGATTAAGAAATCGGCTAGTCGAGCACTAGAGAATAGTCCTCAAAAAAGAGGTGTGTGTACTCGTGTATATACTACTACACCTAAGAAACCTAATTCTGCTCTGAGAAAAGTTGCCAGAGTTAGATTAACAAATGGTATTGAAGCGACAGCATATATACCAGGAGAAGGGCATAATCTACAGGAACACTCAATAGTTTTAATTGAAGGAGGAAGAGTTAAAGACCTTCCAGGTGTTCGTTATCACATAGTTCGCGGTTCATTGGATACTGCTGGAGTAAATGATAGAAAAACTAGTAGATCACGTTACGGAGCTAAAAAACCTAAGAAGTAAAAATGAGAAGAAGAAGACCAGAAAGAAGATCTATTAATCCTGACCCAAAATTTAATGATTTGGAGATATCTAAATTCATTAATTATCTATTAAAAGAAGGAAAAAAAGGAACTGCTGAAAAGATATTTTATACATCGCTTGATATTGTTCAAGAAAAAACTAAAAAAGATCCTGTAGATATTTTCAAAAAAGCTTTAAATAATGCTGCTCCACACGTAGAAGTTAAATCACGAAGAATTGGTGGAGCAACATACCAAGTTCCAATTGAGGTTCCGTCAAGCAGACAATTTTACCTTTCATCTCATTGGATTATAGAGAGCGCAAAAAATAAATCTGGAAGTAACATGTCAAATCGTTTAGCCAGCGAAATTATTGCAGCATCTAACAATGAGGGTAATGCAATAAAAAAGAAAGAAGATACTCATCGTATGGCTGAAGCAAATAAGGCATTTGCTCATTTTGGTAGAGGGGGAAGATAATGTCTACTGATTTAAAAATTGTAAGAAATATTGGAATCATGGCACATGTTGATGCAGGAAAAACAACTCTTACTGAGAGAATGTTATATTATTCTGGTAAAACTCATAAGATTGGAGAAGTGCATGATGGTGCAGCAACTATGGACTGGATGGAACAAGAACAAGAAAG
>DEAO01000033.1:14178-22199 GCA_002348725.1 Fidelibacterota bacterium UBA2980 | reverse complement strand
CAAGAACAAGAAAGAGGAATTACTATCACTTCAGCTGCTACAACATTTTACTGGAACGATCATCGTGTTAATTTAATTGATACTCCTGGGCACGTAGATTTCACCATGGAAGTTGAAAGATCATTAAGAGTTCTTGATGGAGCCGTTGCTGTATTTTGTGCTGTTGCTGGAGTTGAACCTCAGAGTGAAACAGTTTGGAGACAAGCAACTAAATATAATGTTCCAAGAATTGCTTTTATTAACAAAATGGATAGAATTGGTGCTGATTTTTATGCTGCTGTAAAAAGCATGGAAGATAGATTAGATGCTAAACCTCTTCCTATTGCTTTACCAATTGGTGCAGGCGAAGATTTTAAAGGTATCATTGATTTGACAACAATGAAAGCTATTCAATATAATGAAGATTCAAAAGGCGCTGAATTTGAACATATTGATATTCCATCAGAATTAACTAGCGAATCAGAAAAATGGAGAAATTTTTTAGTAGAAGAAGTTGCTACATATGATGATGCGTTAATGGAAAAGTATTTAAATGAAGAAGAAATATCACCAGAAGAAATTAAAGATGCATTAAAGAAGGGTTGTGTAGAGAGCGCTTTTGTTCCAACTCTATGTGGGTCCGCTTTTAAGAACAAAGGTGTACAACGAGTTTTAGATGCTGTTATTGATTTTCTTCCTTCTCCTACAGATGTTGGTAGCACTGAAGGGTCTTTGGTAGATAATTCTGATGAAATAGTAAATATTAAGAATTCTGAAAGTGAGCCATTTACAGCTCTTGCTTTCAAAATTGCTACAGATCCATTTGTCGGTAAACTAACATATGTAAGAGTGTATTCTGGATCTTTGCAGAAAGGTTCTTTCTGTATCAATTCTAACACAGGAAAGAAAGAACGTATTTCAAGAATTTTACAAATGCATGCTAACAAGAGAGAAGAGCTTGAAGAAGTTAAAGCAGGAGAGATTGTTGCAGTTATTGGTTTAAAAGGCACTAAAACTGGACACACGCTTTCTGAAAAAGGAGATGTCATTTTAGAATCAATGGAATTTCCAGAACCTGTTGTTTCTGTTTCAATTGAACCAGTTTCTAAGGGCGATCAAGATCAATTAGCTAAAGGTTTAAATAAACTAACTGAAGAAGATCCTACATTTAAGGTCAAAGTCGACAATGAAACTGCTCAAACATTAATATCTGGCATGGGAGAAGTGCACTTAGAAATTATTATTGATAGACTTAAGAGGGAATTCAATGTTAATGCGAATGTTGGTAGGCCTCAAGTTTCATTTAGAGAAGCTATACAAAAATCTGTTGAGAAAATTGATGAAAAATTTGTACGTCAATCTGGCGGTAGAGGACAATATGGTCATGTAGTGATTAATGTTAGACCTACAGAACAGGGGTCTGGTTATAATTTTATTAATAAAATTGTAGGTGGAGTTATTCCTAAAGAATACATACCTGCTGTTGATCAAGGCATTCAAGAATCCTTGAAAAATGGTGTATTATATGGATATCCGATACCAGATGTAGAGGTTGAGCTTGTTTTTGGTTCTTATCATGATGTTGACTCATCAGAAATTGCATTTAAAGTTGCAGGATCTAGAGCAATTATTACAGCTTGCAAACAAGCTAATGCCGTATTAATGGAGCCTATAATGCGTGTTGAAGCAACAACTCCAGAGGATTATATGGGTGATGTGATAGGTGATATTAATTCAAGACGAGGCAAAGTTGATTCTATGGAACAGCAAGGTTCGAATCAAAACATTAAAGCAACTGTTCCTTTAAGTCAAATGTTTGGATATGCTACTGATTTACGATCACTTTCTCAAGGTAGGGCTAGTTTCTATATGGATTTTTCTCATTATGATAAAGTTCCAGCTCAAGTTGAAGAAAAATTAATGAAAACAAGATCTTCTAATAATGGAGCAAGCGATGAGTAAGGATTTAATAAGAATTTCATTAAAAGCTTATGATCACAAACTTTTAGACAAGTCTGCAGAGAAAATTATAAGAACTGCTAAATCTACTGGTGCGATTATATCCGGACCAATTCCTCTGCCAACAAAAAGAACTGTATATACAGTATTAAGATCTCCTTTTATTGATAAAAAGTCACGTGAACAGTTCCAGACAAAAATCCATAAAAGAATAGTAGATATCGTTAACTCAACACCAAAAACTGTTGAATCTTTAATGAAATTAGATTTGCCTTCTGGTGTAGATATAGAGATTAGAGGTTAAGGGTTATGTACGGTTTGATTGGTAAAAAATTGAAAATGTCCCAAATATTTAATGACAATGGCCATGTCGTACCGGTGACCTTAATACAAGCTGGTCCATGCACTGTTTCACAAATAAAAACAGTTGATTCTGATGGTTATGATTCTGTGCAATTAGCTTTTGGTAAGAAATCAAAAAGAAACACTAATAAACCAACAGAAGGACACCTAAAGAAAGCTGGTATTGAATCTGCAAAAACAATCGCAGAATTTAAATCTGTAGATGGGTTTAATTATGAATTAGGACAAAAATTTGACGCTTCAATATTTAAAATTGGAGAGATTATAAATGTTAGATCAAAATCAAAAGGAAAAGGTTTTACTGGTGTGATTAAAAGGCACAATTTCCAAAGACAGCCTGCTACTCATGGTACAAAACATACTGAGAGAGCACCTGGTTCAATTGGACAAGCTTCTTGGCCTTCAAGAGTTTTTAAAGGACTTAGAATGGCGGGTCAATCAGGTGATTCATATGTTACTAGTGAGAATCTTGAAATTGTAGATATAGATAAGGAAAAAAACTTGTTATACGTTAAAGGATCTGTTGCAGGTGCGAATAATGGTATAGTTTTTATTTTAAAGAAATGAAGATCAAATCAATAAATAGCAGCAAAGATTATACAGTAAGTGATTCTGTTTTCAAAGTACCTATGAACGATCAGGTGGTATATCAGTGTGTAGTAGCAGAACTAACTAATGCTAGACAAGGGACTAGTTCTACTAAAAACAGATCATTGGTATCTGGCGGTGGTAAAAAACCATTCAGGCAAAAAGGAACAGGTAATGCTAGAGCCGGTACAATAAGATCTCCTTTAATGAGAGGTGGAGGTGTTATTTTCGGGCCTACTCCAAAATATTATTTTAAAAAAGTTAATGCTAAGACAAAGAAATTAGCTTTTAAATGTATCTTATCTGACAAAATAAAGAATGATTCTTTTAAGATTATAGATTCCATTGCAATTCAAAGCAATAAGACTAAAGAGTTGATACAGTTTTTGAATGAAAATGGGTTGACAGGAAAGAAATTAACCATTATTACATCTGATATAGATAACAACTTATTATTAGCTTGTCGTAACGTTAAGTATGTAAATGTTGTCAAAGCGTCTTCATGTTCTGTAGTTGATTTATTTGATTCAGATACAATCTTAATAGATTCAAAAGGACTTGAAATGCTTTCATCTAGGTTTGAAGGAGATAAATAATATGAGTGATTTATCTCAAATATTAATTCGTCCAATTGTTACTGAAAAGATGACTCTTTTACAGGAAGAAAGCAATAAATATGCATTTGAAGTGCCTTTAAATGTAAACAAGATTGAAATAAAAAAAGCTGTTGAAGAAAAATTTAAAGTTAAAGTTTTAAAGGTAGCTATCACCAACAGAAAAGGTAAAGCTAAACAAATGACCGTGAAAAGCGGAGGAAGAACTATTAGAACAAATGGTTATACTAAGCTTAAAAAAAGAGCTATAGTGACATTAATGGAAGGTTATAACATCGATTTATTTAGTGTGTAAAATTTATTATGGCAACAAGACAATTAAAACCAACTACTCCTGCTTCTAGATTTGCTTCTAGACCTGATTTTAGTGAGATCACAACTTCTAAGCCTGAAAAGTCTTTAGTAAGAAAACTCAATAAAACAGGTGGAAGAAATAATAAAGGAAGAATTACATCAAGAAGAAGAGGAGGTGGACATAAACGCAGTTATAGAATTATCGATTTTAAGAGAGATAAGTTCAATATTGATGCAAAGGTTGCGACAATTGAATATGATCCGAATCGAACTGCATTTATTGCACTTCTGCACTATACAGATGGTGAAAAAAGATATATTATTCAACCAGACGGTTTGAAAGTGGGTGATGTAGTTGTTTCTGGAGAAAAAGTTTCTTTAAAAACTGGCAATGCTATGAAATTAAAAAACATTCCATCTGGACAATTTGTACACAATATTGAGCTAATTCCTGGAAAAGGTGCACAGCTGGCTAGAAGTGCAGGTTCTTATGTACAAATAATGGCAAATGACGAAGGATTTACGACTTTAAAAATGCCTTCTGGAGAGGTTAGAATGGTTCCTGAAGATTGTTTAGCTACAATTGGTACTGTAGGCAATAAACATCATGAGCTGGTTCAATCAGGTAAAGCTGGAAGATCTAGATGGTTAGGAAAGCGTCCTAAAGTAAGAGGAGTAGCTATGAATCCTGTAGACCATCCTATGGGTGGAGGTGAAGGTAAAAGTTCTGGAGGAAGACATCCAAGTACTCCTTGGGGTAAACCTACAAAAGGCTATAAAACAAGAAAGAAAAATAAGAAATCAAATAGACTGATTGTAAAAAGGAGAAATGATTAATGTCTAGATCTATTAAAAAAGGACCTCATATTGATTTTAAACTCTTGAAGAAGATAGAGAAAATGGAAGAATCAAAGAAAAAAGGCGTTATTAAAACTTGGGCTAGAAATTCAGTAATAACACCAGATTTTGTTGGGCATACTTTTGCTGTTCATAATGGAAATAAATTTATTCCAGTTTTTGTAACAGAGAATATGGTTGGACACAAGCTTGGTGAATTTTCTCCAACAAGAACTTTTAGAATGCATTCAGGAGATAGAAAGAAATAAGGATTATGGAAATTACTTCAAAAGCGAATAATGTAAGACAGTCACCAAAAAAGCTTCGAAAAGTTGCTAATTGCGTGAGAGGTTTAAACGTTAACAAAGCGCTTTCGTCATTGAAACATATGAATGAAAAAGGCGCCGAAATTATTGAAAAAACATTGTCTTCTGCTATTGCTAATGCGGTTAATAATGAATCTTTTGAAAAAGATATGAATACCGTTGTTATTAAGACAATTACTGTTGATGAAGGACCTCCTTTGAAACGTTTTAGAGCACGCGCACAAGGTCGTGCAAATAGAATTAAAAAACGAACTAGTCATTTAAAAATAATTATAGGATAATATTAATGGGACAAAAAACACATCCAAAAGGATATAGGTTAGATGTAAATAAAGATTGGACTTCAAACTGGTTTTCTAAAAAGAATCAGTATGCTGCTGATTTAGCGCAAGATATTCAACTAAGAAAATATCTTAAGAAAAGACTTCAAGATGCATCAATAGCATCCATTAACATTGAAAGAACCTCACAGTCTATTACTATCACTCTTCATACTGCCCGTCCTGGTATTGTTATCGGTAAAGGCGGAGAAGAAGTTGGAAGACTAAAGAAAGAAATTTCAAAATTGTGTGGCACTAATGATATACAGTTAAATATTAATGAAGTAAAAAGACCTGAATTGAATGCAGAACTTGTTGGACAGAGCATTGCAAGTCAATTGATTAAGAAAATGGCTTACAGAAGAGTTATTAACAAAACAATGCAATCTACAATGAGGATGGGAGCTGATGGAATTAGAATTAATGTTGCAGGAAGATTAGGTGGGGTTGAAATTGCTAGATCTGAAAGATTTATGGATGGAAGAGTTCCTCTTCACACTCTCAGAGCAAATATTGATTATGCTTTAGTTGAAGCGCACACTACTTATGGAATTATAGGGATTAAAGTTTGGATTTGTAATGGATTTAGCAAAGCAAAGAGTAAATAATGTTAGAGCCTAAAAAAATAAAATATAGACGAGTTCATCGAGGACATAGAAGAGGTATGGCCAAAGGTGGTACGGAGGTCAATTTTGGTAGCTACGGATTGAAAGCAATGGAACCAGGATGGATTACTGCTAGACAGATTGAAGCATCAAGAATTACAATCTCTAGATTTGTTAGAAAAGTTGGTAAAATGTGGATTAGAATATTTCCTGATAAGCCAATTACTAAAAAACCATTAGAGACAAGAATGGGTAAAGGTAAAGGGTCTCCTGAGTTTTGGGTGAGTAACGTTAAGCCAGGAAGAATATTATTCGAAGTTGAAGGTGTATCAAGAGAAATTGCACAGAAAGCATTCAAAAATGCAGGAAACAAATTACCTATTAAAACAAAATTAGTAGCTAGAAGAGGATTAGATGAAAGTTAATGATTTAAGACAATTGTCTGATAAAGATTTACGTTCACGCTTGAGTGATAATAAAGAAAGCTTACAAAAATATCGCTTTCAAAAATCTATTCAACAATTAGAAGATTACAAAGTTTTGTCAGATTTACGTAAAGAGAATGCAATGATAAAAACAGTTTTAAAGGAAAAAGAATTAAATGAGGACAGTATTAATGGATAGAAATCATCAAAGACTAGTAGGAAAAGTTGTTTCTACTGCTATGGATAAAACTTTGGTTGTTAGCGTGGAAAGGCTAGTGAAGCACAAGCTTTATAAGAAATATATAAAACAATCAAAAAAATACTATGCTCATGATGGAAGCAATTCTTATAACAATGGTGATATAGTAGAGATTATATCTACTAAACCTTTAAGCAAAACAAAAAGGTGGCGTGTTTTAAGATTGATGGAGAAAAATAAGAGCTAACATGATTCAACAAGAAACAAGATTAAAAGTAGCTGATAATTCTGGAGCAAAAACTGTTCAATGTTTTAAAGTTTTAGGAGGTTCAAAAAGACGATATGCGACCGTTGGTGATGTTGTTGTAGTGTCTGTGAAGACATCTATACCAGGTGGGATGGTTAAGAAAGGCGATGTCTCTAGAGCTGTAATAGTTAGAGTTGCCAAAGAATTAAGAAGACAGGATGGATCATATATTAGATTTGATGAAAATGCTGCTGTTTTGTTGAACAGTCAAAATGAGCCTAGAGGAACAAGAATATTTGGACCAGTTGCTAGAGAATTAAGAGATAGTGGATATATGAAAATTGTATCAATGGCTCCAGAGGTTTTATAATGAAAATTAAAAAAGATATGATAGTAAAAGTTGTTTCCGGAAACTTTAAAGGTTTATCAGGGAAAGTGTTGAAAGTATTTCCAACATCACAAAGAGTGATTGTTGAAGGTGTAGCGTTAACCAAAAGAACTCTTAGACCTTCACAAGAAAATCCTAGTGGAGGTTTTACAGAAAGAGAAAGATCTATTCATGTATCTAATGTTATGATTGTAGATGATAATAAACCTTCAAGAATAGGATTTAAGATATTGAAAGATAAATCAAAAGTTAGAGTTTCTAAACGAAGTGGCAGGGAGCTTGGATAAAAATGGCAAAAGTTGAACATATACCAAGCTATAAAAAGAAATATCTTAATGATGTGAGACCTCATCTTGTTAAGAAATTTAATTTGAAGAGCATGATGGAGGCTCCAAAAATTCAAAAGATAACCTTAAATATTGGTTTGGGTGATGCTAAAAATAATTCTAAAGCATTAAAAGCAGCTCTTGATGAATTGATGTTAATTACAGGACAGAAACCAATTGTTACAAAAGCAAGAAAAGATGTTTCAAATTTTAAAGTAAGAAAAGGTTTTCCTGTTGGTTGCAAGGTAACATTGAGAAAGAATTATATGTATGAATTTTTAGAAAGATTATGTGCAGTTGCATTGCCAAGAACAAGAGATTTTAGAGGATTGTCTCATAAATCATTTGATGGACAAGGCAATTATAGTTTTGGGATCAAAGAACAAGTTGTATTTCCTGAAATCGATTATGATAAGGTTGATACAATTAGAGGAATGGATGTAATCATCACAACATCATCAAATAGCGATGAAATCTCTTATGAAATGTTGAGATCATTAGGTCTCCCTATTAGAGATAAAACTATTAAAACAGAAGATGAAGAAGAAGTT
>DEAO01000033.1:0-13786 GCA_002348725.1 Fidelibacterota bacterium UBA2980 | reverse complement strand
TCCAGTAGAAGAACCTGCAGAAGAAGCTAATTTAAATGAGGAAAATAATGGCTAAGAAATCAAAAATTGCAAGAGAAAAACATTTAATGAAGAAAGTTGAAAGACATTACCTTCTTAGAAAAGAATTAAGAGAATTAATTAAAAATCCTAAGACTTCAGAAGAAGATCGTTTAAATGCAATAAAGAAATTGCAGAAACTTCCAAGAAGCTCTAGCCATGTTCGCTTAACTAACAGATGTTTAGTTTCTGGTCGTCCGAAAGGTTATATGAGAAAATTTGGTTTATCAAGAATTACATTTAGAGAATTAGCACTTAAAGGAGAGCTTCCTGGTGTAACAAAGGCAAGTTGGTAAGGAGAAAGATTTATGTCAATGACAGATCCAATAGCAGATTATTGTACAAGAATAAGAAATGGTTATTCATCTAAAAAAAGATGGGTTGATATTCCATCTTCTTTATTAAAGAAAAGAATTTCTCTTGTCTTAAAAGAAGAAGGATATATTGACAATTTTGTATTTGTAGACAAGAAGTCAAACAAAGAAGATATTAGAGTATTTTTAAGATATGATGATAATATGCCAGCCATAACTACTATTGAAAAAATAAGCAAACCTGGTAAAAGAGTATATGTTTCATCTGATGATATTCCTAGAGTATTAAATGGATTAGGAATTAGTATTATCTCATCTTCAAAAGGTGTGGTTAGCAATAAGGTAGCAAGAGAATTAAATATTGGAGGAGAGTTGCTTTGCAACGTTTGGTAAGATGTCACGAATAGGGAATAGCGTAATTACATTGCCAGAAGGTGTTAAAGTGGAAAAAATTGATTCTGCTTTGATGGTAAATGGCCCAAAAGGAAAATTATCTGTCAATCTTTTTGATGGTTTAGACTTGAAAATTGAGGAAGGATTAATAAATGTTTCTAGAAAAAATGATGATTCAGAATCAAAGTCAATGCATGGCACAATGAGGCAATTAATCCATAATGCTGTTGAAGGTGTTAGTAATGGTTTTTCAAAACATTTAGAGATTTTAGGCGTTGGATATAACGTAAAAAGCCAAGGTAGCAGACTGGTGTTTCAATTAGGTTTCTCACATGACATAATGTTAGAATTGCCAGATGGAATAGAAGCAGATGCAAAAAAGAATGAATTAGAGATAAAAGGTATTGATAAACAACTAGTTGGACAAGTTGCTGCAAAAATAAGAGCACTAAGAAAACCTGAGCCTTATAAGGGCAAAGGAATTAGATATAAAGGCGAATTTGTACGATCTAAACAAGGTAAAACTGTAGGAGGCGGTGAATAATGGGCGCTTTATCGTTAAAGAGAGAACAGTATTTCCGCAGAAGAAAGAGATCAAAGAAAGCTTTTCCTGTTGAAGGAGAATATAGGTTATGTGTTTATAAAAGCAGCAAGCATATAGAAGCACAAATAATTGATGATTTCAATCAAAAAACAATTGTTGCTTCTTCTTCAAAAGAGAAGATTTACGGTAAAAAGAAAGCTACAAAAATTGAAATGGCATCTTTAGTTGGAAAAGAACTTGCTGATAGGGCTAAATCAAAAAAAGTGAAAAATGTTTATTTTGATAGAAACGGTTTTAGGTATCATGGAAGAGTTAAATCATTAGCGGAAGCTTCTAGAGAAGGTGGATTAAAATTTTAATATTGGAGAATAAATGACTGTTATTAATCATTCAGAACTAGACTTAAAAGAAGAATCAGTAATAAGAATCAATAGAGTTGCTAAGGTCAATTCCAGAGGAAAAAGATTTAGCTTTTCCACTCTTGTTGTTATAGGAGATGGTAGAGCTCATGTTGGGATTGGTGCTGGAAAAGCAAATGAAGTGCTTGTTTCTATATCTAAAGCAAAGGAAAATGCAAGACAGAATATTGTTAAAGTACCTGTTTATAACTACACAATTCCACATGAAATTATTGGCAGACATAGCGCAAGTAAAGTATTGTTAAAGCCGGCTCCTCCGGGTACAGGCATTATTGCTGGATCTGCAGTGAGATTAATTATGGAGCAGGTAGGTATAAACAATATTTATACAAAGGTTTTAGGGTCAAATAATAAAATGAATGTTGCTAAAGCTGTTATGAATGCTCTTACAAATTTGCAAGATGTTAGAAAAGTTGCTAAGAAAAGAGGAAAGACTCCAAACAATTTATTTGAGATATAAAAAATGGCTAAGAAAAAAATAAAGATTACACAGATTAAGAGTAGAATTGGCTATTCAAGAAAGGCAAAAGCTACATTAGATGCTTTAGGCTTAAGGAAGCTTAATCAATCAATTACTGTTGATTTAAATGATGCTATCCATGGAATGATTAGGAAAATAGATTATCTGATTAAGGTTGAGGAAGTAAAATGAAGCTAGTGAAACCAGTTAATTCAATTAAGAAATCAAGAAGAGTAGGAAGAGGAAATGGTTCTGGCTTAGGACGAACTTCAGGAAGAGGTCATAAAGGCGCAGGACAAAGAAGTGGCTTTAAGCACAGATATTGGTTTGAAGGAGGCCAAATGCCTCTTTATAGAAGAGTACCAATGAGAGGATTCAATAATTCAAATTTCCAAAAATCATATGAGATAGTTAATCTTGCAAGTATATCAAAGATTAAAGCTAAGAACATTGATTCTGAAGCTTTGTTTAAGAATGGTTTAATATCCTCTGTATTTGCTGCTGTAAAAATTTTAGGAAATGGTGATATTGATAAAGCATACAATATTACTGCTTCATCTTTTAGTGAATCTGCAGTTAAGAAAATAGAAGAAGCTGGCGGAAAGGTTGTTGTAGAGTGATTGAAAAAATAAGAAATATTTTTGCTATTCCTGAATTGAGAAGAAAAATCTTATTCACTCTTGCATTATTGGTTGTCGTAAGAATTGGATCTCAGGTTCCAATTCCAGGCATTAATCCAGATGCACTGAAACAGACTATGGACTCTCTAAGTGATACTTTTTTTGGTTTATATAATATGTTCACTGGAGGTGCGTTTGGGCAAGCTGCTATATTTGGTTTGGGTATCATGCCTTATATCTCAGTATCAATTATTATTCAGATTTTACAGACTACGCTTCCATATTTTCAAAGATTAGCTAGAGAAGGTGAAAGTGGAAGGGCAAAAATTACCCAAATTACTCGATATGGTACTGTAGCTTTAGCATTTCTTCAATCAATTGGTATAGCATTTTTATTAGAGAGCTATGGAATTGTTTTGAATCCTGGTCTTTTATTTAGATTTACAGCAGTTATTTGTATTACTACAGGAACAATGCTTCTTTTATGGTTAGGAGAAAAAATCACTGAACACGGTATTGGAAATGGTATATCTTTAATAATTATGGTTGGTATATTAGCTGCTTTTCCTAATGTTATAGTTTCAGAGATTGCATATTTTCAACAAGGAGTAAGAGGTATATTATCTGAATTAGCACTAGCTATATTATTCTTCTTTTTAGTAATGTTAATCATTCTTGTTCAGCAAGGAATTCGAAAAGTTCCTATTCAGTATGCTAGGAGAGTAATTGGTAGAAAAATATACGGTGGACAGTCTACTTATCTGCCACTAAAGATTAATACAGCAGGAGTTATTCCAATTATCTTTGCACAATCTATAATACTAATACCTGGTACAATTGCTACTTTTGCAGGACAGGATGCTGTACAATCAAACTTTATGTCTTGGTTTGCAATGGATCATTGGTTTTCTAATCTTTGCTTTGCTTTACTTATTGTTTTCTTTACTTATTTTTACACAGCGTTACAATTTGATCCAAATCAAGTTTCTTCTACTTTAAAACAGCAAGGAGGGTTTATTCCTGGTGTTAAACCTGGAAGAAAAACTGCAGAATTTATTGAAAATATATTAACTCGAGTAACATTGCCTGGGGCATGCTTTCTTGGTTTTATCGCATTAATGCCATACTTCTTACAGCAGTTTGCGGGACTAGATTATGCATATGCATCTTTTTTTGGTGGAACAAGCTTATTGATTATCGTTGGAGTTGGTCTTGATACATTAAATCAGATTGAGACACATTTATTATCTAGACATTATGATGGATTTCTTTCAAAAGGCAAAGTCAGAGGTAGAAGATAGTGGTTGATATAAACAACATAAATGAAGTGAATAAAATCACTGAAAGCTGTCAGATTTTATCTGATACGCTTGATCTTGTTGAAAAATATATTGTGCCAAGTCAATCTATTTTAGAAGTAGATAAAATGGCTGAAGAATATATTATATCAAGAAATGGAAAACCTGCTTTTAAAGGATATAATAATTTTCCATCAACTTTGTGTGTATCAATTGATGATGAAATAGTGCATGGAATTCCAAAAGATTCAGTTTTTAAAGAAGGACAAATAGTTGGCGTTGACTGTGGAGTGCTTAAAGATGGGTATTACAGTGATTCTGCAAGAACATTAGCAGTGGGAAATATTTCTGAAGAAAAACAATTATTGTTAGAGACAACAAAGAAAGCGTTGGAAATAGGTATCAGCAAAGCTGTTGCAGGGAATCGTGTGTATGATATCAGTAAAGCGATTCAAGATTATGTGGAATCTAAAGGATATTCTGTAGTGAGAGAATTAGTTGGACATGGAATTGGTACTCAACTTCATCTTGATCCTCAGATACCTAATTTTTCTGAACCAAGCAGCTCTCATCATGATACTGTATTAGAGGAAGGCATGTGCTTAGCAATCGAACCAATGGTTAATTTGGGTAGCAGACACATTAAAACAGATAGTGATGGTTGGACAATTAGGACGCAAGATGGTAAGCCAAGTGCGCACTTTGAACATTCAATTCTTATTACTAAGTTCCAACCCAGAATTTTAACATAGTATGGCAAAACAAGAATCAATAGAAGTAGAAGGAGTTATTAAGGAAGCTTTACCAGGAGCAAGGTTTAGAGTAACAATAAATCTAGGTGGGCAAGAACACGAAATTCTTGCACATGTAAGCGGTAAAATGCGCATGCATTTTATTAAAATGCTACCTGGAGATAAAGTAAACTTGGAACTTTCTCCATATGATTTAACTAGAGGAAGAATTACGTTTAGGCAATAATTATGAAAGTTAGAGCATCAGTTAAAAAAAGAAGCAGAGATTGCATTATTGTTCGCAGAAAGGGACGTATTTATGTTATTAATAAGAAGAACCCTAGATTTAAACAGAGGCAAGGATAATGGCTAGAATAGCAGGTGTAGATATACCAAAAGAAAAGAAGATAGCTTATTCTTTAAGATATGTTCATGGAATTGGACTAACGACTGCATTAAAAATATGTGAGTTAGCTCAAATAGATCCTAATGCTAGAGTTGGTGATCTTAGCACCAACGAAGAAGATGCTATCAGAAAAGTTATTGTTGATTTACAATTGTTAATTGAAGGTGAATTAAGAACAGAAAACATAAAAAATGTTAAAAGATTACAAGATATTGGTAGTTATAGAGGGTTAAGACATAGAAAATCTCTTCCTGTAAGAGGACAGAGAACTAAGACAAATTCTCGTACAAAAAGAGGAAGAAAACAAACAGTGGGACTTGGTAAGAAAGCAGTAGTATAATTATGGCAATACAAACTAGATCTAAAAAGAAGAAGAAAATTGATTCAAAAGGTATTGTGCATATCAAAGCAACCTTTAATAACACAAATATTACCGTTACTGATCAAGGCGGCAATGTTATTGCATGGGCTACTGCTGGAAAAGCAGGTTTCAAAGGTTCAAGAAAGAATACTGCATACGCAGCATCAATTGCAGCAGAAAAAGTTGCAACTGAGGTTGTAGGAATGGGGTTAGTACAGGTAACTGTTAAAGTAAAAGGGCCTGGTGCAGGTCGAGAATCTGCTATTAGAGCTTTATCAGGTTCAGGATTGCAAATAACGGCAATTTCAGATGTAACTCCACTACCACATAATGGTTGTAGGCCTAAGAAACAGAGAAGAGTATAGAATAATATGGGAAAATTGAACACGCCTAAAGGGAAATTAGTTAGAAAGCTTGGAGTCAATATTTTTGGCAATCCAAAATTTGATAAATTATTATCGAAAAAAGGATATAGACCTGGTCAACATGGTCAGTCCGGAAAACGTTTTTCAACTTACTCTGTTCAATTAAAAGAAAAACAAAAAATTAAATTTATGTATGGAATGCTTGAAAAACAGTTTAGAAACTACTTTAAAAAAGCAGCACAGATGAAAGGTGAAACAGGACTTAACTTATTAGTCATGCTTGAATCTAGGCTCGATAATGTAGTCTATAAATTAGGATTTGCTCCTTCAAGACCATCTGCTAGACAGTTGGTTAGCCATGCACATTTTATGGTAAATGGTAGAAAGGTAAATATTCCTTCCTATAGATTAAAACCAGGTGATATTATTGAAGTAAGAGATAAGAGTAAAAAATTAGATATTATACTAGATGCAGTTAAAATGGTTAAAGGTGATCTAAATGTATCTTGGCTTTCATTAGATAAAACAAAAATGTCAGGCACTTTTGTTAATTATCCAGAAAGACAGGAGATTGACTTAACTGTTAATGAGCAATTAGTTGTAGAATACTATTCAAGATAAGAGGAAAATATAATGAGCAATAATTTAAAATTTAAAATTTCACATAAAGAAACAGGCGATAATTCCAGTGAATTTATTGTAAAACCTTTAGAGAGAGGCTATGGTATTACTATTGGAAACGCTCTTAGAAGAGCATTGCTTACAGCAGTACCTGGTGCAGCAATTACCAATGTTAAAATTGATGGCGCTTTACACGAATTTTCTACTTTAGACGGCGTAAAAGAGGACGTAGCTGATATCTTAATGAATTTAAAGGAAGTAAGATTCCATTTGCCTGAAAGTAGTGTTGAGCCTGTGCATTTAAAAATAAAAGGTAAAACCTTTACTGCAGCCGATATACAAGCAGCAAGTGACAATTTCACTATTTTAAATCCAGATTTATATATTACTGATATTGATAAAAAGACTACTTTAGAATTAGAATTAAGACTAGGTATTGGCAAGGGATATAAATCAAGCGAAGAAAACAAATTAAACAATGCTCCTGTAGGAATTATTCCAATTGATAGTATTTTTAATCCTGTCACTAAAGTATCATTTAATGTTTCTCCATTGCCAGGTGCAAAAGAAGATTTAGAAATGCTATCTTTACATGTTGCTACTGACGGATCTATTACTCCAATAGATGCAGTAAGTTATTGTTCTTCAGTATTGTCTGAACATTATAATATTATTCATTCTATTAGTAACCCTTCAGTGTTAGAAATTGATAAGCCAGTTAGCGAAGAAATTCTACAAATTCGTAAGCTGCTTGAGTCTTCAATTGATGAAATGGAACTTTCAGTAAGAAGTCATAACTGTCTTGAAGCAGCGGGTATCACCTTAATTGGCGCTCTTGTACAGAAAGATGAATCTGAGATGTTAGCATACAAGAATTTCGGTAGAAAGTCTTTAAATGAGCTAATCGAAAAACTTGAAGGAATGGGCTTGAAGTTTGGTATGGATATCACCCCATATATTGATAGCGAAGCATCAGAAAGCGAAAGCGATGAGACACAGAGTTAAAACAAAGAAGATTGGTAAAAACGCTTCTCATAGAAAAGCGATGTTGTCTAATATGGCAAGTTCTTTAATAGAGCACAAACGTATCAAGACAACACATCAAAAAGCTATAGCACTACAGAGGTTTATTGAACCAATGATTACTAAAGCAAAAGATGCGACCTTACATAACAGAAGACAAGTGTTGAAGAGTTTAAAAAATCAAGATGCTGTAAAGATATTGTTTGATGTTATCGGTCCTAGTTATTCTGATAGGCCAGGCGGTTACACAAGAATTATCAAGCTTGGTAGCAGAGTTAATGATGCTGCGAAAATATCATTAATCGAATTCGTTGATAAATCTAATCTGGAATCAGATAGCGTTATTGAAGAGCCAATTTCTGAAGAATCAGAATCAGAAAATAATTAGATCAATTATCTTTTTTAAGTATTTCTCATCAATTTCATCGAAATCATCAAGTTCTTTTGAATCTATATCAAATACATAATTAGAGAATGGAATAGCAATTTCTGAATTGCTATTTGGATCACATTCAATATGTCCTGCAAATTCATTTACATTAGGGACTATTATTGTATTTCTAGATATAATTGATTTTCCGCAAACCCCATCCATATTTATTGGACTACATGGTATTTGATCCGACTTATAGGAAGATATTTCTAGTTCATCACCCTTTTTCATATAAAACCCACAAAAATTCCAATTTTCAAACATATCATATAATACATTTGATATTCTATCGAAATTAATTTCATTTTCAGATTTTTTAATTTTAGAAATTGCTTCTTGATAAATTGTTTCTTTAATGTCAGATTGTAATTTGCCCATGTCAAAAAATAATAAATATTCTAAAAATGCGATAATAGTTTCTGGTTTGCCCAGAACAGCTACAACAGCATTAGGAGATATATTATCTTCTATTAATGGATATAACATGATTTATGAACCTTTTAATGCTTCTCAGGGTATATTATCTGTCGAAAAAAATTATCTCATCCCTGGCGCTAATACTGATAATAGTAATTTTGATGATATTTTTGATAGCATTATTAATCTTAACGCCAAATTTAAATTAGGTATCAAAAAAGATGATTCGGTGATAAAAAAAACGATTAAAACATTATTTGGAAATGAATCTTCTTTATCTTTGCTTAAATCAAAATTTTTCCCTAATCAAAAGAAACTAATTGTTAAAGATCCTTTTTTAGTGTTTGCATCATTGCATCTATCTAAAAACTATAAAATAGTAATGTGCGAAAGACCAATTTTACCATTAGCTGGCAGTTTTAAAAGAATGGGGTGGGAATTTCCTGAATACGATAGATTAGTTAAAGATTTTGAAAGCATGGGTATTAGAGATATAGAAAAAATTGAGAACAACTCAATTTCATTACCTGTTTTGGGAGCAATTCAATTTTGTCAACTCTATAGTATTTTTAAACATAGAATTGATGGAAAAGAAAATATCTATTTTTTTAATCAAGATAATTTTTCAATAAATCCTGAAGATTCAATTAAAAAACTTTTTAATTGGTTAGATGAAAAATGCACAGATAAGATTCTAAAAAAAGTCCAAAGGTTAAATTCTGGAGATACTTTAATTCCAAAAAAAGATGTTCAACATGATTTGTCTTACAAAAAATCATTATCAAATAAATATTATAAATCAATTTTAACCGACGAAGAAATCAGTTTTATAGATAGTGTAGCGGAGGAGAGATTTGAACTCCCGACACGCGGATTATGATTCCGCTGCTCTAACCAACTGAGCTACTCCGCCATAAGTTCTTGAAGTTATATTACTTCGCTTTAAATGTCTAAATTTTTTATAAGAAAAGTATTCACTTTTTTAATTTGTAACTTTAAACTTTGGTTAAGTTAACTATACATTAGGATAGAGATGAAATATAAATCGAAACAAGATTTTTTAAAGACAGTTGTTGATCGATATAAGGATCAAGAAGAATTTCACCAAGCTGTAGAAGAAGTCGTCAACTCTATATGGACTGTTGCTACTAAAAATAAAGATTATGTTAGTGCAAACATACTTGATAGAATTGTTGTGCCTGATAGGTCTATACTGTTTCGTGTCTCATGGGTAGATGATAAGGGTGATGTTCAAGTCAATTTAGGTTATAGAATCCAATTTAATTCTGCTATTGGCCCTTATAAGGGAGGTCTCAGATTTCATCCTAATGTTAATCTTGGTATTCTAAAATTTTTAGCATTTGAACAAGTGTTTAAAAATAGTTTAACAGGTTTAAATATGGGCGGCGGTAAAGGCGGATCAAATTTTGATCCAAAAGGAAAATCAGACCGAGAAATAATGAAATTTTGTCAAGCCTTTATGAATGAACTATATAGACACATTGGAAGAAGGACTGATATTCCTGCTGGAGATATTGGTGTTGGCGCGAGAGAGATTGGTTATATGTTTGGTCAATACAAAAAAATAAGAAATGCATTTACTGGAGTGCTTACAGGAAAAGGTACAAACTGGGGCGGAAGCTTAATTAGGCCAGAAGCTACTGGGTATGGTCTAGTATATTTTGTTCTTAATATGCTTGATACGAAGAATGATTCAATTAAAGGCAAAACTGTTGCTGTGTCTGGATCTGGAAATGTTGCACAATATGCTTGTGAAAAATTAATTGAACTAGGAGCAAAGCCTGTTACCTTATCTGATTCTAGCGGTTTTATATATGATCCAGATGGCATTACTCAAAAGAAGTTAGAATATGTAAAGAAACTAAAAGAGGTTCCTTCAGCTAGAATATCTGAATATGCAAAAAAATATAAAGTAAAATTTACTCCTAATAAAAAACCATGGGGCGTTAAATGTGATATTGCATTGCCTTGCGCCACTCAGAATGAATTAGACTTGAAAGATGCTAAACAATTAACAAAGAACGGTTGTTATGTCGTTGCAGAAGGTGCAAATATGCCTTCTACAAAAGATGCAGTCCATCACTTTATTAAGGAGAAAATATTGTTTGGTCCTGGTAAAGCCGCCAATGCTGGTGGAGTTGCTGTTTCTGGGATCGAAATGAGCCAAAATAGTACAAGAATTCCATTAACAAGAGAACAAGTGGATAAGCTATTAAAAGAGATTATGGAGAAAATTCATACTACATGTGTTAAGCATGGTACTCAGAAGGGATTTGTTAATTATGTTGATGGCGCTAATATTGGTGGATTTGTGAGAGTTGCAGACTCTATGGTTGATCAAGGCGTTATATAAACTCTTTATATAAACACTAAAATTCTATGTTACGTAAACTCAAGTCTTTTGACCTTCAGTCAAAACGTGTTCTAATCAGGGTAGATTTTAATGTACCCATCAAAAACGATATAGTTGTTGACGATTATAGAATTAGAAAAACAATTCCTACTATTAAACACTGCATAGACCAAGGAGCAAAAGTTATTCTAATGTCTCATTTAGGAAGGCCAAAAGGTAAAATAAATTCAAAACTCTCTCTAATGCCCGCAGGTGAAAAGTTAGCTGAATTATTAGAAATGCCCTTAAAGTTTTCACATGATTGCATATCAGATGATGCTATCAATGTTTCACATAACTTACAGTCTGGGGAAGTCCATCTTCTTGAAAATTTACGTTTTTACAATGAAGAGACTGACAACGATAGTCAATTTTCTATTAATCTATCTAAACATGGAGAAATCTTTATTAATGATGCATTTGGAACAGCTCATCGTGAGCACGCATCAAATGTTGGCATTGTTAAACATTTTATGAATAAAGGAATGGGTCTTTTGATTGAAAAAGAGTTAGAATTTTTATCAGAAACACTTGAAGACCCTTTTTTGCCACTTCTATTGATTATCGGTGGAGCAAAAATTGATACTAAAATCGATGTAATCAACCATTTTCTTGGTTTAGCGGATAATATTATTATCGGTGGAGCAATGGCTAATACTTTTCTTGCTGCTAATGGTTATCATATGGGGAAATCATTAGTAGAATCTGACAAGATAGATGTTGCAAAAAAGATATTGCTTAGTGCCTCTAAGACAAAAACAAAAATTATTTTACCAACTGATTTCACTGGGGAATTGAATAATATTGGTAGCGAAGAATTTGAGCACACTGATAAAGAAAATGTTAAGAAAAATATGATCTGTCAAGATATCGGACAATCAAGCATTGATTTATTTAAGAGCATTATATCTGATTCAAAAACAATTTTCTGGAATGGCACAGTTGGTATTGCAGAGAATAAAAAATTTGCTGTTGGAACAGAGAGTATTATTGATGAAATTGTTGATACTGAATGTATTTCCGTTATAGGTGGCGGTGATACAGTTGCTGCAGTAAGAAATTATAATGATGAATTGCTTAGCAAATTATCGCATGCTTCTACTGGTGGAGGCGCTTGTTTAGAGTTGTTGTCTGGCAAGAAGCTTCCTGCAATAAAAATTTTGGACAAGAAATGAAAAAAACAATATTAGCTGCAAACTGGAAAATGTATTTAGATGGAGATGCATCGATTGATTTTGTGAAAAAGATAAATTCTAATGAAGAATCATTTTTTAAATCAGAAGTGATTCTTTTTCCTTCTCATACTTGTATTAATCAAGTACAAAAAAATCTAGGAACAGAAAACATCAAGATTGGCATGCAAGACTGCGATATCAATACCGAGGGTGCCTATACTGGAGCTGTTTCTCTTCATAGCTTGTCAGACATTGACTTTTGTATCGTCGGACACTCAGAAAGAAGGTTGCTATACAATGAATCAGATGAAGTAGTAAAAGATAAATTAGAAACAGTAACAAACAATAATGTAAGCGCAATTCTTTGCATTGGAGAGACTAAAGAGCAAAAAAATGATGGCAACACTTTCAAGGTTATTGATAGGCAGCTTAGTATATTGCCAAAAGATGCAATAAATGGCCTAACAATTGCATACGAGCCTGTTTGGTCTATTGGTTCTGGAGAGCTTCCTTCAAATGAATATATTGAAGATGTTCTTTCTTATGTAAAAAATAAATTAAAAAGTTTATATTCAGACGAAATTGTTGAGAAAACCAATTTGCTTTATGGTGGATCTGTTGACAAAGATAGTATCAATAGATTATTAGATGTTAAGTTGATTGATGGGTTTTTAATCGGTAGTGCTAGCGCTGATTTTGAATCATTTAAAGCAATTGCTGAAAAATTAAATTGATAGAGGAATTATGGTTCAGTTTTTAATAGTAGTACATACACTTGTTAGTATAATGTTGATTGTTGTTATTTTGATGCAATCTGGTCAAGGAGGACTTAATTCTATGATGGGCGGTACCGCCACATCTATGTTAGGATCTTCGGGAGCAAATGATTTTATTACAAAGCTCACAACATGGCTTGGTATAACTTTTATAGTACTTGCTTTGTTGATAGGAATGTTGAGTGGTAGTCCAGATAGTGTCAAAGAATCAATTCTTCAACAAGATGCTGAAACAAGAGAGACAGAGGTACCAGTTGGCAACGAATATGTACTTCCTTCTAGTGCTTTAGAAGAAGAAAGCAAAGAAGAATAATTAGCCGAAGTGGTGGAATTGGTAGACACGCTAGCTTGAGGGGCTAGTGGAGGAAACTCTGTGTGGGTTCAAGTCCCGCCTTCGGCACAAAAAAATGTTAATATTATTTTCAAAAGATTTTTAGATTACAACACAATAGAAAATGCATACTTAAAAGGCGGTATAATGAAAAAGATTATTTTAGTTCTATTATTTTTTACAACTGTTTTTGCTCAAACATCTGCAATAGCACTCTTTGAAGAGTCTAGACAAGCGTTGTCAAATGGAAATTTAGATGTTGCTAGAGAAAAAATCCTTTCAGCAATTGATGCTGACAAAGGAAATGATCAATTAAGAAAAGAGTTTGATCGCTTAAATGGATTAAACAACAAAGCTAATAATGCTAATAGAGCTATAGAAGATGGCAGATTTGATGATGCAATTTCAGGATTTAATTCAGTGTTAGAAAGTATACCAAAATATGTGCCTGGATTTTATGGTCTTGCAAAAGCGTATGAAGGTAAAAAAGATTTTGATGCTGCAATACAAAACTATAAATCAGCGCTCTCGCTTGATTCCAGTCATGCAAATTCAAAGAAATCGATTCAGAATATTGCAAAGAAACTTTATAATGCTGCTAACAAAGATTATAAAAGCGGTAATCTAGA
>DEAO01000007.1:618-2720 GCA_002348725.1 Fidelibacterota bacterium UBA2980 | reverse complement strand
TACAGCATCTTCATACTTTTCTAGTTCTACAAGAGAAATTCCTTTGTTTAGATAAATTTCTGAGGTTTCAATAATTTTTAGCGCCTTATCGTAAAATTCTATAGCCTCTTCGTGTTCATCATAATCTGCTGAAAGAATTCCTTCATTTACAAGAGCTTTAGCATCAGCCTCAGTTAATCCCATCAAGGATAATTATCATAATTTTAGATAAACATTTCTAAAATTTCTTTTTATATTTTATTTTTTGACAGTTATGAGGTCTTCCTGTATTTCTGTCAATAGGAATGAATTTTCCCTCATCTGTTTTAAAATCCTCATCAAAGTAAATTTTTCCTCCACATCCCTTATCACAACTGTTAAGTTTTTGATTTGAATAATCTGAAAATTTTATTCTCTCAGGAAGTTTAGCCTTATCACATGTAGTACAAAGTTCACCGCTCATTCGGTCATTACATTTAGGACAAAATTTCATTAAGTTTAAGAATTATAATCATGATTGATTTTGTAAATTAAAACTGTAGACATAGGTCCTGGTTCTTGACTGTAAAAGCTAGGTGATGCATATACCAAATAAAATGGATCAGTCTCAGGATCTTTTAGTTTCAAATCATTAATGTAAACAGGAATAAACCCACTGTAATAATCATCAAATGTTCTTCCAGTATTAGGCTCGACATATTTGAAAATTGTAAATGGGGTTAACAATCCAAGTGTGCTTTTTTCCATATAGTAATCAGTAGGAGTTATGTTATCATCTTGAATGTATTTGGAAACTTGATGGTTAGAAATTTTTGCGTACCATGTTTTTTTACTTTCATCACCACCACCTTCAAGAGTGTATAAAGGAATATTGGAATCTTGTGTATAGAATCTTTCACCTGCCAAATATATCAAAATATAATCCGCATCCATGCCCTTAGCTATCGGATTACAACTTTGTTCTGGTACTCCAAGATTTTGTGCTTCTGCTTTGAAAATTTGTTTACATGATTCCCCATTTTCCTTCAAATAATCACTGTCAAAATCTTTAGCCAATTCGCCACCAAAACTAACTACATTTTCATCACCAAGATATGTGGAGATGTCAGTAGTATGATCAGAATGAAGAATATGCCAAGAGTTTTCAGGATTAGTGATTAGGGCATAACCCATTTTTTGTATCTGCCAATCAATCAATGTTGCATTGTCAACTATAGTTGTACGTTCACTTAGTGTGGTAATCCAATAACCATAGTCCCACCAAGATGCAATAATTGCATCTTCAGGAGTGTTTCCTTTTAGCCAATTCATTGCATCTTTCCAATCATTAGAGCTAAACTGAGGAAATGCTGAACCGCCATTCAATATGGATGGTGGGAAATCAGCCCAATTTAACCAGGTATTATTTTCAGGCATAGTTACAGGAATAATAAATAAAATTATAATTATAGCAGGGAAAATTAATTTAGTAAAATTTTGATTCTTTTGTTCGAATATTTTTTGTGATAGAATTGCCAGTCCAAGTGAACCTAGAATTATTATTCCAACTGATGCAAATAATTCGAGTCGAACAAATGCCGAACTAACATAAATTGCGATAATACTAGTAAAAATTGCAAAAATTCTCATGTCAATTTTTAGATTAATTGTTTTTCTAGAAAAAATAAACCAAATGCCAATTACTGCAAATATTATAAAAACAGACAAAAATGTAAATGATAATGATAAACTGGTAGTTGTGTGTTCAGCAACAGAATCTGTTAGATTATCTTGCGTAGTTAGAAATGGATTTACAGCATTAAGATATCTAAATGAAGGTAACCCAACTATGTTAGAATTTAAAATTCCTATACCTGATGCAATAAATGCAATCAATATAATAGCAGAATTACGAATTTTTGCACGTTCGTTACTAAATTTCATAACAATTCCAGAAATTATTATAAAAATAGTGGGTAGAAGAATTGCTAATCCAGCATATCCAAGTATGAACGTAGAAGTTCTTTCAAACATTAATGAAAATAATATTAATGATATTGAAAATGAGGGAGCTGCCCAGATTATGAAATTATCTTTATTTTTTATAAATGGTAATGCAAAATAAAACAAAACAATAGGCATTA
>DEAO01000007.1:0-241 GCA_002348725.1 Fidelibacterota bacterium UBA2980 | reverse complement strand
CAGCAGCAACTAATTTTATGAAAGAAATTTTTCCTTTATTGAATTTTAATCCTGAAACAAAAAGATACATTGCTAAAAATGCAAAGAATAATCCCAAAGGTTCTGACTTAAACCAACCAATCAATCCTCTAGTAAATATCGGAAGTGAAACTGAAAAGATCAGTGCAGCAAATAATCCAGCAGTAGTACCACCTAAAACACGAACAAATGCAAAGATCACAATTGCAGTTAATGAGCCAAA
>DEAO01000032.1:1248-9851 GCA_002348725.1 Fidelibacterota bacterium UBA2980 | reverse complement strand
TAGAATCATCGCTTTTTGTTGATAAATCAGCTACCCAGACATTTGTTTCGTTTGATCCTACACAAATTTCTTTTCCAACATGTTCTGTATCTGGACCATTATAAACAACACATTGTACATCATGCACATACCCAGTTCCACTTCTTCCAGTTGAAGGGTCAGAAACACAAGCTGCTTTTGCAGGAGCAACTGGATTACTGATATCGACAATGTGTAATCCTCCAGGACCACAAGTACTGGTTCCTACTGCATATGCAAAACCAGTATCTTCATTAATAAAAATGTTATGTGCATTACCAAATTGGTTATAATGTGCTGTTGCGGTAAACTGAATTGGAGGATTCGTTACATTTCGTAATTCTGTTAAGTCAAATACCTGCATTCCATGACCACCTGCTTCTGAAACAATAAAAGCATGATTATTGTATACCTTAATATCTCTCCAAGTGGAATTGTTTGTATGGGTTGGTAATCGACCTAAGTATACTGGATTTTCTGCATCAGATATATCTACAAAAGAAGTTCCATTGCTTAATCCAACTAAAGCATATTCTTTTTGAGTAGTAGGGTCTGTCCATCCCCAAATATCATTCAAACTAGTATTATTACTTCCTCCAATATCGGTTTTATCCATATAGGCCATTAAGTCCACTTCATTACACTCATATGATCCAGCAACTCCACCAGTACATTCAATTTTATTTTTAATAGATGATACTTCAGCCTTGGTAGATAAACTACTAATAGAGCCACGATTAACATCGCTATATAAAATCAATTCATCAGCATAATATGCATCTGTTATAAATCCGTCATTTAATAACACAATATTTCTACCGAAATGATCGCTTTTTATATATTCATCATTTACAATTGTTTGATTAAGGTCAAATCGATTATTCTTTTCATTTCTTATATATTGGTAGACTTTAGATTGGTTAAATGTAGTAATCGCTAAACGATTATTTATTTCGTTTATTTGATATCCAAAATGACTGTTTTCTGATAAACTTTCTGGTTGAATAGTATAATAATTTGTCCACGGATTCTCATCTGTTTTATTAGACGAATCCACGTAAGGATATGCAAAAACTTTTCCTTTCCCTTCATCAGAACCTAGTGCGCTGATATAAAGAGTAGAATCGCTAACATATACTGATTTTCCAAATCCTGACTCAAAAGATTCTTGCTGTCCTTCAGTTTCAGGAACTTTAATTTCTGTTCCACTAATAATACCGTTATTAAACTCAGTTAAATAAACAAAGTTCTTTAGTGATCCAATAAGTAGTTTATTATTATTAAAAGAAAGCGATAAACCAAATCCAAACTTGTCTGGCCCCACTTCATAACACCCTTCTACGTCTCCTAGATTACGAACATCAATTGTTTCAAATGGAGCGTTCTGATATGCAAAGTCTTGTGTTTCTGGATTAAAATCATAAATAAATACATTCCCATCATTATAAAATGGAGAACCAATAACAATATATTGATCATTTAAAGCAACACTATAACCAAATTTTTGGGAATATTTTTGAAATACTTCTTGATTCGGATTTTCATATGTTTTGATAAGCCCCCAATTACCTGCATAATTCTTATGATATAAATAAGCAGCGCCATGTCCATTGTTTGATCCAGGAGCTCCAATCAGTAAATAATCTTCATACAAAGCGACACTAAAACCAAAATCATCCCCTACGCTTGGAAATGGAGCAGTAATCTCTGCAGTCTTCTGTATAGAATTAATTCCATTGTATACATCATAAACATCTACTGTTCTTGGAATAAGCGTTGAGAAAGTTCTTGCTGTAACTAGAAAATCTTCAGACAAAGCAATAGGAATAGTTCGTCCCCTATTCAATAATTCAGAAGAATGACTTTTTCTTCCAGCTGATGGAAAAAGAATCGAAAAAAGTAAAACCCCCAAGAAAAAATATTTTAATTGTCTTATACCCATGATTTATGTTATAAAGTATAAGAAAAATTATACTTAATTAGAAGTTGTTTAATTAGCAATTAATGAAACATCATTTGGAGCTTCTTCTTCGTCTATAACTGCTTCTTCTGGTCCCAAGTTTTCATCTAAAAATAATGACTTATCAAGCGCACCAAAAAATGACTGAAAGAATTCGCTAGAATACTGAGTTCCTGCATATCTAATCTTTCCTCCACGTTCCATGCTCGCTTCAAAATTCACGCGAATAGAACTAGAAATTGGATCTTCAGAATCTTGAGTAACATTCATTGTGGTTTTCAAAATATATACATTAGGTCCTTCGTCTTCACTAGATCCTCCACCACCACAAAAGAAACAATCTCCTCCATCATCGTCATCGTCATCACTATTTTTAAACATAGCTACTAAAGTAATAACAGCAAGCGCACCAAGTATCACATCGCCTGCACTTACTTTATCATTATCGCCGCTTGATCTACCTTTTTCGTTTGTTGTTTGCTTTGACGCAGTAATAAGGCCATAACTATCATTTAAAACATCAATAGTATATCCTAAATCTTGCAATACCCCAATTGAAGCTCTCATTAATGTATCGAAATCTACACTATATTCCCTTGTTTCGATTGCGCGTTTTACTGTTGTTGAAGGCTTAGGCGCAGAGCTACTACAGCTCACAACAAAGATATGACTTACAATAAGAAGATAAATTGCAGTTTTTCTAATCATTGGATAAGAAATGTTTTAGTATTTAACACTTTGGTATTTGTGATCAACAACAGTGCCATCTTCATCAAATACAACTATTAAAGTTAAATTTTTGTTTGACACAGAGCTTTTGCTACGGCCTCCTGAAAAAATACCAAAAAACCTTCCGCTTCCACCTGCTCCTAATCCAGCAACTTCAGAAGCTTCTGCTTCTCGAGATATTTTATCATATGTCCAAGTTTCTCCGCCTTCTTTTCTACTGGTCACTAAATTAGGTGATCCAAATAGTGCAACGACTTGAGAACCGTTCATACCATTTGTTAATTGAGATTGCACTTTCCCTAAAGTAAAGTCATTGTTAACTGCGGTTGCAGCAGGTGAAGTACAAGAAAAAATAGAAAAACTGAATAATAAAACTAAACCTATATGTTTCATTTTACTAAACCCTTATGTTGTTATCTTATAATAATATAAACAAAACAGGATACTAATTGTTCCCGCCTATATAATCTTACGTATAAATATTCAGAAATCAATCAGATTTTATTTTTGATAATTCTAATTGATATAAATCCATTATTTTTCTTGTTGCATTTCCTATATTGCCATCTCCAATGGTATTATTTTCAATAGAAACAACAGGAATAACATCACGAGTTGATGATGCAATAAATGCTTCTTTAGATTGGTATACTTCATCTAATGTCAAATCTCTTTCTTCTATCTTAATTTGATTATTTTTTAAGACATCTATTAAAGCAAGACGAGTGATGCTACTGAGTATAGAACCATCTGCTTTTGATGTAACTACGGCTCCATCATCTTTGACAATAAAGAATGAAAAAGTTGTCCCTTCTAGCACTCTACCTTGATCTGTATATAATATTTCATTATATGCTCCATCTTTAGCTAAGGTATTTTGTGCAAGCAATGCTGGACCATAAGTCATTGGTGATTTTATATCAGCATTTGATCGTGCATGCTCAATAACACCGACCGATATACCATTCGCATAAAATTCTTCTGGATGTTTTCTAGCAGGTGTAATAAAAATTAATAAACGTGATGGGTGTGCAGCAATTAACCCTGAACTATCTCCTGTTTTCCCGCCTAAAAATGTTATCATTATATTACACTCTTGATTTGAACAGTCATTTTTGCTTAATGTTTCAAGTACTAAATTTTTAACATCATCTTTTGACTCTTCAATACTCATCTTCATCTTATCAACATTATTAAATACTCTATCAATATGATGATCTAGAAAAATAGGCTGTCCTTGATTGGTTGTTTTTAAAAATGTAAATACTTGATAACCTCGTACTACAGTTAAAAAATTATCTAGAAGGTTGAGTGAAACGTCATTGGTCGGAATAAACTTTCCATTAAAAAAAGATATATGACTCATGCTTTACCTAACTTCCTTAAGATAAATTTTGTTCCAACAATACGAGCGATAAAACACACTATAAGAGAAATCACTGCAATTTTTTGAGAAAGAATCACATCTGATAACGGAATATATCCGCTATAAAAATCATTTAAATACATATCAACAGAATGTTTTGCGACTGCAAAAGAAGCTAAAAGATTTAAAGCTCCAAAAATTGTAGGAAACTTTGGATCAAATACAATAGCTATACCATTAAAAATTAATGCTAACAATATGCATCTAAATGCATATTGCGCAGCATAAGTATGAGCCATCTTACTTCCTTCAAATGCATCAAACGGAATAGCAACTAACCCAAAACAAATAGCAGCTAATATCCCAAAAAATGTCCCTATTTTAGCAAAAACAAATGTATTCTGTGTAGAGTCTAATAACTTTTTCTCTTCTATGAAGAATAAAGCACACCCTACTGCAACAGATAGCATTGCTCCAATAAAAAAGAATATCGAAGGACTATTGAATTCACCATTATGTGCAGTAACTGCTCCAAGCTCACTAATAAAATTACCATAAAATGAATACCCTACTGTTGTTGGGTCATCAATAGTTCCCCCCTTGAAGAAAAGAATTGCTAATCCTAATAATGGTATAAACAATAATTGTACTAGGAGGCTTTTTAGATATCCACTATTTATCACAGGCTAATTTATCTAAAAATTCCATTTATTATAATGTATATTTATATATGAAAAATAAATCTCTTGGTTTCATATTCGCTTTAATCTTTTTTGTTGCTTGCTCTCAAGAAGAAAAGGTTCAACCTCCTGTTCATGATTTCAGTGAAAATATTAGCATGAATGATGAGTTCTATTTTGAAAAAGGAGTATATCAAGTTGTAGATAATGTATATGTAGCAATTGGGTATGGACTAGCAAATTCTATTTTAATTGTTGGAGATGGTGGTAATATCATTATTGACACCACCGAAAGTTATGTGGTTGCATCTGAAATTGCTGAAGAGTTTCGAAAAATATCTAACCAACCAATTAAAGCAATTTTTTATACCCATTCACACCCTGATCACTGGAGAGGAAGCCAGGCATTCTTTGAAGAAGATACTAAAGTCTATGCCCATAAAACTTTTGAAGAAGGATTTGACACTTCAATGAACTTATTAAGACCTATTTTAACAAAAAGAGGGATGAAACAATTTGGATATTTTCTTCCAGATGAAGTACAACAATGGGGACATGGATTAGGTACTGCGTTTGGGTGGGATTTTGTACAACCTCCAGTTATATATCCAACAGATCTATTAGAACAAAAAATTAGCACTATTACAACAGCAGGTATCACATTGGAAGTAACCCACTCGCCTGGAGAAACAGATGATCAAATTATTTTGTATTACGCTGATAAAGAAGTCGTTATTTCTGGAGATAATTATTATATGCGTTTTCCTAATTTATATACTATTCGTGGTACCTCTTACCGCGATACACGCAAATGGTATCAATCAGTAGATGAAATGCGTGCTTACAACCCAAAACATTTGATTAGTTGTCATGGACCATACTTATCTGGGAAAGAAAAAGTATATAATCGATTAACTATTTATAGAGATGCTGTTCAATATATCCATGATTATGCAGTCAGAGGTATAAACCAAGGAAAGACTCCGGATGAATTAGTTGAAGAATTTGAATATCCTTCATTCTTTAAAGACAGTTTCGATTTAGAAGAAAAATATGGCAAAGTAAGCTGGAGTATTCGCAATGTATATAGCGGTTATATTGGATTTTTTGATGGAAAAGCAATTAATCTTGAGCCTTTATCTGATAAGGAACGTAACAAAAGATTATTAAATATTATTGGATCTAAAGAGGCATTAATTGAATTAATAAAAAAAGCAAACAAAAACGAAGACTTCCAATGGGCAGCTGAATTGTGTGAAATTGGTTTCTCTAACTTTCCTAATGATAAGACTATTAAAGAATTATACGGAAACACCCTAATAGTTTTAGGTAAAAAAGAGACAAATCCTATTGCACGTAATTGGTATTTATCAGATGCATATGAAATTATGGGACTCATTACCCCACATGAACAGTATAAATCAACAGATGGACAGATTGAACGAATCCCTATTCAAACATTTTTCAATGCAATGCCTCCACGACTCAATCATAAAAAAGCCAGTGGAAAATCAATAAAAATTGGATTTACGATGGCTGACACTGGTGAAAAATTTGGAATGATATTAAGAAATAGCATTATTGAGATTACTCAAAGTATCCCTAACGATGCTGATGCAACAGCAACTGTTGCTACAATGACCTGGAAGAGAATATCAGTTGGGCTTGCAGACGCAAAGAAAGCAATGAAAGATGGAGATTTAGTTATTGATGGAAGCAAATTAAAATTTGCACAATTCTTCTCTCTTTTTGACAGAGATTCGTTTCAATTAGTAGTCGATTAAAGTCTGTACTGTTCCAAACTTTTCTTTTATTTTTTTTGATCCTCCTAACTCAGGCAAATCAATTAATGCAAGAGTATGTACTTCAGAGGCGCCTAATTCAATGCATAACTCAGCAGTAGCAATTGCAGTACCTCCTGTTGCAATCAAATCATCAACGATTAATATCTTTTCCCCTTTCTGAATGGCATCATCATGAATATGGACACTGTTTGTACCATATTCCAAAATAAATTCTTTGCTTACAGTTCTACGTGGAAGTTTGCCTGGTTTGCGTGCCAATACAAACGGTTTTGATAATGCATACGCAATAGGAGCAGACCAAAAAAAGCCTCTTGATTCAATCCCTACCACACGATCAAACTCTAACCCTGAAACTTTTTCTATCATAATATCTACAGTAGACTTAAATGCTTCTGGGTCTTCTAAAAGTGTAGTAATGTCTCTGAATACGATTCCAGGAATAGGATAGTCATGGACTATTGTAATTGTCTTTTTGATATCATCTATATTCATAAATATTGCGTGAATAATAGTACTAATTTGTTCTAATTCAAAGAATAAAAACTATATTAATTAGCTTTAATATCATATTTATCGCAAAGACCTGACAAAAATGACCACAACATCTTTACGGTTGACATTCCTGCTTCTTCAGCGAGAATACGTTCTTCATCTGATAATTGATTCATTAGCATTGCACTTTGTTCACGATGTTCTACGTCTGCATCTTTATGAACTACAAAATATTCTAATCCTTCATCAGTTGAAATATTGTAATGTTCTACCAATCCTTTGATTTTTGTTTCGGCAATCTCAGGTACTTGGCGTTCATATGCATACAACGCACCAAGGCCTTCTGCATAAGAAGAACGAGATAAACGAAAGAAATTATCAATAAGATTTGATGTAAATGCTTCTTGTTTTACTGATTCTACACTCTCTTCGCTTGCCCCTGCTGCTAACGCAAATTGCTTCCAAAGCATTGGGTGATCTTTTGAAAAATCTTCTTCATCACTCAAATTATCTAGCAATATCTTTCTTTGTTCTATGTCATCACACATTGAATGAGTTGCACTAATATATCTAGGAAATGCTTTGATATGTTGATAATACTGTTCAGCATAATCTTGCAAGATTTCTTGAGTTAATTCCCCTTTTTCCCAAGCAACATAAAAAGGATGTTTTAGAAGATGAAAGTTATCTAATTGGCTATCTAATTGTTTTAAAGTCATTGAATCCTCCTAATTTTACAGCAATAATCTACAACTTCTTTAGCTCTTCTTCAATAAGCCAAATACGATCTTGTCCCCATGTAGATAGAATATTCTTTCTTTGATGCAATAATTTAAAGGTAGGGGCACCCCAAGAATTTACCTTATACATTGCTAATCGATTTTTTTCAAAACTTGATTCCCATTCTTTGGAATCTAGATGAACAAATGCTTTATCTGGATTTAAATCTAAATCGATTAACACTTTTCTTAAAAATGTTTTAGAGCTAATGTCTTTCGCTTGTGAAAAAACACCTTTCATACATTGATATAGATAGTCAAACCCCTTTCCTTTAGCATTCACATAAGGAAACAAAGAGTATATCCTTGTAAGAGGAAGTCCAGTAGCAATTCTAATTTTTCCAAAAGGAATTCCTAATTTTTCAGCAATACGTGCACAGTCTGATAATATATAAAACCCTTTTCTACGAGAAATTCCCATCCCACGCATTAGCATTGGTTTAATAGGTCTTACTACAATAGGAATATTATATTTTTTTCCCAACTTTCTAATACGATCAAATGAAAGATAAGTATATGGGCTATTAGCAGAAAAAAATAATTCTAGTCTTACATTAGATGTATTGTAGTTAGCACTACTTTTTGATATTGCTGGATTAATGCGTAAGGAATTAGCTTTATTTGCTTTTAAATCATCCAATCTTTCCAACAATAAATTAATACGATCAACGCCCCAATAATTCTCTCCTCCATAATGGAAAATACCTCCTAAATAATGATTGCACTTATCTCGTTTCCTATTTCCTTGATCTAACACATTTTGAACTGTGTTTT
>DEAO01000032.1:0-932 GCA_002348725.1 Fidelibacterota bacterium UBA2980 | reverse complement strand
TTTTCAGAACAAGAATTTCCTGCAAACTCTCCTTTCCAAAACTTCAAACTTAATTCAGGGATATCACTGATTAATTCATGTTGATTTAAGGTACATAAGTGACTTAGAAAAGCATTTTTTTCATCATTAGATGGAATGTGTGTGTTTTCAAAATCAACACCATAGTATGGAGCAATTTTTTGCACATCATTAAAAACATATTTTCTATACATTTCTGGCTCTGGAAGCGCATCATACCCCTCCTCTCCTACTAGACAGATTTCTAGCTGAATATTATACGCAGATTTGATTCGGTGAAGAAATTGTGCAGCCAATGCTGAATAAGGATCGTTTGATTGAAAAAAGAATAAAACTTTATGTGGCTCTACTCTTGCTTGTCTTCGTGATTCAAATTCTTGTCTTTTCTTATCTCGTATATCAAGATTAGCAAATTGGTTCATCAAAAAAGAACGAATTCTTCTTACCAATGATTTAGGAAGCATCAAATCAATTATATTTTCTAGATTAATCTTTTTAGTCACAACAATTCTTACATAGCTTTTGGTTTTTATAATGGCCAAATGACAAAACAGAAGCTCCTATAAGTGTAGCGACTATTTCCCCAGATTCTCCAAAAATATCATGTCCCCAAATAGCACTTACTGATAGAATCGTTAATCCAATTATTCCATAAAATATAATGTGATATCTTTTATGTTTTTTACAACCAAGAAACATTGCAAAAACACTTACAGGAAAAACTAAAAATAAAAGAAGACTGTGAAACCATTCATCAGTTAAGACTGATATAGCTAATGTAGGAGCATATAGCAATACCAATGGTACAAATAAACAGTGCATAGCACAAACAATCGAAAGGCTTATTGCAGTTTTATCAAGGTAAATATTTACTTCTTTTTTCATTTCTATAGTGGGCGATACTGGATTCGAAC
>DEAO01000035.1:3988-20422 GCA_002348725.1 Fidelibacterota bacterium UBA2980 | reverse complement strand
TCATTCTGAAATGTATTTAAAATGATATTAACAATAGTTTTATTATAATTACCTTTTGCGGGATGTGAAATAATACCGCGAGGCTTATTAATAATTGCAAAATCTTCATCTTTATATATTACATCTATGGGATATTCCCATTTTTCTAATGATAATTCACTATTATTTTTGTTTTCTTCAAAATTGATTTCTATAACATCGCCATAATTCAAAATTGAATTCTTTCTGATTGATTCACCATTAATCTTGACAAGTTCGTTATCAATCATTTTTTGAATATTTGTTCGAGAAAATTCTTTTAATCTTTGAGATAGAAAAAGATCTACTCTTATAAGTTCATCTGAAGAAGAGACTGATATTTTCATAAATTCTTACCTCTGGATAATTATAGAGCTATAAAGCAAAAATAACAATCCTATTGTCACTGAAGAGTCTGCTATGTTGAAAACATACCAATGAACACCATTAATATGAAAATCAATAAAATCAACAACATATCCTCTAAAAATTCTGTCTGTAATATTGCCTATAGCACCACCAATAATTAACAGTAAAGATATTTGCGAAGAACTGCTCTGAAATTCTTTATCTCTTAGCAATGATATTAAATAGAATGTAATAACTATAGGAAATACGATAAAAAATATTCTAGATCCTTCAAAATTAATTCCAAATGCAATGCCTTCATTGCGAATATATGTGAAATCAAGCAAGCTAGGTATAATTGTTACTGATTGATACAAATCCATGCTTTGATGAATAAATATTTTTGAAATTTGATCAATCAGAACAATAAAACAGACTATAAAAAAACTCATAATAGATTTAGTTTTTTCTTCTCCTTGCAAAAAACACCTTTTGTAGCATTTGGTACTTCTAAAAGTCTTTCTTCTGGTATTAAAGGCGATTCAGGACATTCACATTTTTCCGCATCATCTGTATAAACCTGACAAATACCATAACTTCCATCATCAATTCTTTGCAACGCTTTTTCAAGGTTAGTTAAATAATCAGATTCGCGAGACATTAATAAGAAATTCTTTTCAACTTCATGTGATTCAGTCCCTTCATCATGATCTTCTGATGAGTTATCTGAAAACAAAGAATTTTCATCTACATCTAAGTTGGATGAACGTATACCTTGAATGCTTTCATTAATCTCTTCCATTTTTTGAAGAATATTTTTTTTAAACTTAGCAAGTTTAGCTTTTGAATATTTGCTTTTCAATTTATTTACTACTTTCTTTTTTTATATAAATATTAAAACAGTTTCCTTCATAATCGAAGATGGAATTATAATCACTATTTTCCATTTTGTCCACTATATCTAAACATAATATTTCATTCATAAAATATTCATTATATTTTTCTATAGCATTAACTATATCCCTAGAAAAATCATTAGATAATATAATACGATCATCAACATCAAATCCTGCATCTTTTCTCATTACTTGAATATGTCTAATAATTTCTCTAACTAATCCTTCCATTTTTAAATCTTCGTCTATATCCGTTGCAATAGATATAACAATATTATTGGACAAGAAAGCTTCATGCCCTTCTTTTCCTTGAATCTCTGGTATAATATCTTCATTAATAATATCAAAATCTTCTGAAGGAATCTTTTCATTATTGAGATAACTATACATAGTTTTATATCCGTCTATTTTAGATATATCTTTGATAACATCTTGCATATCATCTCCAAATTTTGAAGATAAAATTTTGAAGTTTGGCTTTATAGTGAACGATCCCACATCCTGTAAATCGTCTGTAATGATAATTTCTTTCATATTTAATTCATCAAGAATAATATTTTTTTGGCTTTTAATAAAATGAGCAATATCTGGATTTGTTTCATAAATCTTTATTTCAGAGAGAGGTTGTCTTACTTTAATATTTGCTTTCTTTCTTGCAGCTCTTCCTCCTTCCATAACCTTCTTTAGAACATCAACTTTTTCAATGAGCTCTAAATCAATCTTTTTATCATCAAAATCAGGATAAGAACATAAATGAACACTTTTATGCTTTTCTTTTGATATATTTTTATACATATGCTCCGTTACGAAAGGTAAGATAGGTGCTAAAATTTTTATAACAGACATTAAAACATCATACAAAGTTTGATAAGCAACAAGCTTATCATTATCGTTTTCACTTTTCCAAAATCTTCTTCTGTTTCGTCTGATATACCAATTAGAAAGATCATCAATAAATAATTCAATCTTTTTCAAAAGCTTATCTGCCTCAAAGTTATCATAATGTTTATGAGATTCTTTAATTAACAAATTAGTCTTTGCAATAATCCAATTATCAAGCAAAGTATAGTCCTCTGAATTAATTTTATTCTTATTTGGTTCAAAACTGTCAACATTTGCATAGGTACAGAAAAAAGAATAAATATTCCAGAAACCAATTAATCGTTTACGTACATCATCAGCTTTTTTATAACCAAATAACAAATTATTTTCAACATTTTGTCTTACATACATCCATCGCATAACATCTACACCCATTTTTTCAGCAGCATCATCAAACCAAATTGCATTTCCTGAAGATTTATGCATTTCTTTTCCATGTTCATCTTTAACAAGTGCATGACCAAGAAGGTTTTTAAATGGAGGTTTGTCTTCTAGAAAGCTTGACATAGCAAGCAAAGAATAGAACCAGTTTCTAAATTGCCCTGGAAAACATTCTGTAATAAAATCTGCTGGAAACCAATCCTTCCAATATTCTTTATCTTCAAAATATCCCATAGTAGAGAATGGTACAATTCCTGCATCAAGCCAAGGATTACCAACATCTTCAATTCTAGTTCCCACCAACCCCGTATCAGGATGTTTAATTTTTACATAATCAATCCAAGGACGATGAGGAGTATTCCCTTCAAATTTGTCCCATCCTTCGACAGCAAGTTCTTTTAATTCTTCTTTGGATCCCACAACATAAAAGCTTCCATCCTCAAAAGTCCATATTGGCAATGCTAAACCCCAAAATCTTTTTTTAGAAATCATCCAATCGCCCATATTGTCTAACCAGTTATGCTCACTTTCTTGTCCCCATCCTGGAATCCAGTTAATTTGATCAACAACATTTTTAATTCTTTCTCTCCATTCCATATTGATGTACCATTCATTTACTTGTTTGAATACAAGTTCTTCTCCAGATCTCCAACAATGTGGATATATATGAGGATAATCTTCAGCATATAAAAGCAGACCTCTATCTTTTAAATCTTGTAATATTTTCTCTGTGGTATTTTTATCAGTTGCATTCAAGCCTGATAGAAAATCAAATCCATCAAGGAAATTAGCTTGATTATCAATTGGTGATATTTCGACAAATCCTTCTTTTTTACATATTTTATTATCAATTGATCCGCATCCGCCAGCCATATGGACTATACCTGTTCCTTCACCTTCAACAACCATATCATTTCCTTCTGAATCTTTTCCTCCATCAACAACGATATGGCACTTAATTGCATTAATCTCTTTTTCTTCTAAGTCTTGATTTACATTTGGATAACCACCATTGCTATTTTGAGCATCAAGATGATCATATGGACCATGATATTTCCATCCAACCATATCTTTGCCTTTGATTTTTTTAAGAATCTTATATTCTCCTCTTTCTTTAAAAATCTGATCTAATGTTTTTAGCTTTGGAACACCTTTAACCCAATTTTTCTTTTCAGAAAATTCTTTGCTAAGACGTTGAAATTTTAAATTTTTCTCTGCAACATAATAAACTGAACCATCATGCATAGATAATTTCACATAATCCAATTTGGTATTTATCGCAACAGCAATATTTGATGAAAGAGTCCAAGGAGTAGTAGTCCAAATAAGCAAAGATTCATTTTCCTTACCTTTTAGAGGAAATTTCACAAAAGCACCTTTATGAACAGTTAATTTTCTTCCCTCAATAATTTCCATTTGTGAATATGAAGTGCCAGATCTCCCAGACCATGGCACAACATCAGTTCCACGATAAATTTTATTTTCATCAAATAATTTCTTTAGAAAAGCCCAAATCGCATAATTGTTAGATTCAGACATGGTGTAATATGAATTATCCCAATCCATCCAATAACCTAGTCTTTTAGATTGATTTGTTTGTATTTCTGAGTATTTTTCTACTCTTTCTTTACAAAGATTCACAAATTTCTCTACACCAAGATCTTGAACCTCTTTTTTAGACTTAATTCCAAGTTCTTTTTCTACTTCAACCTCTACCCATAATCCTTGACAATCAAAACCATTTTGATATCGTAATTGATAGCCTTTCATTGCTTTGTATCGTTGGTAAATATCTTTTAATGTTCTACCCCAAGCATGATGAACACCCATAGGATTATTTGCAGTAATTGGCCCATCAAGAAAGCTCCATTTATCACCTTTGGAATTTTGCTTAACTAGTTTTTGAAAAATTTTGTTTTTTTCCCAAAAATCGAGTATATCATGTTCAATAGATATAAAATCTGCCTTTGGATTTTCTTTTTTTATGCTCATAGTGATTAACTACGAACTTATAAGAAATGTTGAATTATTGCAATTTTTAGATATTTATCTTCGAAGCGTCAGAAATCTAGATAGCTTGCCACGTTTAACTAAAACTAAAATTCTTTTTCCTTGTTCATACGCATTGATTTCTTGTTCGAAATCTTTAATATTGGATACTTTCTTTTGGCCTATACGTGTTATTAGGTCCCCTACCTTAAAACCAGCTTTATCAGCAATCTCTTTAGGGCTTAATTCTGTAATAATTACACCAGTTAATTCTGATTGATCTGATCGATTTGATTTTTCAGGAGAAATATCAAATTTGTCAATTAAATCTTTTGATATATTGCTGACTACTAATCCAAAATCTTTATTTCTATAATTATCACCTAATGCTAAACTATCTTCTTGTCTTTCTTTTAACACAACATAGATATCTTTTTTATTACCAGAACGTAGAATATTAAGCTTTACCTTAGAGCCTGGCTTCGTATTTGATATTAAATTCTTTAATTCAGATCCATTATTTATAGTTTTGTTTTCAAAGCCAATAATGATATCACTAGCTTCTAATCCTGCTTCTTCTGCAGGACTTCCTGAAACAATTTCACCAATTATTGCGCCCTGCATTGAATCAAGATCCATCGCTTCATAAATCTCTTCATTGATATCTTGCATATAAATACCTAAAAAAGAACGCACAACATAGCCTTTTGAGATTAGGTCAGCTTTTACTTTTGTTACTATGTTTGATGGAATAGCAAAACCTACTCCAGAATTAGATCGTGATCCTGAAATAATTGCAGCATTAATGCCAATTAATTCTCCATTCATATTTAATAATGCACCACCGCTATTTCCTGGATTGATAGCAGCATCAGTTTGGATGAAATCTTGATACTTGTCTCCTCCTCGCATCATCACATTGTCACGTCCTACTGCACTTACAATACCTGCTGTAACAGTGTGACTTAAATTTGCAGAAAAAGGACTTCCAATTGCCAATACCCATTCACCAACTCTAACATTATCAGAATCTCCAACTTTCACTGATTTTATATCTTCTGCTTGAATCTGTAAAATAGCTAAATCAGTTCCTTCATCAAGACCAATAATTTGAGCATCAAACATTCTTTTATCCATCAATTGTATAATAATTTCATCTACAGGTTTTCCGTTATCAAATACAACATGATGATTTGTTACAATGTAACCATTTTCAGAATCAACAATGACACCAGATCCTAAAGATTGTCCTTCATATGAGTCAGGAAGATCTCTTCCCCAAAATCTATATAAATTTTGGGCACTTTCAGGTACTGAATAAGTCTTTTTTGCTGTAATTGTTACAACAGACTCATTAACATCATCCACAATATCAGAAAACAATGTGCTAAACTGATCAACAATTGGGTTTTGACCAAAAATAAAAGATATTAGAATAGTTAATGTGAGTACTTTTTTCATTTTATATCCATTATATAGAGAAAGTTAAAATAAGTTCCATAATTAGTCTAATCCTGATTCTAGAAATTCTATAAAATCATCCACATTTCTTGACATTCCTGGAAATTCTGCAATAATAGAGTCTTCCTTATTTAAAATAACATAATAAGGAAGTGCAGCAGTTTCAAACCTGTCAATCTGATATTCTCTTTTTTCTAAATAATTATCTCCAGCATCAGTATATAGACTAACTAGAACAAATTGTTTCATTAATTCTTCTACAGATTCTTGTGTAAATATATTGGTTTCCATCCAACGGCAATTGGTGCATGTAACTCCAGTAAAATCAATAAATATATTTCTATTCTCCTCTTTTGCTAATTGAAAACCTTCTTCCAAAGAATTAACCCATTCAAGATTAGAGTATTCTTTTTTTGGAGGTAAATATGATTCAATAGTTCCATTAATACGATATCCAAAATTTCCTGATAATAAATACAATGATAGAGATAAAAATACAATTGATAATAAGCTTCTCTGATAAGAAAATTCTACCTTAGAATCATTTCTAAAGCGAATATATCCTACAATATAAAGAGAGCATAAAGCCATAATAATTGCCCAACAACTAAGTACTACTTCATAAGTAAATATATCCCATTGCCATACCAAATCTGTATTGCTAATGAATTTAAATGCTGCTGCTATTTCTAAGAATCCCATAATTACCTTTACAGAGTTCAACCAACTGCCTGACTGAGGCATCTTTGTCAGATAGTGCGGGAAAAGAGCTAGCAAGAAAAAAGGAGATGCAAAAGCTAAACTAAATATTAACATGCCAATAATAGGCCAAAACCATTCTCCTTGCGATGCTGCAACTAGTATTAAACCCATAAATGCCACTGTACATGTAAAAGAGGTGAGAGTAAAAGTTAAAGCCATAAACAATATACCTGCATATCCTTCTGAGTTTTCTCTTTGCATTGAAAAACGCTTCAATGATTGAGGAAGATCAATTTCATAAAAACCAAAAAGTGAAAAAGCAAAATAAATAAATAAAGAAGCAATGAACAAATTTATATACGGATTAGATGCAAGTTGTGTTGCTCCGGAAGCACCAAGAAAAATAGCAAGCAACATACCAAGCAATGTAAATGTCATAACAATCCCAAGCATATAAACAAGAGCACCTTTAACGGGTGAAGTATTCTTATCTTCACCTCTCTTCAAGAAAAAAGATATTGTAATAGGTATCATTGGAAATACACAAGGAGTTAATAAAGCTAGAAAACCCATACTTAATGACAGTAACAGAAAAGATCCAACTTGGTTATTTGTTATATCCAATATTGATTTTTTATCAAAATCAAAATTCACGATAGCATATTCATTCCGAATAGGGCCGTCTACAACATTAAAATTTATATTTTGTGTATACTCATTAGGAGGATAACATAAACCTTCATTACATACTTGATATCTCACTGTAGACTTTAGACTATAAGACCCTAAAGGAGTATTATCACTAATTTGAACTGGTATTTTAAATTGTGGTTTATTTTTATGATATTTTGTTATAATCATAAACCCTTCATCAAAATCTTCAATTGGCTCAGGTTCGATAATTCTACCAACTTGATTAATAATTGATCCTTCTATTCTGACAGTTGTTGATTCAGGACCATCTGGAACATCATATATAGCATAGATATGCCAACCATATTCAAGCTCTGTTTCTAGGGTTATAAGAGCTATTTCTCCTTTTCTTACATCATCTAGGCTAAACCTAAAATCGGCTGGATCATCAAATTGTTGACCAAAAAGTATTGAACAATAAAAAAGTAATAATAATTTTTTCATCAGTTTTGAAAAGGTAATCTTTTCTTAATTTTTGTCCAAAAAGTTTCTTTAGGAATTTCTATTATTTCTTCTTTGGAGTCTTCATCTGAAGAATTAAGTCTATCAATTAAATCTTGAATTTGTCTTTCTCCACATTCATGACCATATTTAATAAAATCATCCGTGCGATTAAATGCAGACCAATGCAAACTCTCTGTAGTTGGATTAAATACAAAGTCTGCTTGATCTAATAAATATTGATTTAAATGTCTAGTAGTAACATCTCTCACTCTCGACATAATCTCTATAATATTATCTGGTTTTTGACCAGTCTTGAACTCCTTGCCAATATTAATTGCAATAACAAAATCACACTTATCCACTAATGGAGCGACAGGTGTCGGTAATGTAACTCCTCCATCTACTAACATTCTGCCATCTTTGTGAGTTGGTTCAATAAATCCAGGAATAGATGAACTTTTTACTACAGCATCCAGCACGCTACCAGCATTGTAAACAAGAGGCTTACCTGACATAAGATCTGTAGCAGTAATAATTAAAGGAATTTTTAATTCATCAAAATTTCTGCAAGAAAATAAATTTTCTGCTGCTTTTTCAAGCCTTTCAGCCTTAACAATCGATTTTCTTGTTGAACTAACCATTAAAACATATTGATTTTTCATTTGGGTAACTATTTTTGAAAAAATTGATTCGTCCTGCTCGTCATCTGATATATATCTAAAACCTAAATCTTGAAAATCTTCACCATTAATGTGATCAATATATTTTTTTTCAACTATATCTGCGTCTCCATGACATGCATACATGGCACCAATCATAGATCCAGCGCTAGTGCCACATATAATGTCAGGAATAATATTATTTTTTTCTAAAATTTTTAATATTCCAATGTGACATGCGCCTCTTGCTCCACCACCGCCTAAAGCAAGGCCTATTTTTAGATTTTTATACATCTATTTTATTGCTTCCAGGTTTTACTGCAGGAATATCTTTAAGTGGATCAGGAAGATTTTCTGGATCAAAAATATTTGCAACTTGTTTGGTTATAGAAAAGAATTCTTTATGCAAATCTATATCAGATGAACTTCGATCAACAACAACGCCTATTCCAACAATATTTCCACTATGATTGTTAATCACATTCATTACTTCTTTCAATGATCCACCTGTACTTAAAACATCTTCGATAATTAAAATCTTTTCATCTTCTTTAATGGAGAAACCTCTTCTGAGTTCCATTTTCCCTTCGGATCTTTCACAAAAAATGGTCTTAACACCTAATTGTCTTCCGACTTCTGTTCCTAAAACAATGCCGCCCATCGCAGGAGAAATAACTTTATCAATACCAAATGATTTAAAATGGTTACATAATATTTCACCAAACATCGTAAGATATTTTGGATGTTGAAGAACTTTAGCGCACTGAAAATAAGTATCACTTCTCATGCCAGAAGAAAGTATAAAATGTCCATACATTAATGCATTAGTATCTTCAAAAATCTTTGTGAAATCTTTATCCTTCAACACAACCTCTCATTTTTTCCAAAAATTCTCTTGCTGCAGCAGAAATATCATCTGCAAAAATTATAGATCTTGATACATTAATTAAAGTTGATTCAATAAATTGCTCATTAATTTTAATGGTATTTTCTAAATCTCCTCCTTGAGCGCCAATGCCTGGAATCAAAAAAGGTAGTTTGCTTAATGCTCGAACTTCTTCCATTTTTTCCATTTTTGTAGCTCCAACTACTAAACCAACATTTTTATTTTGATTTGTATTATTTGTTAAATCAATCACATTTTTAAATGAATCATCTTGAATCTTTGATGCAGAAGGATTTGAAGTTACACAAAGAACATAAACTCCTTTTTCAGGATTAGAGCAAAATGGTTCAATTGAATCAGCTCCCATGTATGGATTAACGGTAATAGCATCACAATTAAAATGGTTAAAGAATGCATTAGCATAATGTTTTGCAGAATTACCAATATCTCCTCTTTTAGCATCTGCAATAATGATGTGTTCATTTCCAATTTCTTGTATTAATTCTTCCAACCAAACTAATCCTTCAGATCCCCACTCTTCAAAAAAAGCTAAATTTGGTTTATAAGCAGCAGCAAATTCTCTGGTAGAATCAACAACTTTTAGTGAATACTCTTTAAGATCTTGTAATTTAACATCAGATGAAAAATGATTTTTATCAATGTCAATTCCTACACATAAATTAGAACTTTTATCTTCAATTGATTTTTTCAGTTTATTCTTAAAGGATAACATCAGTGGAATTTAGTTTAATTAGCACGATGAAACAAATGGCTTCATACTAGATTTAAATGTTTTTAATTTTCCATCAAAGTGGAAAATTTTATAGAAGAATCTCAAACAAAAATTATTGCATCAACAAATGTATTTCAAATTGAACTTGTTGAAAAACTAGGCAGAGAAGACTATTCTCCTTTGATTAATATTTCTTTGCATCTTGCAAAAGAATATGGTAAACAAGCTGTATTAACAAAAAATACCATTGAAAAATATTTTGACGCTGAAAAATGTTTACCATTTATAGCAAAATATCAAGGTGAAATTATTGCATATATCATTGGAATTCCACTCGAAGAACTTAGAGAAGAAAAATGGACTATTACTGATGAAAATTTTGGCAAAGGAAATACTTTATATACATATGCTTTTGTTATTATGGAAAAATACAAATCAAATGGTTATGCAAAGATGTTAAAAAGAGTGTATATAAGCTGGGCGAAGAAAAGAGATCATATCAAATATGTTACTGGTCATGTTCGTGAAGGTATCGCCAATAGATTTGACAATAACATTGAAATAATTAACCATATCAAAGATTGGCAAGGAACTGGAATGCCATTTGAATATTATAGAAGATCTCTTGAAAATGAATTAAAAGATCCATCTCCATATAGTCCTCCAGTAGAAATTACAATCTAGAAATTTATTCCTTTCGTAAAAGACTTATCAAGACCAATGCAACAGATGAGATAGCCAATGCTGGAATAACAGCTTCATCAAGACTCCATTGGTTTCCAAAATAAACAGTTGCAATTATTCCTGATAAAATTGAACATATAGCACCATACTTCGTTGCTTTATCCCAGAAAAATGCTGCCAACAATGTTGGAGTGATTGCTGTACCATAAATTGTGAATGCATATAATGCTTTTTCAAAAATTGTTGTATCTGCAGCAAACATTCTTGACACCCAATATGAGAAAAATCCTAACAATAATACTAATAATCTGCTAAGTGTTACGATTGTCTTATCAGAATACTTACGATTTGAATATTTTAGGTAAATATCATTAATTAAAATAGTGGTTGGAACAAGAAGAAATGAATCAGCAGTAGAAACAATAATACCTATTATTGTTGCAAGCATTAATGCCCCAATGAGTGGCGGTAAGAAGTTATAAGCTGCATAGATCAATACATGCGATTCTTTTTCTATGTCTGTAATCATGCTAGAACTAATCCAAGCATTGGCGACTATTAAAGATTCTAGAATAACAACGGCAAAAAATAATAGATACGTTGCTTTTTTTGCAGATTCTACTGAATCGCTCGCAAAAAATCTTTGATACATATTTGCATCACCAAGAATTAATAAGAAAGATGGCAAAGTAAAATTGATAACTTCTCGAAATGACAACACTCCAAACATAGACATATTATCTGTCATGCCTTTAGCTGTAAAACTAGCAGACATCCCATCAAATCCACCTGCTTGAAAGAAAAGAATTGGTAGAGCAATAACAAAACATGTAATCATCAGTATTCCATTTGCAACATCTGTATAAGCAACACTTAATAAACCTGCTAAAACAGTGTACGCAACAATAAACAGTGCTGCTATTATAGTTGACTGATCTAAAGTTAATCCTGTCCCCAAATTATCATGAAATATAGTGTATATTACTGCACCGCCAGCATTAAACTGATAACTCACAATTACCAAATAAGCAGCAAGAAGTGCAATAACGGAAAGTATCATTGCTGTATCGCCAAATCGTGATCCAATAATCTCTGGTACAGTTAATTTTTCTGAAGCTCTAGCTTTTCCAGCTATTTTTGTTAACGCTAAGACACCTAACATTCCACCTATAGGCAAGAGAAAGCCTGCTGCACCTATTTCAAAAGTTTTTCCTGCATTCCCTAGCACAGATCCTGTTCCCATCCATGTTGCCGCCATTGTACCAACAAGAATCCACGGCGACAAAGATCTTCCTGCGACAGAAAAGTCTTCTTGATTTTTAATTGAATCTGACTTGCTAAAACCTATTAGCAATAAACCAATTAAATAAATTCCAATGATAAGATAATAAATCATTGAAATAATTTAATCATAATACATATATTATTCTTAATTAATGCAATTACACTGGAAAATAATAATTGGATTGCTTCTTGGCGTAGTTTACGGTATAGCAAGTGCAATCAATGGATGGACAGAGTTTACTTCAAACTTTGTTTCGCCATTTGGAACAATTTTTTTAAATCTTTTAAAACTAATAGCAGTACCTCTAGTAGTATCCTCTCTTATCACAGGTGTAGCTTCTCTTTCAGATACTAGAAAATTATCACGTATTGGAATGAAAACAATTCTCCTATATATTGGTACTACAGCTGTTGCAGTAAGTATAGGTTTAATACTGGTTAATCTTCTTGAACCAGGATCTGCAATTCCTGATAGCTATCAAGAAACTTTAAGTAATGAATATATAGAAAAAGCTGCAGATAAAAAGAGTGCAGCAGATTCTGTGCAAAAAAATAGAGGACCTTTACAGCCTCTTGTAGATATGGTTCCAAGCAATATTTTTTCTGCAGCTTCCAATAATAGCAACATGCTTCAAGTAGTATTTATATCAATTATTTTTGGTATTTCTTTAATTGGAATTGATCGAAAATTTTCAAAACCTGTTTTAGATTTTCTTGAAGGAATCAATCAATTAATTATAAAGTTAGTAGAAATGATAATGTATTTTGCTCCTTACGGAGTGTTTGCGCTTATTGCTAAAACTATCAGTTCGGTTTCTGGAGATATATCTCAGATAAGCAGTATTTTATCAGCCCTATTATTTTATATGGGAGTTGTGATTGCTGGATTATTTATGCATATGAGTATCACTTATATTTCTATTCTTAAAATTTTTACTAATATAAGTCTTAAACATTTCTTCAAATCTATTGGACCTGTACAGCTTGTAGCTTTCTCAACAAGTTCTAGTGGAGCAACTTTACCAGTAACAATGAAACGTTGTGAAAAAGATCTTGGTGTTTCTGAAGAAATCTCTTCATTTGTACTTCCATTAGGAGCTACCATTAATATGGATGGAACAGCATTATATCAAGGAGTTGCGGCTGTATTTATTGCGCAAGCTGTTGGAATGGATCTTACTTTTGCAGATCAATTTACTATTGTAGCAACTGCTGTATTAGCATCAATAGGAACTGCTGCTGTACCAGGAGCTGGAATTATAATGTTAGTTATCATTTTGGAAGCAATTAATGTTCCAAGCGAAGGAATAGCACTAATTCTTGGAGTAGATCGAATCTTAGATATGATACGTACCACAACGAATGTAACAGGAGATGCTACAATTGCTTGTGCGATGGATTCTTTAGAGAAGTAGACCAACCTTCATAATTTGCTTTAATTAGTTTCTTTATATTTGATAGTTGCAATGACCTAGTTGCAGAAACCATAATAGCATCAGGAAAAGAATTCTTTAGATATTTTATTTTGTCATTATCAATTAAATCAATTTTATTAAAAATATATTGGTGAGGAATTTTTTCCGCACCAATCTCTGTTAATACACTTTCTATTGTATGGATCTCATTATATAAATCATTAGAATTTGCATCTAAAACTATTAACAATAAGTTAGAGTCTACGACTTCTTGCAATGTAGACTTAAAACTGGCTATTAGATTGTTTGGTAGGTTTCTAATAAATCCAACTGTATCGCTTAAAAGAACATAATTTGATTCACTTACGAAAAAACGTCTAACAGTTGTATCTAAAGTTGCAAATAATTGATTTCTAATTAATACATTGCTTTTTGTTAAGCATTTCATCAAAGAAGATTTACCAACATTAGTGTATCCTACCAATGAAGTGCGAAAGAAATTTTTTCTCTTCTTACTTTGAACTCTTCTTTCAGAATCAATGCTTTTAAGTTTCTTTTTCAAAAGAGATATTCTTTTTCTTAAGATTCTTCTATCTACCTCAATTTGCGTTTCCCCAGCTCCAGCTCTTGTACCAAAGCCTCCCATCTGTCTTTCAAGGTGTGTCCACATTCTTGTAAGTCTTGGTAACTGATATTCTAATCTAGCTAATTCAACCTGAGTTTTTGATTCTTTAGATTTCGCATTATTATAAAATATCTCTAAAATGACACCGCTTCGATCTATAAATCGTAAATCTTTATTCAATTTTTGAAAGTTTTTCGTTTGTACTGGACTTAAATCTTCATCAAAGATTACATAATCTGCATTTAGCAACTTTGCTTGCTCTACAATCTGTTTTGCTTTTCCAGATCCAACAAAATAAGCTGAATTAATCTTCTTAATATTTTGAATAATTGTATCAGAAACTTCTAATCCAAGAGTATCAACTAATAAAGAAAGTTCTTCAATACTATAATTGTAATTTTTACCACTATTCCAAGTTCTTGGAGCTACTAATAAAGCTTTTTCTTTTTTAGTATGCATTCGAAATCATTCTTTGGAAGAATATTCTATCTATAATGTCGGAAAGAGCTGAATTAAAATCATCATTAGACCAACTTTTATCTAATTTGGTTGTGATAAAAAATGCTTTTCCATCTAAAATGTCTTTTTGAATTAATAATGGATCATTATTAGAAAAAGAAATCTTAGAATACTGTCTTTCATTTTGACTTAATTCAATATATCGATAAATCTTTGACTGACTAAATATAGCATTAGTGCCTGAAAAATCTTTACTTACAAAATCTACGTCTCCAATAGGGAAAAATTGATTACGAGCAGATCCTCGAATCGCTTTCACTTCTGGATATCCTAAACTATATATTAAATCCTTATTTTTTTCAGAGTTTTGGGAAAGAAAAACCACAAGGAATCCACCATTTAGTAAAAATCTCTGTATATCTACAATTGATTGGTTGGATAAATTATCAATATCACACAAAACAATAACTTCTCTATCTGAAAAACTATATTTCTTAAACTCATCATATAAAAATCTATCTGTATTAATAAAATCTTTTTCAAATAAAAATGAATGTCTTTTAAAGTTAGATTCATTGTTAAAAAACAAGGTAGTGTTTATATCTCTTTTTTCAGGGATTACGTAATCAAGATTTATAATAGTGTTCCTATTATTAGAAAAAGATACAGAAAAAGATTTATTATTCATTAAAGCAATTTTTCCATTAAACATCTGATTAGAATCAATATTAACGATTGAAAGATTATCATAAATTTCTGAATTACTGTATATAGACATATCAATAGTCTTAATTGTTGGATCTAAAATATCTATAGAGAGCTGATAAGAAAGTGAATCACCATTGATTATATCATAATTATTGAAATCAAGATTATAGGAAAAAGAGGTTTCATCAAAAATATTATTTTGTTCTTTGTTTGAACAAGATATCAAAACAAAACTGATAAACAAAAGAAGTTTTATATTTCGAAAATACATTATTTACTAATCACCAAGTTTATTTTGCTGTTCTGAGATATTTTTGTTCCCTCTTTTGGGCTCTGATTTAAAACAATATTAGGAACAGACTTTTCATAATCAACAAATTTGATTGAACCTTTTTTCAAGTTTGAACTGTCAATCCTTTCTAATGCTTCATTGTAAAATAATCCAATTAAATTTGGCACAGGAACAAAGTCATTTGGAGCTAACCCTCTACTGACTTCTAATCTCACTCCAAATCCTTTTCTTATACTGTCTAACGGAGCAGGAGATTGCCATGATATAATTCCTTTTGGATAATTCGGGTTGAAAGAGTAGTAAACTGAATCAACTGCTATTCCAATTTGATTTAATTCAATCTCAGAAGCTCTTAAAGTTTTACCTAATAATTCAGGAACAAGAACTTTTTTATTCATAGAAGTGATCTTTGTTTTAATAGCTCTACCTGCCTTAACTTCTTTGCCTGCTGCAGGGAACTGTTCAAGAATAATATCTGGATTAATATCATTAGTAAAAATAGTATCAACAACAACGACTTCTATCCCTTCTGATTTTGAAAGAGATTGTGCTGTATCGATATCAAGCCCTTCTAAATTCGGAGTAAAAACAGTATTTCTTTCATTGATATAAAGAGGCATTACCAGATAATTGAAAAGCAAAACCAACAATAATCCAGTGGATAAGAAAATTCCAATTTCTTTTGCTATTTTAACCAAGGCATACCCCTTCTAGCGTTTGAAATCCCATTATAAAGTCTTTTGAAGACATTCTTTTTTTTCCTTCAATCTGAATCTCATATATTTTTAAAGAACCATGCGAACATGTCACTTCGAAATATTCTTTAGACAAATTAATTATTTTTCCCGCCTCATTATAATCTATTCCCTTATTTA
>DEAO01000035.1:0-3606 GCA_002348725.1 Fidelibacterota bacterium UBA2980 | reverse complement strand
CTAAATGCTCTAATCTTATTGTTAACAACAGATGCATCCTTATTCCAATCAATGATATAATCTTCTTTTTTAATTTTTGGAGCAAGGGTCGCTAATTTATTATCTTGCAAAACTGGCGTAATGCTTCCATCATGATATTTGCTAATAGATTCAATGAGAAGTTCAGCACCTATAGTGCTTAATTTTGATGATAAAGTACCATAATCATCATCTTCATTAATTTTGCACTGCTTTTGCAATAATATATTTCCAGTATCAACTTTTGGTTCAATAATAAATGTAGAAACACCTGTAACTTGATCGCCATTCATAATTGAATGTTGAATTGGTGCTGCACCACGATATTTTGGCAATAAAGAAGAATGCAGATTAATGGATCCTAACCTAGGAATATCAAGAAGGGTTTGTGGTAATACCCTGTATGCAACTACTACAAATAAATCAGGAGATAAAGATTTTAACTGATTAATAAAGCTTTCATCGTTGAGATTATCAATTTCTATAACATTGAGCTTTAATTCGTCAGCCAAGCTCTTAACGGGAGTTTCTAGGAACTTTCTTCCTCTTCCCATCTGCTTCGAATGATTTGTCACAACAGAGATAACATCATAAGAAGAATTGCACTTTTTAAGTGTAGGATTTGAAAATTCTGTATTCCCGAAAAAAACTATTCTCATAGAATTATTAACTGTTTTCTAACCTCATTGTTTCAAGGTGAGTCTTATATTCAAGCAAATCAGATGGAGTAGCATAATCAGTAATTATTTTTCCATCTAAATGATCATTTTCATGTTGGATGACTCTTGCTAAAAGACCAGAAAAAATTTTTGAACATTTATTCAAATTTTTATCTAAATATGAATATTGGATTGATTCATACCTTTCAACATTAATTCTTATTCCAGGCAAAGATAAACATCCTTCTGAATCGACACAAGATCCTGAAGGATTTTCAACTCTACCGTTGATAAACACTAATGGCTTATCTGAATCAGCATCTGACTCTTCCATATGTGATATATCAACCACAAATATTCGTTTGTCTACACCAAGTTGATTTGCTGCTAATCCTATGCCATCAAATTCATACATTGTATCAAACAAATCTTGAATGAATGATTCAATATCTGAAAAATCAGTTATATCTGAAGACACTTTTTTTAAAACAGGATGTCCATAGGTCACTACTTTTCTAACTGGCATCTGAATCTTTCTTTTTTGGTTTATTTAATCGATTGATAGCTGTGTTGTCTACAGTAATTTCATTATTGTTTGAAACTTTTAAGACTACTTTGTCTGTTTTGACTTCAATAACCTTTCCATGTATGCCGCCAACAGTCACAACTCTATCACCTTTCTTAAGGCTAGATTGCATTTTCTTTACTTCTTCCTGTTTTTTCATATTTGGTCTTAACATAAAATACCAAATAATGAAGAATATCAAGAAAAATGGCAATTGTGCCAATAGTGCATCGACAAAACTTGTCTGAGATTCTTGAATTATAAGCTTATTTATAAACATAGAGCAAAGTTAGTTTAGGTATTTCCTTTTAACAAGCGCATTGCAAATGGTGCGCCAAAAATGAAAAATGATAACATGATTATACTATTAGATAAAAATCTTAAATATTTAAAACTTTTTGATTCATATTTGAATTCAATTCTATGTTTACCAGCATCAACCATTACGCCTCTTAAAACTCCATTCACTTGAAAAGTTTCAGATGGCTCATTGTTAATAGTAAGCTTCCATCGTTTTGGATAATACACTTCACTAACTACTAAAAATGATTTGCTAGATGCTTCTATATCAATTGTTATTTCATGAATTCCCCATTCAATATTTAAAATTTCTCCTTTACTGAAGCTTTGTGCATCTAAATCTTTTACAACAGCAACATCTTCTGGATTAAATGCGCTTGAGTTAAGGTAATTGTATAAATTATTGTCTTCTTTAATGGTTCTTTTGACAAACCATGCCCTATTAAGACTATCTTTAATCTTATAAATTTTTAAATCCATATTTCCCATTATAGAACTATAAGGAACTGTATCAATCATTTCAATTTGATCATGTGATACCTCAAATGGACTCAACAAATATTTCACATTTAAAGATTTTAGGATGGGAAATGAAAGTAGGTTATTAGAATTATCTAACAAATCATTATAATGTCTGAATTTTGCAGGATGATAACCCCCAACGGATTGAATTCCGTGAAATTTTAGTTTTGGATCTTGAAAAAGAGGTCCTACAGGGTATATTCTATACAAATCAGAATCATTTTTTAAAAAATCAGTTAATTTATCTTCAACAAAAAAAGAGTCAAATTTTTCATTAGAGATTAATTGTGATTTTTGCCCTGAATTCTTATCAGGATTGATAATATTAGTATTAATTCTATAAATATCTAAAACAGAAATAGCTAAAAATGTAAGAATAAGATATTTGGCCTTAATATCTTTTAATTTGAATCGTTCTACCAGATCTACCAAGCCAAATCCTGCTAATATATAGAGACAGAAGTTGCTTAGAATCAAAATCATGCTTGGAACACGGAATTTGTCAAAGAATGGGAAAAAATTATAGAACAGGTCAAAAATAATACTAAAATACTTTCCAAATGAAAGCAGGATAGATAAAACTAATATTGACCCAAAGAATATTCTTCGACTATCAAGATTTAAAAAAGATAATGCCGCAAATAATAGTACAAAAAATCCAACATAATTTGGATAATCAGTAAATGGCATAAATCCAGAATAATTTTCTCCTCCAAATCCATAATAATAAGGAAAAAGATAGGTGATTAACTCTTTAGGATGCATTGACCAATTGGTTGCATAGTCATAACCTAACATTCCACCAGATCTAATTGATTCAGATGTGTATTCTAGCGATGGATAGTATATATGCGAGGATAAAAGAAAACCAATTATGCAGGCAACAAGAAATGAAATGATATATTTATAGTTTATGACCTTATTTTTGATATAATAACAATCATGGTATAAAAAATAAGCGCCAAATAACATCCAAGAATAATAAGCTATCTGAACATGGCCTCTTTGGAGCTGTAAACCAATTAATAACGCAAGAACAAATGCATTTCTTAAGGATGTATCACGAGATAAATTGTTGATAGCATAAAGAATCCAAGGAATATAAGCTGCAGTCATCATTTGACTGCCATGCCCAAAGACAATCATAGTGATTAAAAATGGATTGAGCATCCATAATAGACTAATTGAAAAAGATATCAACGAATTCATTTTAAATTGATTCATTAATAGATACATACCCATTGCAGAAAAAATCAGATGAAGAAATTGGATGCCATTATCAGAAAATCCTAACCAAGTTAGTATAGCAGTAGGAATATATAGCTGATTAATGTAGGTAAAAGCCTCAACCGTTGGCATTCCAGAAAAAATCCAAGGCTGCCATAAAGGCCACTGCCCTATTTTGTCTTTATATATATCTAAAATATGATTAATAGCATATGGATTGAGTGTATCTCCAGAACCAAAGGTATTATTCTGGAAAATGACAGGATAAAATAAAATTGCCACTGCTAAGAAATAAAAGAATAGTAAAAGATATTT
>DEAO01000002.1 GCA_002348725.1 Fidelibacterota bacterium UBA2980 | reverse complement strand
GTCTTTATGGATATTAAATTGAGGAGCCAATAATACCTTTTTATTAATTATTAAATAAAAAACCTATATTGATTCCAAAATATGTTTCCCCAAATGCATTAGATAAGATAGGCTCTACAATAAATTGAGTTTCTCCTAAGTTTTGAAAAGCTCCTTCATCAAATAATATTGGAAATCCAACTCTTATATTAACATGATTATTATTTTTTGAAACTGTGTCAGTTGTGACTATCTCTTCAACAATAGTAATCTCATCATGAATATTTTTTTCATTTACAAAGCTTAATTTGAAGATTGGACCTACATTAAAATTTGCATTTGCTTCTATTGTTGTATAGCCAGCAACTTCTAAAGCATAATATTTTCTATAAAAATCTTGATTGGTCGCATCTAAAATATCATTGTTATAGTCGCCATTTCCATACCTTAAACCAAATGACATATCAATAGGCATTTTTTCATTATTTTCTAAATGATAAGTTACACCGAAAGAGAACCCTTTATCACTAACATCAGGATTATTCTCTCTAAAATTATCAGAAAAATCGAACGTGTTTTCTACATCACTATAAGAATCTTTACGATTAAATAAGGAATAACCATAAGAAAGATCAAATCCAAGAAATTCATTATATATGTAAGACAGGTTTAATGAATTATTATAACTATCTCTTAAAAACTTTCCTTCACCAAAAAAATCAACGCTCCTATCATATCCAAAAGAAACAATAACTGCATTTTGATTAGAAGATACCATATGACCTTGCGCTAACAAAGATGTTGATAGAAAGATGACTGATAACAGTTGTTTAGCTTTCATGTTATATATTACAAAACGAATAATTGATTCAAAATTCATTTTTTTATTTTTTCTATGACCGAAATAAGCTTGCCATAAATTTGTTCGGTATTCCTTGGTGCACCAATTAAAATATCTCTAATAATTCCATTTTTATCGACAATAAAGTGTCCAGGTGATACCGGAGTAAATTCATACATAAAATTTCTGTCAATTGATCCATGAATATAATTGAATTCGGTACGTGATAGAAAATTCTTTATATCTGGAATAGAATCAAAACTTAATGCCAAAAATTCTATGTCTTCATTTTTGTATTTTTCAACTAACTGATTCAAGTATGGCATTTCAAGAATACATGGACTACAAGCGATATACCAAAAATTTAATACTAAGATTTTTCCTTCAAAATCTTTGAAAGATTTCACTGAGCCATCCAACATATTCAAATCACCTTTTGGTAATTTTTGATCTTTCCATGTATCTATTATTCTTTGTGTAATAACAGCACCTCTACCGCCTGACTGCATTAAATTATATTCTTGGATTAGATTGTCAACAGTGTCATCTGGCACAAACCCTCTTAGGTCATCAAAATTTTTAAAGAGTATATATTCTGTATTATTATCATTGATTCGCCTTAAAGCTTGAATTCCACTTGTATTATCAAGCAAACTATCTTTTTCTGCTTCAGTTAGTAAATTACCTTGAGCATCTCGAAAAACAATCTGACTTATTTGAGATTTATCTTGAGATGATCTTTGATTTTGTTCAATAGATTTAGGATTATCTTTTGGAGATGTTTCTTCTTTGTTAGCACAAGAAAGCACAGTAAAACATATAATTATTAATAAATAATTTCTCATTCGCGATATCTATTATTATACAACCTTAAAAAAAATAATGAAGATATTAAGACACAGAAAATACAAAAGATAACAAATATTTGTTCAAAATTATTTGCAATCCACTGTGCTGTATCCGATAATTCTTCTTTTTTTACAAAAATCATGTTAGAATTTGTAAAATTTTAAGGATAGTTATGATAAAAATATTAATACCAACACATTATTGGTTAATAACCCTAATTGGTTTTTCAATCGTTATTATGTTGAGTGGATTTTCATACAAAAGAATAGCAAAAAATAATAGTATGGTTTCAAGTTCAAATTTCTATGATTTAAAGGCAGTTACAATTGATGGACAAGAAATTTCATTTGAAAAATTTAAAGGGAAAAAAGTATTAATTGTAAATGTTGCATCAAAATGTGGCTATACCTATCAATATGAAGGTTTGCAAAAATTACATGAACTATATGGGAATAAGGTTGCTATTTTAGGATTTCCTGCAAATGATTTTTTATTTCAAGAAAGAGGGAGCAATGAAGAAATAGCAGAATTTTGTGAGAGTAATTATGGGGTTACCTTCCAAATGTTTGAAAAAATAACGACTAAAGGTAAAAAACAAAGTCCCGTTTATCATTGGTTATCAAATAAAGAATTAAATGGATGGAATGATCAAAAACCTAGTTGGAATTTTTGTAAATATATCATAGATGAAGATGGAAAATTAGTTGGTTTTTTTGATTCCAAAGTAAAACCACTTTCAGAAGAAATAGTTTCTCTAATAAAATAATTGCTTAGGCATACAGCAGTATTAAACTTATTGCCATTACAATCATTCCAGCAGTTACTCCTATGATAGGATCAGTCGGTTCACCATATTCTTTTGAAACAGGTAAAAGCTCATTTAAAGCAACATAAATCATAATGCCAGCACAAAGAGCAAAAGATATTCCAAACAGTCCTTCATTATACACTGTGCTAAAAACTAAAAATCCAATTAATGCACCAACAGGTTCAGCAAGACCTGAACAAAAAGATAACCAGAATGCTTTGGATTTATTTTTGGTAGCATAATAAATAGGAACTGATACAGCTAATCCTTCAGGGATATTGTGAATTGCAATAGCAAATGCGAGCGTTGCTCCAACAGTAGGATCATATACCGCAGCTGTAAATGTTGCAAATCCTTCTGGAAAATTATGAATAGCTAGAGCAATTGCAGAAAATACTCCTGTACGAATCAATGCGGTTTCATTTTTATTTGAAGATCGTGCAATAAAATCAGCAATTGAATGATGATCAAAGAGTTGATCAATAAATAACATGATTAATAATCCTGCAGTAAATGCAGTAACTCCAATTAAACTGCCATATGTATCTCCGTATAACAATGATAAATCTTCGAAAGAAAGCTTAAGAAGTTCTACGAAAGAAACATAAATCATGATACCAGCTGCAAAACCAAGAGATATTGATAATAGTCTTTTATTTTCAAATTTAGAGTATAATCCTAAAAAACTACCAATCCCTGTGCTAAGCCCAGCAAAAGTTGCAAGCGCAAAACCAATATAAATATTACTTAAGTCCATTTCTTAATTTCTCATTAAATTATTTCATGAAAATTACAAAAAACCATGTTCGAAGCAATTAAAATTATCTTATCTGCTATAATTATCTTTATTGCATCTGAAGTTGCAAAAAAAAGTATTATTCTAGGTTCAATTATTGTATCCCTCCCTATTATGTCAATTCTAACTATTAGCTGGTTACAAGTTGAAACAAAAGATACAGAACGTATTATATCATTATCTTATAATATATTTTGGATGACACTATTGTCTTTATCATTTTTTATACTATTCCCATACTTATTAAAGAAGAATATTTCATTTGGATTCAGTATGGCACTTTCTTTAGTTGTTATGGTTTCTTTATTTCTTATTTTGGCAAGCTTATTGAAGAAATTTGGTATAGAAGTTCTTTAATGCTGATGTCCTAAGCCATAGAAATTCATTAAAAAATACAGTATTCCTATTATTATGATTAAAACAGCAGCAATTATGTTTGTATTAAACTTTTGATTAATTGAATTTAGTTGATTACTAAATCTGTCTTTAAATAATAAAAATAAAATCATAATTCCAATTAATGTTAAAGCAATACCTAAAACATATATAAGAATACTAGAATACAAAATTAAAGCTTCACTGCTAAACTTTGTTCCTGCAATTAATAATACCGCCACCGCAGATGGACAAGGAATTAAGCCTGCAACCATTCCAGTAATAAATGGACTTGAAAATCTTGATTCATTAAAATGAAAATGCATCGGTTCTTCACATTCATCATCATGCTCATGACGAATTTCTTTCATAGACCTATATAATAAATACAGTCCTAATAAAATAATAAATAGGGGACCAATCTTTCCTAAAATAGGGAAAGATTCATTGCCTGCTTGTAATAAAAATGCTATCAAAGAAAATAAAGCAAAATGTGTAATAATCAGCCCTGTAATCAGTTGTATTGCACCAAAAAAACGCATTGAACCTCCACTCATATATGCGAGAATCAATGTTTTTCCATGGCCTGGCTCTAATGCATGGAACATACCTAAGACAAAAATAACAGAAAATGTAAAATTATTACTAAGAACACTTTCTAAAAATGAAATCCATTCATGCATTTTATTTATCTTTCATTTTTTTTGGAATTGGATCAAAACCCTTTGAACTAAAAGGATGGCATTTAGTTATTCGTTTTATACCTAAGATTCCACCTTTTAGAATGCCCCACTCATTGATTGCATCAATCATATACTGAGAACATGTAGGATGATAGCGACAATTTGATCCTAAAATTGGAGAAAGCAGAATTTGATATAATCTTATAATTTTTACAAAAATATAAGACAACTATTTTTCCTCAAAATCTTTGTGCAACATACTCGTTTGGATATCTCGATTTGCTTGATATTTTCCGCCCTCATATGATGTATAATCTCCATCAATAGAATGATAAAAAATTTGACATATTTCTATGTTTGGATAAATTTTAATTGGTTGAACACAAAAAATTTCTAACGTCCAATAACCTTTAAAACCTACATCTCCGAATCCCGCTGTGACATGAACAAATAAACCTAACCTTCCAACAGAAGATCGACCTTCTAGCATAGGAATTAGGTTATGAGTTTCTGTGTACTCCACTGTTCTACCAAGATATAGTTTATTACTTTCTAATAACAATCCTTCTTCTGGTATAATCATCTTTGTTCCTGTATTATCTTTTTTCATATCTAATATGTCAGAATCATACACAACAAGCTCATTATGAAGTTTTAAGTTATAACTATTCGGATTAACCTGTTTTTCATTGAAAGGATCAATAATTATATCATTGCCTTGTCTATTTATAATCTCTTTTCCAGATAGAATCATAATCTTGCTCTACATTATATAATTTTTTTTATGTTACAAAGTAATTTTTGTATTTTACGGTATGGATTTCATAGTATGGTGGCAAACATTACCTTCAAAAATGGATCCAATCTTATTATCGATTGGTTCTTTTTCTATTTATTGGTATTCAACAATGTATCTTGTTGCATTTGGAATTGTATACCTATTGTGTAGATCAAAAATTAATAACAAAGAGTATACAAAACTTACATTGCCAGAATTTGAAGATTTATTATCTTGGTGTTTTATTGCCCTAATTATAGGAGCACGTTTAGGGTATGTATTATTTTATAATTTTGAATACTATATTGACAATCCATTAGAAATCCTTCTTCCATTCTCTATCAAAAATGGAGTATGGAAATTCACTGGCATTGCAGGAATGTCTTATCATGGAGGAGTTATTGGGGTATTAATAGCAATTTGGATGTATGCTAGAAAAAAAGGTTTGCATCTATATACTGTTGCAGATTTTTTGACTCCTGCAATTCCTTTAGGTTACTTTTTTGGAAGAATTGGGAATTTTATTAATGGAGAACTATATGGACGAGTGACAGAGGCCTCTATTGGGATGTATTTCCCAAATGCAGGTGATTATCAATTAAGACATCCATCACAATTGTATGAAGCATTTTTTGAAGGTATTGTATTATATTTTTTAATCAAATCACTTAGAACACGATTTACATTTTTAGGATTTAATAGTGGTCTCTATGTGTTTGGGTATGCTTTCTTTAGATTTTTTATTGAATATGTTCGAGAACCAGACAATCACTTAGGATTTATTTTACTAAACTTGAGTATGGGGCAACTGTTATGCATCGCAATGATGTTTGGTGGTGTTGTAATATGGTTTACAGGATATAAAACAGTTACTGAAAACTAAAAGAAAATACTGGCTCACCAATTGTCATACTTGCTGATTGCACATTACCATCATTATAAAAATTAACAATATTAACTTGTTTGGTCGATAAATCCATAAATATAGAATTCAAAATAGCAATTTTAGGAGATAAAGAGAATTTTTCTATTTCCAAAAAGAAAATGGTGTAATCTAAACCAACCTCTTTCCCAACATATTTCCATATATAATCTTGAATAATAAAATTATCAGATAGGTAATTCACTAAAAATATATCGATTTCATCACTTTCCTTTTCTGTTCCTAAATGTAGTGTGTTATAGTTAGCATTTTCTAACAGTAGATTAACATCGTGAGTAAAAACCTGAATAGTGATTTCGGCTCTTTCTTCTTTTGATTTAAATTGGACATCAGTTGTAGAAATAAAAAACTGATGAGCAAAGATAAGGCTCAATAACATTATTGAGCCTATTGTCTTTGATATAGAATTCATTTTTTATTCAGAATCGTCTTCTGAATCATCATCAGCAGCAGCATCATCACGTACACGCTGCATTAGATTCTTACTTCCACCCCAGCCAGAAGACTTAAATGTTTCGAATCGAGTTGGCTCTACTCTTTCAGGCCAATAATTATTACTTCTGTCAACATCAGCAGTTTGTATAAATGGATCTAAAGTCATAGTCTTAATTGGCTTTTCTGTTTTAAAGATTTTTGTAACTTCGCCTCGATTAAATCTCCAAACTTCAACTGGAATCTTAATCACTTCTTTGTCTCCATCTTCATATTCAAACTGAACAATGATAGGCATGATTATACCATCGTTATCTGAGAATTTAACAGAATAAAAATGATCATTTTTGTCTACTAAAGCACGTTCTTCATCAGATAAATCATCGAGAAAATTACGATATTCTCTTTTGTCTCTCTTGGTAACTTGATTTTTATCATAATTATCATAAAAATCTCTAGTATTTGGGTCACGATCTGTCACAGTTGCTTCAATGTCTTCCTCATCAAGCATTGCGCTATAATATTGAGTATCATCTTCATCAAGTGATTGTTTCTTGTCTGGATCCATCTCCAGTTGATACCAATCAACAGACTCAATAGAAAGATCTACATGATCATTGCTAAAGAACCATCCTCTCCAAAACCAATCTAGGTCTACTGCAGATGCATTTTCCATAATACGGAAGAAATCTGTAGGAGTTGGGTGTTTAAACATCCATGTTTTAGAATATTCTTTAAAAGCATAATCAAATAACTCACGTCCCATGATAGTATCTCTTAAAATATTTAGTGCTAATGTTGGTTTTCCATATGCATTTGCACCAAATTGATAAATCGATTCTGAATTAGTCATAATCGGCATGATATTTGATTTATCACCTTTCATATAATTAATAATATAGTCTGTGTTTCTTGAAGGATGGAATAGTTCTGTATCCCATTCTCTTCCTGCTATATCATCCATAAAAGAGTTAAGCCCTTCATCCATCCAAGTCCATTGGCGTTCATCTGAATTCACAATCATAGGGAACCAGAAATGTCCAACCTCATGAATAATCACTCCAATTAAACCTCGTTTAGTACGTTCAGAATAAGTGCCATCTTCTTCAGGGCGATATCCATTAAAACAAATCATTGGATATTCCATGCCCATATAATTGATATGAGCTGAAATTGCTACTGGGTAAGGATAATCAAAAGTGTACTTTGAATAAACTTCCACCGTATGGGCTACAGCTTTTGTAGAATATTGTCCCCACAAAGGTTCTGCTTCGTTTGGATAATATGACATTGCCATGACTGTATTACCTCCAACTTCAACTCCAATAGCGTCCCATATATATTTTCTTGATGTAGCAAATGCATAATCACGAACATCTTCTGCTTTAAAGTGCCATGTTTTTTCATCTTTAGATTGATCTTTTTCATTTTCTAAAGCTTCCGCATTAGTTACAATCTTTATAGGCTCATCAGCAGTTTCTGCTTCTTCTAATCTATCAATTTGCTCTTTAGATAATACTTGTTGTGGATTTTGTAATACTCCTGTAGCACCAAGAACGTGGTCAGCAGGCACAGTAATTTTTACATCATAGTCTCCAAAAATTAATGTGAATTCACCTCGACCTAAAAATTGTTTATTTTGCCATCCATAAACATCATTATACATGCACATGCGTGGGAAGAATTGTGCAATAGTATAGATATAATTATCATCTTCTTCAAAATATTCATATCCAGATCTTCCGCCATCTCTTATATGATCATTGATATTGTACCACCATTTAATTTTAAATTTATAAGATTGTCCCGAACGGATTGGTTCTGGTATATCAACGCGCATCATTGTTTTATTAATGATATAAGGGATATCACGATTTAAACCATCTTTGACATGTTCAATTTTAAACCCTCCATCAAAATCACGATAGAAATTCTTTAACGTGCTCAAAGGAATAGATTCACCTACTTGCACTTTTTCTCTTCCTCTTTGTGCTCCAAAATCACCGCTTGTTTGCACTTTATAACTATCAGAATCTAACGCTCTCACGTTCTGATCAAGCTGTACCCAAAGATATGGAATTGGGTGAGGGCTATTATTGTGAAATGTAATTGTTTCTTCACCATATAGACGTTGTTTATCATCATCTAATATAAGATCCATTACATAATCAGCTTCTACTTGCCAATAATCTTCTCCTGGATACCCTGCAGCAGTTCGATATGTATTTGGAGTTGTAATCTCCTCATTCAGTTGCTTAAACTTATTGACATTTGCTTGAGCAAAGACCAGTGAAAAGCAAAATAATGTTGCTAAAATTTTCTTAAACATATAAATCTCCTATTTTTGATAGCATATTAAAACTAGAATCCAATGTAATAAGTAAATAATAATGTTGTAAATAAAAAAAAGATGTTAGTTTTGGACTGTAAGGAGAATGCAATGATAAAAAAAGTACTTTTCATTCAAAACAGGAAAGATATCAAACGTTCTAATTTTTTTGACCATTGGGAAAATATTCATGCACCTCATATGGTAAAAATATTAAACCCTGTTAAATATGTATTAACATTCTTTGAAGAGGATAAAGAAGGAGGATGTTGTGGCATGGCAGAACTGTGGTTTAATTCTGAAGAAGAATACCAAGAAGCAATGAAAAGACGTGAAAGTGATTTTGGAAAATCTGATAATTGGCATGATGTTGCAAAAGCATGGCCAGATTTAGATCGATACGAATACACAGGTAAAGAAATTACAATTATTGATAATACCAATGAATCGCCTGAATGAACGATTAGCGCTTATTGTTGTAGTTTTATTATTAATTTTTTCTAGACAATCAACTCCAGAACTTCAAGTTGGAGATATTTTATTCCAAGATTTGGATTGTGGTCCACCTTGTGAAGCAATTGAAGCGGTTACATCAGGATACAATGGTGCTCAACTTTCACATAATGGTATTATTACTGAAATAAAAGGCAATAAATTTAGCCAAATCTTTGTGGT
>DEAO01000003.1:10421-10680 GCA_002348725.1 Fidelibacterota bacterium UBA2980 | reverse complement strand
ACTAGAAGACCCAACTGGTTATGGAAGAATTATAAGAGATCAATCAGGAAACTTAATCAAAATTGTTGAAGAAAAAGATTGTAATGTATCCCAAAAAGCTATCAAAGAAATGAATCCAGGAATTTATATTTTTAAAATTTCAGAATTATTCAAGAATCTAAAAAAAGTTAAATCTAACAATGAGTCGAAAGAATATTATTTAACAGATGTAATAGAGTTAATTAATAATAGTGGCACTGTTAAGACAAAAAAAATTGAT
>DEAO01000003.1:9866-10021 GCA_002348725.1 Fidelibacterota bacterium UBA2980 | reverse complement strand
ATTATAATTTTTTTGATATTTAGCATTTCATTGTTTGGTTGGGCCTTTTTGAAAAATTTTACTACAACTTATAATGACTATAGTGCACCAAAAACAGAAAAAGAAAGAATTAAATTATTTGAAAATGAAAATTCTAAAATGTTACGTATTGCAGT
>DEAO01000003.1:7379-9479 GCA_002348725.1 Fidelibacterota bacterium UBA2980 | reverse complement strand
ATTATTACAAGAATTGAAAATGCCGATAACTCTAACTATGAAAAAACAAAAGTGGTGATTATAAATCAAAATAATAATAATGTAACAAATGTATTAACACTGCTGGGGATGGGAATACATCATTCTAATGTTGAATTAAATACAGCAACAGATTTTGATGAAGATATACAAATAATTATTGGAAAGGACTATAAAGATTTTATTAACTTGAATTAATGACGCCAAAAAAATTATTAAAAGAGATTGTTGCATGTGCAGAAGAAAAAAAAGCTGAAGATATTTTAGCTCTTGATGTATCAAAGACTACTACCATATCAAAATACTTTGTTATTTGTTCTGCTTCAAATTCTATTCAAGTAAAATCAATTACAGAAAATATTAGAGATAATGTTAAAGAGGATGTCTGGAGAATTGAAGGTGATGATCATCTAAATTGGGTTATTATTGATTATATAGATGTTGTGGTGCATATTTTTCTTGATGAAATAAGACAATACTATAATCTTGAGCGTATTTGGTTTGATGCAAAAAAAGTAGAAATATAATGATTGAAAAAAAAATAGAAGAATTTATTATTTTATATTTAAAGAAAAATAAAATTGAAAATACAGATTGGAGTATCAATCGAAATAATAAAAAAGGATTTGGTGATTATTCATCTAATATTGCATTAGTGCTTGCAAAAAAATTAAAAAAAGCACCAATTGATTTAGCAAATGATATTGTAGAATTTCATAAAGAAGACAATTTATTTTCAGTTTTTGTAACAAATCCAGGTTTTGTCAACTTTAAAGTTGACAATAGTTATTATTCTAATGTGGTAAATCAAATTTTATCTGACAGAAGCTCCTTTGGAAAACCTAAAACTAAAAAACAAACTGCAAATGTAGAATTTGTCAGCTGTAACCCAACAGGACCTTTAACTATAGGCCATGGAAGACAGGCAGTGTTAGGAGATATTATATCGAACATACTATCATGGCATAATTATGATGTAACACGAGAGTACTATTATAATGATGCAGGAAAACAAATGCGTGTTTTGGGTCAATCTTGTTATGCAAAATATGCTAATAAAATTGGTAGAGAATTTAAAAGCCCAGACAATGGATATGTTGGAGAATATCTTGATGATATTGCAGAAAAAATTATTGAAAAATATGGGGATAGTTTAGATGAAAATGATGAAAAATTTAGAACATTTACAGAAAAAGAAATTTTTAAAAATATTCAAGGAACATTAAATAGTTTGAATATTGTTTTTGATATTTTTTCTAAGGAAAAAAGTTTTTATGACAATGGATCAATTGATGAAGTTTTAAAAGCGCTTGAAGAACTATCTTTATCATACAAAAAAGATGGAGCGATTTGGTTTAAAACTACTGCGCTTGGAAAAGAAGAAGACAAAGTATTAGTAAAAAGTACGGGTGAACCAACTTATCGTCTACCAGATATTGCATATCATATTGATAAAGTAAAAAGAAATTTTAATCTTATTGTTGATGTTTTTGGTGCAGACCATATCGACACTTACCCAGATGTGCTACTTGCATTAGAGTCACTTGGTCATAGCATTGATCATATCAAAGTAGTTATACATCAATTTGTAACACTAAAAGAAGGTGGAAAAGTTGTGAAGATGTCTACTAGAAAAGCAAATTTTGTTACACTTGATGAACTGATTGAAAAATTAAGTGCTGATATTATAAGATATTTTTTTATTATGCGTGGTGCTAATTCACATCTTGATTTTGATTTAAGTTTAGCAATGGACGAATCTGAAAAAAACCCTGTTTATTATTTACAATATGCGCATGCACGTATTTCTAATCTTGGTAAACGCTTCAAAAAAGAAGTAGGAGAAAGCAAAAAAATAAATCTTCAACTTCTAGAGGAAGAAGATGAAATATCATTAATGAAAAAACTGTCTCAATTTCCTAAAAGAATGGAACAATTACATGAATCATTGGAACCAAGAAAACTTGCAACTTATCTTGAAGAATTGGCAGCACAATATCATAAATTTTATGGAAATCACAAAGTTATTGATTTAGATAATACTGAATTATCACATGCAAGAATGGCGTTATGTGATGCAAC
>DEAO01000003.1:0-7000 GCA_002348725.1 Fidelibacterota bacterium UBA2980 | reverse complement strand
AATAATAATATGTCTGACATCACAAGACGAGAATTTATTCGAAGAAGTGTAATTATTGCAGCTGGCGCAACACTTATACCATCATGTGAAGATAATGAAGGAAGTCCAAATGAAGATAGTCCTCCAATTACCTATTCACCAGGGATGCTATCTGGTAATAGGCCATCTAAAAAAGTTATCATTATCGGTGCAGGACTTTCTGGGTTAGTTGCTGCATATGAATTAAATCGCGCAGGTCATGCTGTAACAATTTTAGAAGCAAGAAATCGAATTGGTGGACGAGTATTTACAATTCGCTCTCCATTTGCTGATAATCACTTTGGGGAAGGAGGAGCAGCAAGAATTAAGCCTAGCCATGATTTAACATTAGGATATGCAAACCATTTTAATTTACAACTAGATCCTTTCTATGCTACGTCAGGCTCTTATGTAGATGTAAATGATGGCAATCGAGAACTAATTTCAAATAGCAACTATCTTAACGCAACATATGGTTCAGTTTTTCGTAAAGATTATGTCAAAATTCGTGGTGGATCAGATCGTTTACCGTATGCATTTGCAGATTATTTAGATAATTATATCTCACTTGCAAGCCCTGCCCAATCTATTGCACAAAATTCTAATGGGGTTACTGTGCAAACAACAAATGGGCAGTCTTTTACTGCAGATAGAGCTTTATGTACTGTTCCTTTAACTGTTTTAAATAAAATTCAATTTACACCATCATTATCAACAGAAAAACAGACGGCAATGAATGGTGGGTATCGATATGCATCGTCAACAAGAATTTATATTCAATTTCAAAATCGATTTTGGGAAAATGAAGGGTTAAATGGATGGGGAAATACTGATTTACCAGAAGAAATCTGGCAACCTACTTGGGATTTAAGTGGTCCACGTGGTATTATTATGTCTTATTTACGATATAATAGAGCAGAAGAAATGGATATACTAACTGAACAGCAGCGCATTGATACCGTTCTGAACAGATGGGAAAATATTTTCCCTGGAGCAACAAATAATATAGAAAATGGCACGTCTCAGTCATGGGCTCTTGAAGAATGGTCAAAAGGAGCATGGGCATCACCTACCTCATCTCAAGATTCAGCGCTAGCAGACCATATTGGGGCTGCAGAAGGCCGTATTCATTTTGCAGGCGAACATGCTTCAAATGATCATGGATGGATGCAAGGAGCATTATTCTCTGGTTTGCGTGCTGCGGTAGAAATTCATGAAGGAAATTAATTTCATGAAAAAAATAAGTGTTTTACTTTTCATTATTATGCTTAACTCATGTGAAAATAAAGATATACTTAATATTGGCCATAGAGGCGCTAAAGGACATATCGCTGAAAACACCTTAGAATCTATACAAAAAGCAATTGATTTGGGGGTTGATGGTGTAGAAATAGATGTTTTTCGTTGTGCATCTGGTGAAATAGTTGTTTTCCATGATAAAAAATTAGATCGTCTTACTGATAGCACTGGTTTTATTGAAGAAATGACAATCGATTCACTAAATAATGTTCTAGTAGAAGGAAAATACAAAATACCAACTCTGGAAGAAGTATTAACCCTTATCGATGGAAATATATTATTAAATGTTGAGTTAAAAGGTAAAAATACAGCTGAAAAAACAGCTTTAATTCTTAAAAACTTTGTTAGCAATACTCAATGGGAAGCAAACCAACTAATTGTTTCAAGTTTTAATTGGGATGAATTAACAATTTTTAAAAATGAGAATACAAATATCCCAATTGGGGTGTTAAACGAAAAGAATACACTAAATGAGGTGCTTGATATGGCAACAAAACTTGATGCAGTTGCTATACATCCAAATTTCTCTTCTTTAAATCAAGAAATTGTTAATACAATTCATGATTCAGGTTTTAAAATATATTCTTGGACTATTAATAAGCCTGAAGAAATTAATAAAGCCATTACTTTTGGGATAGATGGTATTATTACAGATTTTCCTGATCGTGTCCAAAATTAATTTTATTGAAGACAAGGGAATAGTGCTTCAAAGCCACCTGTTGTGGTATAAAAAGAAGACGGTAAATAAGGTCCCATAATTTCTTTCTCTTTACCAATCTCATCAACATTCTGAATTGCATGCCTAAAATCTGATGAGGCTAACATATTTCTAATTTGAATCACAGTAGCGTCTTCATCTATAGCTCCATCGCCATCATCAGCCATTGGCAACCATCCAATCCCACATTCAGGGTAAGCATTGCGTGGACGGTCTTCTTTTCTACTTACTACAATTGTATACTCACCGTTTTCATTAACAGGAACTTGTTCATCAAAAAGACAATCATTCACTCGAGTATTTGCAAAACCTTGATTGGAACAAATAGACCAATAAATTAAATCACCTTTGGTCATTACTTCATCCCCATAATAAGTTTTTGGTGTTTTAGGTAATTTCCCTTTCAGAACAAACACTTTACCATGTTTACGATTAATAATGGTTCGTACATAATTATTATCAAGATTTGGATAAAAACCACCGGTGCTTTTTCTAAATGATTTAGGTGGTTGCCCATTATAAATACCTAAAAGAAAATTTCTGTCATATTGTAAATACCAGGTTGTTGGAACAGTTGATGGCCATGTATTTGGTTTATCAGGTTGATTTACAAGCTTTGAATATACAGTCATAGGGAGACCTATAGCATCCATGCTAATCTGTGCCATTTGAGTAGCATTTAATGCATTGCAAGCTTCTTTTCCTGCCAATTCTTCTCCATTGCTTAACACTAAAATAAACTGAGGGAAAGGGACGCCCCCTAGTTCATCTTTGCCCTTATCAGGAACATAGATACGATAAACAATTGATTGTTGTCCTTTTCCATATTGGGTTGCATTTAATGAATTTCTTTTAAGAATATCATTTTGTGAATCTCCGTTTCTAATATCAGTTTGAAGATCTAGCTTTACTCCTTCTTGTCTTCTTATTTCTTTAGGAAGGTTTAAAATTTCTATAGTATAAGATCTATTTTTATGATTTCTAGTAGCCCCCTCTACAAAAGGATTAATTGAGTTTTCATCAGGGATAATAAGATAATCAGCTAAAGACTCTATTGGGGTTCCTTTTCCATCATAACTAATTAATGACATATATCTTGAATAAGGGAATTCTCCTTTAAGATAAAGTCGAGCGCCTTCAGGGATAGTAAATGCTGCACTCCAATAAAAAACATTCGCATCAGGATAAGCAATGTTGATATAAGGATCTTTACTTATGGGACCACGAGACCAAAAACAATTTCTAGGACCTGGTATTGGATTATAAGAATCATCATTGTTGCTTATCTCTAATTGAACAGAGGTATCAAAATCACATGATAAAGAAAAGAAAGCTAATGTTATTATAAAAATATATCGTATCATAATTTATTTGTGGAGGCGGGGAGATTCGAACTCCCGTCCATAATAGAGAAAAATTAAACTTCTACATGTTTAGTTACTTGATTAGTGTTCATTTTATATGTGTTCAAGAACAACCAAATATAAAACTAGCTTTTAAGGGTTCACTTAATAAATCAAAGCAAAGAATTAAGCTATCTCATTTTTATGACACCATTCAGCTAACTATGAGAACCGTCTACTGATGATGGGCTATAAGCAATTAAGCTATAGCCATTTGGCCATAATCGGCACTTAATAAAGTTTAGAAGTTTTAAGAGTTACTAAGCTCTACATGCCACCTAAAGCTTCTTACTAAAATGTCGAAACCGGTCGCCCCCAATTTTCAAATATCGTCAAAAGATAATACTTTTTTTAGAAACAAAAAAGGCTCCGTAGCGCCAACCGCGGAACCTTTCGATTTGTTGTATTTGTTTACAATTAGTCTAAAAGACTATGCATAAGGTAATAGTGTTTTATATAATTGTGCAATAATTAAATGAAAATTTTTATAAAAAATTATCTTTTTTCCATTACCAAATAACGATTCATGCACTTAAATTTACCTACTTTTGCCTCCGTAGCTCAATTGGTAGAGCAGGGGCCTTTTAAGCCCTTGGTTGTAGGTTCGAGTCCTTCCGGGGGTACTATACCCAATAAGAGTGGAATATCAGTAAAATGTCAGAATTTCAGAAGAAACATATAGGTCCTCAAAACCATCATATTCAAGAAATGTTATCTTTTCTTGAACAAAAATCTCTTGAAGATTTAATTAAAAAAATTGTTCCAGAGACTATTTTAGATATTGATGAAGATTCTATTGGTAATGAACAATTTTCTGAGAATGGTATACTTGCACATATAAAAAATATTGGAGAAAAAAATCATTTATATAGATCATTAATTGGACAAGGGTACTATGATACAATTACTCCTAATGTAATTTTAAGAAATATATTAGAAAATCCAGGATGGTATACTCAGTACACGCCCTATCAACCAGAAATTTCACAAGGCAGGCTCGAAGCATTATTAAACTATCAAACGATGGTTTCAGAAATCTGTAATCTTCCAATTGCAAATGCATCGTTATTAGATGAAGGAACTGCAGCAAGTGAAGCAATGTTAATGCTATACAGAAAAAATAGAACTGAATCTAATAAGTTTCTTATTGATCAAGACTGTTTTCAACAAACAATTGATGTGATTGTTGCAAGAGCAGCGCCTTTAGATATTGAAATTGAAATTTGTCATTATAAAGAAATGAATTTTGACAATGCATTTGGTTGTATTATGCAATATCCAAATCGATTTGGTGAAATTGATAGTTCTCAATCTTATCAGTCAATCGTTGATAAAGCACATAAATCAGGCTGTAAAGTTGTTTTTGCAACTGATTTAATGTGTTTACAGCTTTTTGAATCTCCAGGATATCTTGGTGGAGATATTGCTGTAGGCAATAGTCAGCGTTTTGGGGTGCCACTTGGTTTTGGAGGACCACATGCAGCATTTATGGCTACATCAGATGAATTTAAGCGTGATATTCCTGGAAGAATTGTTGGAGTATCAAAAGATAAACATGGCAATCAAGCATATAGGTTAACTCTACAAACAAGAGAACAACATATAAGGCGTGAAAAAGCTACATCTAATATCTGTACAGCTCAAGTATTGTTAGCAATTATCTCCGGAATGTATGCGATATTTCATGGTCCAAGAAAATTAAAAGAAATTGCAACTGTAATTCATAAACACACAATAAAACTTGGTCAAGAAATTGCAAAGAATGGTCATAACATCATTAGTAATACAAATAATTATTTTGATACGATTGTTGTTGAACTAAATGGTATAGATTTAAAGTCATTTCAAAAAGAAGCATTATCTAAAAAGTTTAATTTTATGTACCATAGCAATGGATTGATTGGAATTTCTTTAGACGAAAAAACAACAGAAGAAGAAATATCGCAAATTAGTGCATTGTTTAAATCATCAAATAAGAAAAAGAATAATAGAGTTCAAGCAAAACCAAATCGTAAAGATAATTTTTTAAACCATCCGATATTTCATAGCATGCATTCTGAAACAGAAATGTTACGTTATATGCATAAATTGGAAAAAAGGGATCTATCACTAAACCATAGTATGATTCCTTTGGGATCATGTACAATGAAATTAAATGCAACCGTTGAAATGATCCCAATTAGTTGGCCAGAATTCAACACAATACATCCATTTACTCCAGATGAACAGACACGAGGCTATAAATCGATTATTAATGAATTAGAAACAATGCTTTCTAAAGTTACTGGTTTTAATGCTGTTTCATTTCAACCTAATTCTGGTGCTCAGGGAGAATATGCTGGACTATTAACAATACAAGAATACCATAAAGCAAATAATACAAAAAGAAATGTCTGTTTAATACCAGAATCAGCCCATGGCACAAATCCTGCTAGCGCAATTATGGCTGGATTAAAGGTAGTAATTGTTAAATGTGACAAACATGGTAATATTGATTATGACGATTTGAAATCAAAAGCAGAAGAGGCAGGAAAAAATTTATCATCCCTTATGATTACCTATCCCTCTACACATGGGGTATTTGAACATAATGTTGATGAAATATGTGAAATTATACACAAAAATGGTGGATTAGTTTATATGGATGGAGCAAACCTTAATGCAATGGTTGGAATCTGTAAACCTGGACATTTTGGTGCAGATGTTATGCATATCAATTTACATAAAACATTTTGTATACCACACGGAGGAGGAGGTCCAGGAATGGGTCCAATATGTGTTAATAAAAAATTAACACCATTTTTACCAACACATTATACCACAAATGAAGAACAGCTTTACTCCGTGTCTTCTTCCCCTTATGGGAGTGCTAGCATTTTATTGATTTCTTATATCTATATGAAGTTGATGGGCGGTAAAGGACTATTGAATGCATCACAAATCGCAATTTTAAATGCTAATTATATGGCAAAACGTTTAGAAAAAGATTATACCATACTTTATCGTGGAATGAGTGGATTAAATGCACATGAATTTATCATTGATTGTAGGGAATTTAAAAACAGTGCTAATATCACAAATGAAGATATCGCAAAAAGATTGATTGATTATGGGTATCATGCTCCAACAATGTCTTGGCCAATTGCTGGTACATTAATGATTGAACCAACTGAAAGTGAATCAAAAGATGAGCTAGATCGTTTTTGTGATGCAATGATTAATATTAAAAAAGAAATAAATGATATTGCGGATGGGAAAAAATCTAAAGAAGATAATGTATTAATTAATGCGCCACACACAATTGGAGAAGTGTGTAGTGAGTGGAATCATCCATACTCTAGAGAAGAAGCTGTATTCCCTATTAGCTGGATTAGAGAAAATAAATTTTGGCCTTACGTATCACGCATTGACAATGCATATGGAGATCGAAATTTTTTCTGTGTATGTCCAGATATAAAAGATTATAAATAATTACTTAAAATACTCTTGTAATGCTTTGACTTTAATTTTTTCACTAAGAGAGACTGCTTCTATAGCAGCTCTAGCTCCAGACATGGTAGTA
>DEAO01000031.1:17710-30254 GCA_002348725.1 Fidelibacterota bacterium UBA2980 | reverse complement strand
ATTTACAACAGTACGATAATGCTGTAAAGAGCTTTAACACAGCGATAAACTATAAATCAAATTATGCGGCAGCATATCATGCTCTCGGTATTACATACGGCAAAGGAAAGCTAGAAGACTATAGGAGATCAGTTGAAGCACTAGAGGAAGCTGTAAAGTTAAATAAGAGAGAAGTCCTTTCATGGTATTCTCTTGCTGAGTCTTATAACGAATTAGGTGAATGTGACAAAGCTAAAGAAGCTGCTCTAGAAGCTGTTGATTTAAAGAAAAATTTTGGTGGAGGATGGTTTCAGTTAGGTATAGCTGAATACTGTAACGCCACAGGGAATAAAAACGGTGCTATCAATCATTTTGAAAGAGCTAGAAATGATAGACAATGGAGAAAGATGGCAGAGTACGAAATTGATAGGGTTAAAAATCCTGAGAAATTTGAATGATTAAAGCGGTTATTTTTGATCTAGATAACACACTACTTGATTTTGTAACAATGAAAAGAGAGTCTGTCCGAAGCGCTCTTGTTGCAATGTCCGAAGCTGGCCTTGAAATCGATATTGAATCTTCTTATAAACGAATTATGCATATCTATGAAGAAGGCGGCTGGGAAAATCAGTTAGTTTTTAACGATTTCCTTCGAGAAAAAATCGGTTATGTTGATTATAAGTATTTAGCTGCTGGCGTAATGGCTTATAGGAAAGCCAAAGCTGATAATTTAAAAGCATATCCAAATGTACATGATACATTAGAACAATTAACAAAGAAAGGCATAAAATTAGCTATTGTTTCTGATGCTCCTAGCAGAGAAGCATGGATGAGAATATATGCTTTAGGTATTCATGATGTTTTTGATGTTGTTGTAACTTTCGATGATTCAAAAGAGCGTAAACCTTCTCCTGCTCCTTTTAAGTTAGCTTTGGGGAAGCTAAATATGTCAAAAGATGATGTATTGATGATTGGCGATTGGCCAGAAAGAGATGTTGTTGGCGCAAAAAATATGGGCATAAGAACGATATTTGCTAAATATGGAGATCATTTTGGTGTTAAAGAATCTGGTGCAAATTGGGACGTTGAAGACATATCAGATATAATCAAAATCATTGATGATATTAACAAAGAATAATATGGGCGTTGGAATAGATATAGTTTTAGTTAGTAGAGTTGAAAAAATTCTTAATTCAAAAAATAAAGATAGATTTTTAAATAAGATTTTTTCCGATAAAGAAATATCAAACTCTGAAAAAAAATACAGTCAGTCTCAATATTTTTCAGGTAGGTTTGCTGCAAAAGAAGCAATCAAAAAAGCATTGTCATCATACAATAAAAACAATGTACCTACATTTAAATCTCTAGAGATTCTTAATGCTGACGATGGAAAACCATATGTTTCAATAAAATCAAAGCAACAGTCAGATATTGATATCTCAATAGCACATGATGGGAACTATGCTATTGCGTTTTGCGTAGTCAAATAAGTCTATGGATTATTTTGAAATAGAAGGAAAAAATCAATTATTTGGTGATGTCAATATTAGTGGTGCAAAAAATGCTGTTCTGCCTCTTATGGCTGCATCAATTTTAAACAACGATGAATTAACGATTTCAAATGTTCCTAATCTTTCTGATTCAATAACGATGTCTAATTTGTTAAAGGGGATGGGATCAGAGGTTGATTTATCTAGTGGTAAAATTTGTATTAATTCAAAATCTTTGAATAATCCGTACGCTCCTTATGATTTAGTCAGAACAATGAGAGCTTCTTTTTATGTTTTAGGTCCATTGTTAGCAAAATTTGGAGAAGCAAAAGTTTCTCTTCCTGGAGGGTGTGCTTGGGGTCCAAGACCTGTAGATTTCCATATTGAAGGCATAAAACAATTAGGCGCTACGGTTGATCTAGAAGACGGATATATCATTGCTAAATCCAATCAATTAAAAGGGAATAAAATAGTTTTTCCTAAAATTTCTGTTGGAGCCACTGGAAATGTCCTTATGGCTTCTATATTGGCCGATGGAGACACTGAAATACATAATGCTGCAGCTGAACCTGAAATTCAACAGTTATGTCATTTTTTAAATAGTATGGGTGCAAAAATTTCAGGCATTGGTACAAATATTTTACAAATTGAAGGAGTCAGCTCTCTTAGAAGCGTTGACAATGTTGATGTTATACCTGATAGAATTGAAGCAGGAACTTTTCTTATGGGTGTAGCTGCAACTGGAGGAGAAGTTAAATTAAATAAAGTTAATTCAGATCATTTAAAAACCGTTATTTCTTATTTAGAACATGCTAATGTTGACATAAAAATTGAAGATAATAGCATTACAATATTGTCAGATGGCAATATTAATTCTTATGATATAGAAACAAATGAATATCCAGGCTTTGCAACAGACTTACAAGCGCAATGGATGTTATTAATGAGTGTTGCTTCTGGAGACTCCACATTAAAAGAAAATATCTATTTTGATCGCTTTAATCACGTTCCAGAGTTAAACAGGCTTGGCTGTGATATAAGCGTTGATTTAAAGACAGCAACTGCATCTATAAAAGGACAAAGAAAATTAATTGCTGCTAATGTTACTTCAACTGATTTAAGAGCTAGTGCATGTCTCATTCTTGCCGCATTATGTGCAGAGGGCACTAGCATTATTAACAGAGTATATCATATTGATCGAGGATATGATAAAATTGAAGAAAAATTGTCAAAAATTGGCGCAAAAATAATCAGAAAGAAATAATCGAAATATTATTGTTTTTTTTAGAATTATTAATAGATTGTTTCAATTATGAGAGTCGTGATTATAGGGGCAGGCGAAGTTGGCTTTCACATTGCTAAATCTCTTAGTGAGCTCGATTATGATATCGCAGTAATCGATACCAATTCTATAAAATGTCAACGTGCTAATGAGCATCTTGATGTTATTGTTATCAAAGGAAATGGTTCTGATGCTAAAATTCTAAAAGAAGCAAATGTTTCAGAGGCAGATTATGTTTTTTGTATGACTAATTCTGATGAAACAAATTTAATTGCTTCTATGCAATCACATACATTAGGCGCAAAGAAAATTGTAGCACGACTTCGTAATACTGACTATGGCAACAATGGAGATGATAGTATTAGTCCAGAAAAATTTGGAATTGATGAAGTGATTCATCCAGAATATGAAGTTGCAAAAGAAATTGTCAGATTAGTCAAACATCCTTATGCAGATAAGTTCTATGAATTTGAAAATGGAAAAGCAGTATTATTTTCGAAGAAATTAAATCACAGATCAAAAATTGTTAATACTACAGTAGAAGATTTTCATAAAGGAAATAAAGATTTTAAATCTTTAGTTGTTGCAATCGTGAGAGATGAAAAAATGACAATTCCGTCTGGGGCATTTAAGTTTGAACCAGATGATAACGTCTTTTTCTTTGTTAAATCAAAAAATTTAAACTTGCTGTTATCTTCTCTTGGAGTTTCTACGTCTAACTCAAAAAGAGTTATGGTTGCCGGAGCAAGCAAAATAGGGCGAAAGATTGCAAGAGAATTAGAAGATTCTATGTCTGTAAGGCTAGTAGACAATTCAGAAGAAAAAGCAAAAATGATTGCTAGTGAACTAGGGGAATCTATTGTAATGAATGCTGATGCGACAGACGTCGAATTCTTGAAGAATGAAAATATTAGTGAAGTAGATTCTTTTATCGCAGTCACTGAAGATGAGCAACTGAATTTGTTAGCTGGTATTTTAGCAAAACAGCTAAAAGTCAAGCAGTCTGTTATTCACGTTTCAAACCCTGATTATGTAAAAAGCATGTCTGACCTCGGTTTAGGTGCAATAGTAAGCAAGAATACTTCCAGTGTTAATTCGATTGTTAAAGCAATCCGCATTGACCAAAAAGACAATGTTATTCAGATTTTTAGCAGGCTTGGAATGGAAGCAATTGAACTTGAAGTAGAGAACAATTCAAAAGCAGCAAGAGTTCCAGTTGCCAACTTAAATCTACCACATGGTAGTTTGATTGCATTGGTAAATCATAACGGTCATATTGCAATACCAAGTGGCGATTATCAGATTCTTCCAAACGATACTGTTCTTGTATTCTGTGTTAACTCAAAAGTAAAAGAAGTTACGAGCATATTTAAACCAGAATAATGAGTTTACGCCCTACATTTAGATTTTTATCAATGTTGGTAATGTTTTTATCATTTTCATTGTTAATTCCAGGGTTAATCGATTATCTAGATAGTGAAAATTTATATTTATTTAAAATAGCAGGATTTTCGTTTGTTGGTGTAATTCCTATTTTCTATTTCTCAAGGAAAGCGCGATCTTTTTCCAATCGAGATGTTTTCTTAGCAGTTGTTTTTGGTTGGGTGTTAGCGTCTGTATTTGGTTCTTTACCATTTTATTATTCAGGATATTTTCCAAGCTATTCTGATGCATTATTTGAGGCAGTTTCTGGAGTAACAACTACTGGGGCAACAATATTGACTGATGTTGAAAGTATTCCAAAAAGTATTCTCTTGTGGAGAGCATTTTTACAGTGGCTTGGTGGACTAGGTATTGTTGTATTTACCATTGCATTATTGCCGCTATTAGGGGTATCAGGGGAGAAATTATTCAACTTAGAATTTCCTGGCCCTGCATCTGAGAAAATAAGTCCTAGAATACAAGATACGGCAAAGATATTATTAAGTTTTTACATAGGGTTTACATTCGTTGAATTTCTACTGCTTTCTTATGCTCCATCAATGACTTTTTTTGATGCAATTGCGCATGCATTTACAACCATGCCAACAGGTGGATTTTCAACATTCAATACAAGCCTCAATGATCAGTCAATTTATGTGAAAAGCGTTATTCTTTTGTTCATGATAATTGGAGGTACAAATTTTGCCTTACATTTTCGAGCATTAAAAGGTGGATTCCGTTCATATACAAGAGATACAGAATTTTTATACTACATGGGAGTTATTGGAGTCGTTTCGTTTCTGATTTTATTTGTATCATACATGACTTCTAATGGTTCTAATATTTTAGATACTGTTTTTCAAGTAACAGCAATTTTAACAAGTACAGGATATACAGCTACAAACTATGAGTTATGGACACCATATGTGAAACAATTTATGTTGTTTGGTTTAATGTTTGTTGGGGCAATGGGAGGTTCAACAAGTGGTGGAATGAAAATTATTAGATTGGTTGCAGTATATAAATATGCAAGAGCAGAATTAAAACGAGCATTGCATTCAAAAGCAATTATCCCAATACGTATTGGTTCGCAAATTATTCAAGATGAAGTGATACGAAAAACGCTAGGGTTTTTCTTATTTTATATCTTTTTCTTTTTCTTTGCTGCATTTTCATTTTCAGCAATGGGGATTGATATGGAGTCTTCTTTTGGAGCTGCAGCATCAGGGATGGGAAATATTGGTCCTTCACTAGGACAATTTGGTCCAATGGACTCCTATTTAAGTATGCCTCTTGCTGGTAAGTATATCATGATGTTTTGTATGTTGCTTGGAAGGTTAGAAATTTTCGCAGTATTAGTATTGTTTACAAAGACATACTGGAGAACATAAAATAAGTCTTACATCAACAATTAATGGATTACCAGATTCACCTGGTATTTATCAGTTCAAAGATAAAACAGATCGTATTATTTACATCGGGAAGGCAAAAAGCCTTAAAAAAAGGGTTAAATCCTATTTTCAGAAGAAATCATACCGTACTCCCAAAGAACAGTCATTAATTAAGCGAATTGAGGGATTAGAGTGGATTGTATGCCAGGATGAGGCAGAGGCCTTCATTACTGAAGCAACCCTTATTAAAAAACATAAACCAAAATACAATGTTCAATTGAAAGATGATAAATCATTTCCATACTTAAAAATTACCAATGAAACATTGCCTAAAATTGATATTACTAGAAAGATTTCCAATGATAAATCAACTTATTTTGGTCCGTATACTGATGTGAAGTCAATGCGAAGATTGGTTGATGTATTAAGTCGAGCATTTCCAATCCGTAATTGTTATGTAGAGCTTGATGATAAATCGGTCATTAAAAAAGGATTAGGCCTTGTTAGAATCACTCAAAAAGAGTATCAAGAAATGATTGATCATATGATTTTGTTTTTAAAAGGAAATACCAAGTCTGTAGAGAAAAAATTGAACAAAAAAATGAGCTTTTTTTCCTCAAAAAGAATGTATGAAGAAGCAGCAAGGGTGCGAGATCAATTAAGAGCAATCAAAAGCTTTAAAACACGTCAACGCAAATTAGAAGCTGATTTTTCCAATCGTGATATTATTGGGGTGCGATCAAAAGATGATTACCACGTTGTAGTCATTTTACGTATTCAAGATGGACGTATTATAAGTAGAGAAAAAATTTCATCAAAAACCAATCTTCCAGTAGAAGATTTGTTACGATCTGTAATTGTGAATTTTTACATGAATTCTGCATATATCCCATCGAAAATCTATCTTCCAGAATTTCCTGCTGAACAAGAAGATTTAGAAGACTGGTTATCCAATTTAAATGAGAAAAAGGTACGGTTTTCTGTTCCGCAGCGATCACACAAGTTGAAAGAGGTGAAATTAGCTGGTAAAAACGCCCAATTATTACTCAATGAATGGCTGTTAAATTTGAAAAAACGTAAAGATTATGTTCCAAAAATTCTTCAAGAATTAAAAGATGTTCTCAATTTAGATGTTAGCCCTAGGTTGATTGAGGCGTTTGATATCTCTCATTTAGGGGGAACAGACACAGTTGCATCTATGGTTGTATTTAAGGATGGAAAACCATATAAAAGTGGGTATCGAAAGTACAATATTAATGTTGAAAAAATTGATGATTTTGAATCCATGAAAGAAGTGGTATATCGTCGATACAAAAGACAGCTTAATGAGAAAAATCCGTTACCTGATTTAATTTTGATCGATGGAGGAAAAGGACAACTTTCTTCTGCAAAATTATCCTTAGATGAATTAGGATTACATCTTCCAGTGATAGCCCTAGCAAAAAAGTTAGAAGAAGTGTTTATTCCAACTAAGAAACAACCATTGAGAATTGCAAAAAGTTCTTCAGCATTAAATTTATTAAAACAGATACGAGATGAAGCTCACAGATTTGCTGTTACCTTTCAAAGAAGCAAAAGAACAAAAAGAATGTTAACTAAATAAGATCATTTTCTTTCATCCAATCGTCTGAAATAAACTTTCTCATATAATTTCGAACTCCATCAGGAAGGATTACTAGGCAATTTTGCCCTTTTTTGAGTGATTTTGCTGCCTCTAAAGCCGCAAAAGTAGCTGCACCACACGAACCTCCGATTAAGAGTCCTTCATCTTTTATAAGGCTTCTAGCGGTTTCAAAGCTATCTTTGTCGTTTACTTTTACAAATTTATCGACGACAGAACTATCAAAAATCTTTGGAAAAAAGTCATATCCAATGCCTTCAACATGGTATGAATGGACTTCATCGCCACCTCCAAGAATTGAACCATAGGGATCTGCGCCAATAATTTGGATACCAGGAATTTCTTTTTTGAGACGTTTTCCAACTCCAGTGATGGTTCCTCCGGTACCAACTCCCATGACAACCATGTCCAAATCAGTACCAAAATCATCTAATATTTCTTGAGCAGTATTGTCGTGATGACAATCAGGATTACATTCGTTTTCCCATTGGTCTAGTATATGACTATTTGGAATTTCACTATTTAATTTTTTTGCGATAGAAAAATTACTATCTGGATCATCATATTCAGCTTCGGTGCGTGTTCTAATAATTTCTGCCCCTAATGCTTTGATTGTGAGCTCTTTTTCCATGCTCATTTTTTCAGGCATGACTATGATAAGTTTATACCCTTTGACAGCAGCTCCTAATGCAAGGCCAATTCCTGTATTGCCAGATGTTGCTTCAATAAGGGTATCACCTGGTTTAATTCTACCACTTTTTTCTGCACAATCTATCATTTCAAACGCAATGCGATCTTTTACAGATCCTCCAGGGTTAAACAATTCTAATTTTGCAAACATGTTGCATTCTAAGTGAGAAGCAATGGAATTAAGCTTTACAACAGGGGTAGAGCCGATAGTTTGTAGTATATTGTCGTAAATCACATAGCAATATTAAAAAAAAAGGGGCTAAATGCCCCTTCTTTTTTTATTTATTTCCTAATTAAGAAATTTTGATATCAATCTCTTTTCCAATCGCATTTTTATCTTTAGGAAAAGAAATGTTCAAAACTCCATTTTTTAGGCTTGCATTGATCTTGTCAACTTTGACATTTTCAGGAACTTTGAAGATTTGTTCAAATTTTCCATAAAAATGTTTGTTAGCGCTGTCATTTTTTCGTTCTCCACTAACAATAACGTGGTTGTTTTCAACACGCACATTGACATCTTTCTTCTCAACGCCTGGCAAATCCATATTCAAATAATATTCTTTTTTATTTTCATTCATATAAGAGTATGGTTGATTTGTAGTTAGGCTAAATCGAGGATCAAACGCAAAATCATTAAAAAACTGATCAAATACATTATCAAATGTATCTATTTGGTTGTTTAATGGTTTCCATTTTATTAAACTCATTTTAAACTCCTTTGGTTTAATTATTTATATTACGCTTATATAGTTACAATAATGATGCCAGGTGGGGAATGTCTGCATTATTTTCAGACAGGTAGCCATTAATGGCATAGATTTGTTTTTTAGAGATAAAATCTATGCAAAAATGACTGACTATGAGTTTAAATTTTAAAAAAATATTATCAAAAATTGATTATCCTGCTGATTGGGTTGGGATACGATATGTAGAAGAAATCCAAAATTCATTATCCACTAACAATTCTGATGTTGATAATATTAAAAGAAATTGTTCTAAAGGAGTGATGATTGATGTGCTTGTGGATGGGCAATTTGCTTATTATGCAACTCCTTATTTAGATGAACAGCATATTCTCAAATCAATTCATACTGCATGTGAAAATGCAAAAAGAGCTTCCAAATATTCTATTTATAAGTTTACCCAAGAAGAAGTGCGCAAAGGACATGAAGGAACGTATAGAACAAAATGTTCTGATTCAGTCATGGATTTATCTATTTCTGACGTGAAAGACATTGCTTTATCTGGAGCAGAAACATTGTTGCGCCCAAAAGAAATTGTACATGCTGCTGTTTCAATTGAATTGGTACAGCGTACAACAAAAATTTATAGCACCTCAGGAGCCGATATTGATCAGAAGATGGATATGGCACTTATCGAGCTTTCATCGACTGCAAAAAACAAATTAGATAGCCAAACAAGGTCCAATCATGGTATGAGAGGGCATTGTTATCAAACTGGAGCAACGTTTGTAAAAGATTATGATATCCAGAAAGAAGCAGCTATGGTTTCAGATCAAGCAGTTGAATTGCTTTTAGCAGACCAATGTCCAACAGAAATAACCGATTTAGTACTTGCTCCAGATCAAATGATGTTACAAATCCATGAAAGTATAGGACATCCATTAGAATTGGATCGTATCCTCGGAGATGAACGTAATTTTGCTGGATCAAGTTTTGTTAGTTTAGAAGATTTTGGATCGCTCCAATATGGATCAGATTTAATGAATATTGTCTTTGATCCTACAATTGATAATCAATTAGCAACGTATGCATTTGATGATTCTGGGATGCCTGCCACAAAAGAATATTTAATAAAAGATGGAATATTGGTGCGAGGCCTTGGTGGAATTGAAAGTCAAGTACGATCTAATGTTGATGGTGTGTCAAATTTAAGAGCTTCTTCATGGAATCGTATTCCAATTGATCGCATGGCAAATATTAATTTATTACCTGGTTCTTCAACGAGAGACGAGATTATAGGCAGTATTGAACGCGGAGTATATATGGAAAGTAATCGTTCTTGGTCTATTGATGATTATCGTAACAAATTTCAATTTGGATGTGAATACGGAAGAATGATTGAAAATGGAGAACTGACAAAGGTTGTAAAAAATCCAAATTATCGAGGAATAACCAATCCATTTTGGAAAAGTTTACATATGGTGGGAAATGAAGATACATTTGAAGTATTTGGGACCCCAAATTGCGGAAAAGGAGAACCAAATCAAGTGGAACGTGTTGGGCATGCTTCTCCTTTATGCATGTTTAAAGATATTCAAGTTTTTGGGGGCGTGTAATGAAAAAAGATATATTTTATACTATTTGCACTAAAGCGTTTGATTATTTGAATTCCAATGAACAATTGACGCTGTTTTTAGAGGGAGAAGACTCCCAATATTTTCGTTTTAATGATTCAAAACTAAGACAGTCTGGAATTATCGAAGATTTTAATATTACACTCTCATTGTATCACGATAATAAATCTTTACAATCAATGACAACCATATCATCAGATATTGATTTTTCTGTTAAGAATCTAACTCGAGAAATTGATGTTTTAAGAGCCTCTTTGGATGCAACGCCATCAAATAGCAATATTGTCTTTCCTGATAAATTTGACTCCGTTGAAATTGATGCGCTAGGCAATTTACCTCAACGAGACCAAATTCTTGATTCTTTGATGGGAGTTATTGATAAAAATGTGTTAACAGGAGTGTGGAGTTCTGGAAAAATTTTCCGTGGTTGTTGCACGTCTAGCGGCACTAAACATTGGTTTGAAAAGGATTCTTTCTTATTTGATTTTTCTTTAATTGATGAGAAAGAAAACATGGTAAAAGTATTATATCCAAATTCAGATTGGAATGAATCCGATTTTAATCGTGTTTATAGAGAAGCATCTCATCAATTATCATTAATGAATAAGCCAAGAATGGAGCTAAAACCAGGCAAATATAGAACATGGTTTGAACCTTTTGCTGTTGCTGATTTTATTGACATGTTTTCTTGGAATGGTGTTAGTGAATCTTCAATACGAAAAGGATCAAGTTGTCTTATTAAAATGAGAGACAAAAATAAGAATTTGTCACCTCTATTTTCCTTAGATGAATCCTTTGAAAATATGACTACTGCTCCGTTTAATACAAGAGGGGAAGTATCAAATACGATTCCAATTATTTCTGAGGGTGTATTTAAAAACGCCTTAATTAACTCCAAAACAGCAAAAGAGTATAATCTTGTGTCAAATTATGCTGAAGATGATAATACGTGGGGCATGGGCGAATATTTGCGTTCTCCATTCATTCATGGAGGATTATTAGACGATAATGATAAGTTAAAAGCCTTAGATACTGGTTTATTTCTTTCGAATATTCATTATTTAAATTGGAGCGATAATTTAGGGGGTAGAATTACAGGTTTAACCCGATATGTATGTTATTGGGTAGAGAACGGAGAAATGGTTGCTCCAATCAAAACCATGCGTTTTGACGATTCTTTTTATAATTTCTTTGGAGATAATCTAGAAGCGGTTGGAAGCAAAGTTTTAGGGCGACCAGTAATAGATACTTATGATGGTAGAAACCCAGGAGAAACTAATTGTCCTGGAATACTTGTTAATGACTTTGAATTAACTCTCTAAATATCTATATTTTCACGTTTTTGGGTTAAAAATTGGCGTCGTACCCAAGCGGTCTAAGGGATCGGTTTGCAAAACCGCTATTCGTCGGTTCGAATCCGACCGACGCCTCAGGGAAAATGTGTTGCCCGGGTGGTGAAATTGGTAGACACAAGGGACTTAAAATCCCTCGGAGCTTAAACTCCGTGCCGGTTCGAGTCCGGCTCCGGGCACATTCCTTAAAATCATAATTAAATGAAACATTTTATTTTTTTTCACGGAATTGGTATTAGATCGTTTTTTTGGGGGCCTATCACACCTCTATTAGACGAGAAAAACATCCATTATTCACTAATAGATTTAGATTTTACTAGCATGGAAGCAGCCTTCAATTCTGCTCTTAATGGTGTTAAGAATATTATGGAAAAATATCCAGATAGAGAGATAGTTATGGTAGGGCATAGCTTGGGTGGTCTTTTCGCAGGGTATGTTGCTTACCAATTAGGGGAAAAAATTGATAAATTAATTATTGTTGCATCAGGAATTTCTCCTCAGGAAAAGAAGAATAAAAGTAATTTTATTAAAAAAAGATTGAAAAAAATGATGATGGGACTAATGTTTGGTGGATATATGCCATATTGGGTTACTCAACCCATGTTTTTTACAAGACATACACCTAAGGAAGTTCAACACAAATTTTGGACAAAAACCGTGAGAGAGGATCCTCAATTTTTAAAAGAATTCTTAAATTATCGTAATTCATGGCAAGGATTTTATGATCAACCTCATTTTAGCGGTCCTGATAATGTATTATGTATTATAAATGATAGGGATAATATTATGCCAAAACATGCAGCATTGTTTTTAAAAGATCATTTGAATGCTTCCTATAAAATATATAAGGGCGCAGGCCATAATGATGTGGTGACATCCGAAAAATATAATAAAAATTTTGTTAATGATATAATTTCATTTTCACTTATATAAGGAGATACAGGGATAGTATAAACTAACACTTTAAGTTTAATTAATTCTTGGATTGATGTGTTATAAT
>DEAO01000031.1:16982-17294 GCA_002348725.1 Fidelibacterota bacterium UBA2980 | reverse complement strand
TGTTGGCAGAACATCTGATCGCTGGATTGACTTTGATATGTTTGGCCATCAGGTGGTAGCACATTTAGTGGATGATCAAGAGGGGATTGATACAAACCCTGTAGATGGAGACAATGTTCCTGCAAGTCATTTTGGAGTGATTTTAACATGGGAACAGTGGCATTTACTACGTGATCGTCTGAAAAACAATGATATTAAGTTTATTATTGAACCAAAAATACGTTTTGAAGGCCAACCAGGAGAACAAGCGACAATGTTTTTTCTTGACCCTTGTGGAAATGCGTTAGAATTTAAGTCATTTAAAGACGATAA
>DEAO01000031.1:16165-16660 GCA_002348725.1 Fidelibacterota bacterium UBA2980 | reverse complement strand
CAGATATTTGCGACAGAATGAAGAAAGGACAATAACAGTATGGCAGTTGAACATTGGGCTCCGGAGATTGGAGGGCAATTTTGGTGGAATGGAGTATTTTTTGTTCTTTTATTCGTCCCTCTTATGATATTTGTTGGTAAAAAACTATCTGAAGATTATAGAAATTATATGCTCTATGGCATGGGTATTTATCAGCTAGGAGTAAAATTTGGATCTCAAATATCATATGTTTTATCTGATAATTACATATTAGCTACCAATTTACCGCTTCAATTATGTAGCATTTCTGGTATTTTAGCAGGAGTAGTAGTCTTTTACCGTAAGCAAATACTGCTTGAATTCCTCTATTTCTTCGGTATTGTTGGCTTCATTCATTCCATACTAACTCCAGAATTTACAGGAGGTACATCTGCTTGGAACATTTTCGATTATTATGTAGGCCATTCAATGTTATTTATCGTGCCTATATTCCTTATGATGTTTTATGGTTTTAGG
>DEAO01000031.1:14230-15798 GCA_002348725.1 Fidelibacterota bacterium UBA2980 | reverse complement strand
TTGTCAGTCAAGTGAATGCTATTATTGGAAATGGTGCTAACTATATGTATTTAGCAGAAGCACCAATCGCTGATAATATTTTTATATTACAAGATCCTTATCATATTCTTGGTTTTGAATTAGCTGCATTGGCGCATTTTTACCTCTTAGATTTGATTGCAAGAAAGGTTTTTAAATAATAGAAATGTACACCCTTTTAATTACCTATTTTTGTTTAGCATTCTTTCTTTCATTCATTTGTTCATTGTTGGAAGCGGTATTGCTTTCTACGCCTAGTTCTTATGCATCTATCCTTAAAAAAGAAGACCATAAAAGCGGACTTATTCTCGATAGATTTAAAGATAATATCAATAGACCATTAGCTGCTATTTTAACTTTAAACACTTTTTCACATACAATAGGGGCGGCAGGAGTAGGTTCACAGGTACTAAAAATTTTCGGAGAAGCCTATGTTGCATTGGCATCTGGTGTTTTAACGTTCTTGATTTTAGTTTTTTCTGAAATTATCCCTAAAACAATAGGAAGTATTTATTGGAGAACATTGGTTGGTATTTCAGTCCGTTTTATTCAGTTTTTAATCTGGATGACATATCCATTTGTTTTATTAGCGGAGTTTATCTCTAATTTTGGTTCTGATTCTGCTTCTGTTACAAGAGAAGAAGTGATTGCAATGGCAGAAATGGGTGAAGATGAAGGCATATTAGAAGAACAGGAAACTGACTTGATTGAAAACACTCTCCGTCTAAAAGATATCAAAGTTAGCGACGTAATGACACCTAGAAACGTTATATTTGCTCTTAACAAGGATATGACGGTTGGACAGGTACTTGAGGAGCATAATACTCTTGATTTTACCAGAATACCCGTTTTTGATGGAAATTTGGACAATATGATTGGGATGGTAAACCGTTATGATCTTATTAATCGCAAAGCAGAAGATCAGTTTAGCACAAGAATGTCAGAAATTATTACAGATATTCCATGGGTAAATGAGAATGACGCAATTGATAAAGTTTTAGAGTTATTTATTGAAAACAGAGACCATTTGTGTTTGGTAAAGGACGATTTTGACACTCTTACTGGATTAATTACATTAGAAGATGCAGTGGAAACCTTATTAGGAAAAGAAATTGTTGATGAACATGATTCTGTAGTAGATATGAGAAATCTTTCAGAATCTAAAATAAATGATAATTAATTATTTGAGTTTTTAATGAACTGCATTAACTTCGGCACCAAGTATGGCTAAAAAACAAACATTTACAGATAAAGTAGGAAAAGATAGCAAAAAGTTTAAATTTGTAAAATATATTCAAACTCTTCTTTCCGAACAAACAGGGGGCGTTAAGTTCCTTTCAAGAATGCTACGTCTTGAAGAAAATGAAAATATTGATCAAGCTTTAAAGCGTGAAGAGGAATCTTCTAATATTTCATCATTTGCAGAAGATTTTGTTGAACAAAATAAAGAAGCTCCAGCTGAAGAAGAAGCACCTGCAGAAGAACCTGTAGAAGAAGCTCCAGCAGAGGAAGCACCTGCAGAAGAACCTGTAGAAGAAGCTCCAGCTGAA
>DEAO01000031.1:12557-13940 GCA_002348725.1 Fidelibacterota bacterium UBA2980 | reverse complement strand
GAAGAAGCTCCAGCTGAAGAAGAGCCAACAGAAGAATTGTCTACTGAAGAACCAGTAGAAGAATCACAAGAGGAAACACCAGCAGAGGAAACTCCAGCTGAAGACACTCAAGAAGAAGCTCCAGTAGAAGAAACACCTACTGAAGAGCCAGCCGAAGAAGTATCAAAAGAAGAATCGGCACCTGAAGAAGACTCAGCTGAAGAAGCTGAAGAATCCTCCAAAGAATAATTAATTTTGGAGAGGTGGCTGAGCGGCTGAAAGCGCACGCTTGGAAAGCGTGTTTACGTTAATAGCGTAACCAGGGTTCGAATCCCTGTCTCTCCGCAATGAATATTAAGAAATTTGTTTTTGATGAACATTGGAATTTCATTTGTGAAATTCATGATGCAGCAAGGCCTGGTGAATTAAAAGGATCAGCGCCTCAGAAAGCTTTTGTCCCATTAGAAAAATGTTATGTAGAAGAAAAACTTCTTGAAGATAAGATTTACGTTGGAGAAATAGATAATAAAATAGTTGGTTTTGTCGCATTCAACTCTTCTAAAATTACATGGCTTTATGTTCATCCAAATATTCAAGGTGAGGGCTACGGTAGACAATTATTGCAGTTTGCAGTAAAAAAGACAGAAAAACCGACCAAAGTCCTAGTTTTAAATAAGAATTTAAAGGCAATCTCTCTTTATAAGAGTGAAGGGTTTACTATAATGGAATCTACCAAAGGCACTATTCCAATTGCTAACGTTGATGTTGAGTGCTATAGAATGATACTGGAAATATAAAATTAAACAATTTATATTAAGCCATGTTTAAACCATTAAATGAACTCAAACACAACACTAGAAAACATGGTTTAAAATATGCTTTAAAAGAACTTTTCAAAAAGTATGGATGGAANNGGGTTCGAATCCCTGTCTCTCCGCGAAAGTTATAGATTATTAAAGCTGTATAATGAATTGTATAGTGGTGACTTTATAAATCATAATCGTTAGAAAAATGGATTTTTTATTCAATTAAATCCAACCTCTCTAACTCGTTAAAACTGGCTATAAGCATCGCATCTATTTTGCTTACAAATTTTTTATAAAATCTAGTCATTTTATCATTATGTCTATTTCCAGACCATTCAAAGTCACCATTCATATCCAAATCAATTTCCCAATAGGAATATGAACCATCATCGTCAACATCATATAATATTAAGTCGTGGTAATCATCTTCATTTCTATCGATTCCAATATATGCAGCATCTTCATCATTTTTAGGTATGCCAAGCTCAATACTAATATCTTCTCCTTCAAATTTTGAAATGAAATAATATCCCTCTACTTCCGGATCGCGAATCAATACAAAATTAGATATTAAATCAGATAAGTCTGATAAGTATTC
>DEAO01000031.1:0-12480 GCA_002348725.1 Fidelibacterota bacterium UBA2980 | reverse complement strand
ACTTTTCAAAAAGTATGGATGGAAGGTCGGAGTAGCATTGTTTTTTTATTATCTCATCCGAGATGTTACTCTTTACATTATTATCCCATATCTTATCTATCAGGGTTTGATGGGCTAATAGATTATTTTCTAAGCATTCCTGCTATAGAAACAATTTCAAATTCAACTTCTATTTCATCGCGAATAACACGATCTTTTGTTGTATCTCTAACAGAACGCAGTTGATTCCAAAATGAATCAGGATTTCCTAAATGCATTTCAGATCTATACTGAATACCAAAATCAGCTCTATTAAATACTATAGTTCCTGTTGCTTTTTTAATTGGTGAATCCAGGTCAATTTCTGCATCAAACGTAATAGGTTTTTTTACGCCTTTAATAGTTAGATGACCTTCAATTTTTACTTCATATAAACCAGATGATGTTTTACCTATTATTTTTGATGTTTGTACATCTAAAGTAGCAGTAGGGAAGCGATCTACATGAAAAAAATCATCACCTCTCAAATGACCAACAAGACGTTCTCCTTTTGCAGGCTCCATATCTGTATTTTTCATACTCATCATATTGACTTGAATTTTTCCTCTTGTGAAGTTTTTATCTTGACTAATAAGGAGTCTTCCTTGTCCTATTTTTAGAGTGCCGGTATGATCATTATTAACAAATTTCAATCCACCTTTCCATCTTAAAACGCTCTTCTTATTATCTAAGATAATTGTTGATGGGATATTGCCATCAACTAACTGCTTCATAGGAGCCACTGATTTTTTTGGTGCTATTTTTTTTCCTTCTAACTCTAATCCTTGTGCCGATATCATAGTACAGAAGATTGTTAGATAAATTATTTTTTTCATTTGTTTCCCTTTAGTTTTTTATCCAATAAATTGCGACGCAAAAAATTACTATATATAAACAATCCATACAATTAAATTTAATCTAGGAGGCGTGGCAGAGCGGTTGAATGCACTGGTCTTGAAAACCAGCAAGGGTGCAAGCCCTTCGTAGGTTCGAATCCTACCGCCTCCGCAATGAACAAACCTATTGTCAGATTTGCTCCTAGTCCAACGGGCTACTTGCATATTGGAGGAGCTAGAACAGCGTTATTTAATTGGTTGTATGCAAAAAAGAATAATGGGACATTCTTATTGCGTATTGAAGACACTGACACTGAACGTTCTGAACAAAAATATGTTGATCAAATATCTGATGCATTACAGTGGTTAGGATTGTCTTGGGATGACGAAATTGTATATCAATCTTCAAATATTGAACGTCATCAATCTGTTGTTGTTTCAATGATAGAGAATGGGACCGCATATCGATGTTTTATTACTAAAGAGGAATTAGATAATCTGCGTGAAAAATCAGAACAAAATAAAGAAGCATTTCGTGTTCCAAAAACGTATCGAGATTATACGGAAAGCCAACAACAAGAGCTAGTTGATCAAGGTAAACCGTTTACAGTGCGACTAAAAATTCCTGATGGTATAACAGAATTTGATGATTTAGTGTATGGAAATATTAAAGTTAATAATAACGATTTAGATGATTTTATTATTGCAAGGTCAGATGGAACTCCAACCTATAATTTTGTAGTAACAATTGATGATTCTGATATGAATATTACTCATGTTATAAGAGGAGATGATCATTTAGCAAATACACCAAAACAAATATTAGTCTATAAAGCTCTTGGTTTAAATGTTCCAACTTTTGCGCATTTACCAATGATTTTGGGAGCTGATAAAAAAAGATTAAGCAAGCGTCATACAGCTACGAACGTTCAAGAATATCGCGACAAAGGTTACACTTCTGAGGCAATTCTTAATTATCTTTCTTTGTTAGGTTGGAATCCAGACTCTGAACAAGAAATTTTTAATTTAGATGATTTAATTGATGGTTTTAATCTAGAGCAAGTTCAAAAGAAACCAGCAACATTTGATGAAAAAAAATTATTATGGGTTTCCGGTCAACATATGGCCAAAATTAGTATTGATATTGTTATTTTAGAACTTGAAAAACTCAATCCTAGTTGGGGTCAAGGACAATCAGATAAATACAAAAGTGATGTTTTATCTTTAACAAAAGATAGATCAAAAACATTAACAGACTTGATGGAGATTTCAGATACATTTTTTGTTGATCATATCATTTATGATATGGATATCAAAAATAAGATTTGGAATGAAATTTCTTCTCAAATTATTGATGATTTATTAAATGCTATAAATATTGAAGAAAATTTTGATAAACAAACATTAGAGTCCATTTTTGAAAATTTAATGAATCAACATGATTTGTCTCTTGGCAAGCTCATGCAACCGGTTCGATTTGCTCTTTCTGGCTTAACTTATGGTCCGGGTATTTTTGACACGATGCTTTTGCTTGGCAAAGATATTTGTGTTAAACGATTATCAGAAGGTGTGAAGGAGCTGTCTTGAGAAAATATGGCTTTTTGGTTCTAGTCATATCTGTTTTATTTGGACAATCAACAATTCCAAGTACAAAGGTACGTTTACTGAATAATGAAACGGTTAATTTAAATGAATTAACCAACGGCGTTAGTATTGTTAGCTTCTGGGCAACATGGTGTATTCCTTGTATTAAAGAAATTTATGCTATAGAAAAGTTGATTCAAGATAATAGCTACGATATTTCTGTTGTGCTAATTAACACTGATGATGCTGGAAAGATACCTAAGGTAAAATCATTTGTGAATTCAAAAAAATATCTAAAAGGAGATAATTATCATATTATAATGGATTATGATAAAAGGCTTTATAAACGTTTTAATGCAAGGCCTATTCCTTTAACCTTTATCACAATTGATAGCGAAATTGTTTATCGAAAACGCGGCTTTGTTAATGGAGATGAGCAAATATTTAAACAAGAATTAGATAAAGCATTAGATGAATAAATATATTTTCATTTTGTTTTTTAGCAGTTTATTAGCTCAAGTTGAATATTCAAGCTATCTCAATTTTCGTTATGGAGATGGAGAAGGTGATTATGCATATGATGAAATTTATTCTAATTTAGGAATAACTTTAAATCGACCAGAACACCGATTTGAAGCATCATTGAGTTTAGAGTTAAGTAATCCTCCTGAAATTGGACTAAAAGAAGAGGGAGTGCGTGAATTTTTATTAGGATATTATAATGAGAATTTTTCACTTGAATTGGGAGACTTTTATAAAACATGGGGAAGAGGGTTAATTCTTAATCAAGTGATGTATCAACATTTAGATTTTGACACAGGCGCAAGAGGTGTAAGCGTAGAATATCAAAAAGATGATCTTATATTAAATGTTTTAGGAGGGGAGAGCGGTATAAGAAAAAGCACGACCCTATTAGGAGGTTATAATCCACGAATTCCAAACTACTTTTTAGACCAAAATATATATGGTTCAGATCTAACGCTTTCTTCTTCAGGTTTAATAATGGGATTTTCTTTATTGTTAACAGAACAATCTGATACTGATATATCAAGCACAATTGGCGGAATGCGTTTTGAAAAACCTTATAACAAAGGTGATTTGTTTTTATCCTTTATGCATAAAAGATCTGAACGAAATGGAACTGAAAATAATTTAGAATCCGATAAAGGCAATGGTATTTATTTATCGAATATTAATTACATTGATGATTGGTCATTAACATCAAATTATAGACGATACAGAATTGATATAAAAGATCCAAGTGAGCGAGATGATATCGTAAACAATTATGCACAAGCCCTTGATATTCAACGATCGCCAACTGCATATTATCAACACAGTTTTAAATTATTAAGTCGCAACTCAAAACAGGCAAACTTAAATGATGAAGTTGGTTTAGAATTAGAGCTAACAGGACCATTAGGTGATGACAAAACATTGCTTGTTAGTTATAGTAAATCTAGCTCTACAAAAGGATGGCATAGCGATGAATTTGGTGTATGGAATGCTGAACCGTTGACAACCACAGCAGGTAATAGCAATTCATTATTTCCAAGCAGTGATAAAGACTCATATCCATTCGATGAGTTTTTTATTGAATTAAATGGATATAATAAATCAGGGAATGTTTTTTATAGAATAGGATTTGATTATTTGTCTGACACTTTTGCCGTGCTTACAAATTCAGATGTTTCTGAGTCATTTGAAGTAAATAAAGCTATTACTTTTCCATCAATGGTGAATATTACTTTGAATGATTTGTGGAGTATAGAAATGCAGTTGGAGCTACAGCGTGCTAAAAAAGGGTTTGAAGTCACTAACAATGGAAAATCATCTTTCACATCTTTATTATCTGAAAAATATCAAAAAAATACTTTTGTGAGCTTAACAGCAAATTATTCATCAAAATGGTCACTAACCATTGCAAATGAATCAACGAATAGCGATGAAGCATTATCAAATTTTGAATCCAATACATGGAATTCTATGTCATTAACATATAGAATTAAACCAGATAGTGCATTAGAAGTGTTCTATGGGTCTATTAGAGGAGGATTAGATTGCACTAATGGAGTGTGTCGATATATTCAATCTTTTGAAGATGGACTAAGGATTGATTACAACGTTAGTTTCAATTAAATTATATATATTTAGCGTGATGAGAGGTATAATATTTATGAACAAGAATATATTATTAAGTTTAACAGTATTGGTTTTGTTTGCTTGTGGTAGTGGTGGAGATGCTGTAACTGCAACTGCTGATGGAGGCGGTGGAGAAACAGGTGGAAACACAGGTGGAAACACACAGGTTGTGCCAACTAAGATTTTAACAGAATTATTTACTTCAACTACTTGCGGTCCTTGTACTGCACAAAACAATACTTTAGATCGATATTTAGATCCTACATCATCAACATATGTAAGTGATATAGCAGATAAATGGATTATTTTACGTTACCATGTTTGGTGGCCAGCTGCAGGAGATCCTTATTATGATTGGAATCAAAATCCGGTAATTGTTCGTGAAGGATATTATAATGTAGGATATGTTCCTCATGCATTTACTCAAGGATTAACCGATTCTGGTTCTGGTGCTTCTACCTGGAGAACTCATGCAAGGATGGTAGATACTGTTACTCCAAATTCACCGTTTGACATTGATATGAATGTTAGTTTGGATGGATATAAGCTTAGCGGAACAGTAAAAGTAACCGCTGCAGGAGATGTAAGAAATCTTGGATTTAAATACTATATTGCTGTTTCACATGATGATTCAGAATATGGCGCTCCAAATGGACAAACAGTATTTCATCAAGTATTTATAGATTTTCTTAATTCTGACACAAGCCCTGAAGGTATTGTTACTTTTGGTCAAGCTTTGAATTTAGATGCAGGAGAATCACTTACAACTAATATCGATTGGACATTAAATAGTAATTGGCCAAATGATTCTGGCGTTAGCTGGGATCCGAGCGATTTGAATATTCTTGCATTTGTTCAATTTGATGGCGGTGGCGTCAATAACAAGAAAATTTATCAGGTTGAAGAAATAGATTTTGGGTCATAAGTTCTTTCCGTTTTACATATGCGCCCGTAGCTCAATTGGATAGAGCGTCTGGCTACGGACCAGAAGGTTGTGGGTTCAAGTCCTTCCGGGCGTACTCGTGTCTACAGATGTTCAAATAAACACAATCTCCCATGAACAATGGATGGATCGTGCACTAAAACTTGCAGTACGAGCTTTTGATACTGATGAAGTCCCAGTGGGATGTATTATTGTTTACGATAATAAAATTATTGGACAAGGATATAACCAATGTGAATCTCTTAATGATGCTACCGCTCATGCTGAAATGATAGCTATTACTGCAGCTTCTTCCACATTAGATACTTGGCGTTTAAATGAATGTGCAATTTATGTTACAAAAGAACCTTGTTCAATGTGTGCTGGTGCTATTGTGAATAGTCGTATTGAAAAGTTATATTTTGGATGCTATGATGAAGAATTAGGTGCTTGTGGTTCTAAATTTGAAATCTGTGGAAATCCAAATGCTACCATGCCTTCCGTAGTAAAAGGAGGGATACTTGAGGATAAATCTTTATCATTAATTCAAGAGTATTTTTCTACAAAAAGAAAGGAAAAATAGCTTTTCTATCTTTTGGATAATCATCAAACTGTTGATGATACCATTCATGTCCTTTAATTGCTCTTGGAACTAAGTTAGCCATTGTCCATATCATAAAAGAGAATCCTGCCCAAGACCATGTCATTAATGCAAATGCAGTCCATTCTAAAATTTCTCCAAAATAATTTGGATAAGATATATATTTGAAAAATCCTCCCTTTGGAATTTGATATCCTTTGTTTTTTGATCGTAGGCTTAGAAGGATTGTATCTGACTGCATATTGATCCTCATTCCTATAAGAAATAAAATAACTCCTAAAATAAAATTCCAATTACTAAGATAATCCATTGTATAGGATTGTATAGAACCTAAAAAATAGCCGTTTACAAATCCATTGACAATATTGAATAAGAATGCAAACAATGCAATAGAAAGAGGCATTTTTGCTGGATTTTTCTGTCTTAAAGGATAGATAATGCTTCGATTGGTATAATGACCTACCCAACATATAAAAAACACCCACATAACCCAATTTTTATCTGTATCTCCAATAAGGAAGAAATAGGCAAACATAGCTGGAGAAATAATTTCCATTACAAACCATCCTAATTGACTAGGAATCATTGGTCCCCAACTTGTTTTGGTAAATTTCCCATAAGGGGCAGGAATTTTTAACAAAACTAAGAAAGTAATGCAACCCAATATAACCCAAGGCATTAAAATTGCTTCATAAATTTGTAACATCGGGTTCAATTTATAATTAATATTAGTTCGTTCAAAGAGCGTTTATGAATGAAAAAAATATAATTATCACTGGAGCTACTGATGGAATCGGATTAGCTGCTGCAAAAACAATTGCATCTCAAGGATATCGCGTTGGTCTTGTTGGTAGAAACCCAGATAAAGCAAAAACAGCAATCGAATCAATTATTTCTCATACTGGAAATGATAAAATAGATTTTTTTCAAGCAGATTTAAGTTTAGTTAAAGAGATTCATAAGCTTTCTAATCAAATCAAACAAAAGTATTCTCACTTAAATGTTTTGTTAAATAATGCAGGTGGGGCAAATAGATATAAAATTATTACAGATGAAGGATTAGAAAAAACATTTGCTACCAATCAAATGAATTATTTTGTTTTGACAACAAATCTAATGGATATGTTATCAGAATCTCATGGATCTCGCGTGGTGAACGTAGCTTCAAATGCCCATATTGGTGCGTCTATTGATTTTGATAATATTAATTCAGAAAAAGGGCATTCATGGTGGAAATCCTACTGTATTTCTAAATTGATGAATATTATGTTTACTTATCGCTTAGCAGAGATGCAAGATAAAGTAACAGCTAATTGTCTGCACCCGGGATTTGTTGATACAAACATTGGAGGCAATGAAGGGAATGTTATAAAGAAAATTGTTAAATTTGGGTCAAGGATATTTGCTAGAACAGTTCAAGATGGCGCAGATTCAAGTATATATCTTTCTACATCAGATGAAGTAGAGAATATAACTGGAAAATATTTTTTTAAATGCAAAGAAATCAAATCATCTAAAGTATCTTACAATAAAGACCATTGGATAAAAATATGGGATATATGTCAATCATATAAGGAGCAGCTGTTATAATGCAAAAAATTTTATCACGATCAGAGTATGATTTTTTTACCACTGCATCAACAAGATGGAGAGATTCAGATACATTAGGACATATCAATCATACAATTTATTTAAGCATTTTAGAAACAGCACATAAAGACTTTTTAATACATATGTATGGAGAAGAAAAACTCCCTTTGGATTTTGATAGCACAAGCGCAGGTTTATTGGCTTCAATGCAGGTCACATATATAGAACAATCACATCATCCTGCTAAATTTGATGTTGGTTTTCGTATCACTAGGGTTGGCACAAAAAGTTATGATGTACATGAAGCTTTATTTTTAAAAGGAGAAGATACTCCTGTTTTTCAAAGTATCCACACATTTGTGATGTTTAATTTTAAAGAACAAAAGTCAATTCCGGTAGATGATATAGTTAAAGAAAATTTACAGGAGATAGAATGATTACTTTATTGTCTCCATCAAAGAAATTGAATCTTGATTCTCAAGATATCATTGATCATTATACGCAATGTGAGTTTATTAAAAGCGCTGAAACATTAGCAAACGAAGCAAAAAATCTTACTGAAAATGATTTAAAAGATTTAATGGATATTAGCGATAAGCTAGCAAAACTTAATAGAGAAAGATTTGATCGTTGGGCACTTCCGTTTAATCAAGAAAATGCAAAACAAGCAGTGTTGGCTTTTGATGGAGGAGTATATTCTGGATTAAAAGCAGATACTTTTTCTGATAAAGATTTTACTTTTGCACAAGACCATCTTCGTATTTTATCAGGTTTGTATGGCATTTTAAAACCACTTGATTTAATTCAGCCTTATCGACTAGAAATGGGAGTTGGTTTTCAAAATCCAAAAGGAAAAGATTTGTATGCATTCTGGAAAGAATCAATAACAAAAAGCTTGAATAAAACATTAAAAAAACATTCTTCTCCAGTGATTATTAATTGTGCATCTATTGAATATTTTTCTGCAATTGATTTATCTAAATTAAATGGAGATATTTTATCTATCGTTTTTAAAGAATATCGCGATGGTGAACTTAAATTTATATCGTTTAATGCAAAAAAAGCTCGAGGATTAATGACTCAATATATCATGAAAAATAAAATAGATAAATTAAACGATATTAAAGATTTTAATTATGAAGACTATAAATTTGATTCTAAGTTATCGGAAGATAATACTTTTGTATTTACAAGGTAAATCTAATTTAATTCTAATATATTATAGATAAGATTTAAATAAAAAATGGGAGAAAAATCATGAAAAAATATACATTATTTTCATTTTTAATAGCGTTAATCATGTTTGCTGTTAGTTGCGGTACTTCTGATGGAATGATGCCAAGACAAACAGGAGATGCAGCCAGTGAAGTTGAAGAAGGCTTATATCTTGCGCATAACGTGATGTGGGATTTAGCTAGAGATAAATTTGATGAAGGAATTGCAAAAGATCCAAATTGTGTTTCGTGTTATCTAAATAGAGGACATGTTGAAAATGATAGAGTACAAAGAAGACATTTCTATAACAAAGCATTAGAGCTATCCAAGTCAGGTCATCCTGAAAAAACATTGGCACAAGATGCGGTTAATTGGACCAAAGGTGAAGGTGGTAGATTTGATAGCTATCAAAGTCTATATAAAAAATATCCGAATGATCCATATTTAGCAAATGGTGTTGCAAGAAGTTTATTAGGTGATGACAAAGTAGATGAAGCAAGAACAGTGCTTGAAGAAGCATTTAATGCTTCACCAGGATCAACCGGATTTCTATCTAACTTGCTTGCATATACCTATATGAATAGAGAAGAACCAGGATCTGAAGAGTTTGACAAAGCAGCTGGTCATTTACGAAGATATATGCGTGCAGAACGCGGTAAAGATGGTTTTGCGAATGCATTAGATTCAATGGGTGAGTACCACTTGATGAAAGGCGATTTTGATAGCGCCTTAGACTACTATCAACAAGCTGTGGATGCAAATCCTGATTACTTGTGGGGACCAATGAATGTTGCAAGAACTATTAGACAAGCAAAATGGGCTAATGGAGAAGCAATGGTTATGCCTTCTTCTACAGAAAATCAAGATGCAAAAAATGCATTTAATGTTGGTGGATGGTATTTATACAATATTGATTGGGACAGAGCGTATGAAAAGTTTAGCGAAGCAATTGAGCTGGATCCAAATTTTGCGTTAGCATATGGAATGAGAGCTAGAACAAGTGCATTTTTAGGAAATGAAGAAGATCTTAGAGATGACCTTGATATTGCAGTAAGCATGTCTTTAAATGCAACAGAAGATGAAGCATCTTTAATTAACGCCTTAGCTGCAAGCGTTGCAGATGGGACTAATGATGTTTTCAATAAAACAGTTGAAGCGCTATCTGTTAAATATCCAGATGATTCAATGTTAGCATTTGAAACTATTTTTGCTACAATGGCTTCAATTGGATCTGATGCAGTAATTGAAAAAGCAAATGCATTACTTGCAAAAGATCCTGATATGACTCCTGCTTACAATATGTTAGGGTATGCTTATATGGATAAAGATGATCTTGATAATGCTGGGAATGCATTGCAATCACAGATTAGGCTAGCATCAAATATGGCAAACCCATATGATTCAATGGGTGATTATTATCTTGCTATCGGAGATGACGAGTCAGCGTTAAAATATTTTAACCAATCAGCTAGCATGGGACTAAATGCGAGCACTGTCAAAGCTGATAGTTTAAAGGCTCAGTTAGAAAAAGAAGTTGAGTAAGAATTACCAAATTTTAGCATTAAAATGGCGACCTAAACGCTTTGAAGATATGGTGGGGCAAGACCATATTGCAAAAACTTTAGTTAAGTCATTTGAAAAAAATCGCATTGCACAAGCTTTCTTGTTTGCTGGTCCTAGAGGCGTTGGAAAGACCACAACAGCAAGATTGCTTGCAATGTGTTTAAATGGCTCTGAAGAACCTTCTACGAATTATGATATCGAATCAGATGTAATTCAGCAGATTATAGAAGGTAGATCTATGGATGTTATTGAGATAGATGGTGCATCAAATCGTGGAATTGATGAAATAAGAGAATTGCGAGAAAATATCAAATTTGCACCATTAGAAGGCAAGTTTAAAGTAGTGATTATTGATGAAGTTCATATGTTAACAACACAAGCCTTTAACGCTTTGCTAAAAACACTTGAAGAGCCACCGTCTCATGTAAAATTTGTAATGGCAACTACAGATGTACACAAAGTACCACAGACAATCATTTCTCGCTGTCAAAGGTTTGACTTCTTACCTATAACCAATGAAGTTGTTAAAGCAAGATTACAAGAAATTTTAAAAGCAGAATCAGTCAAAATTGATGAATCTTCATTAGGGTTAATTGCTGCTAAATCAGATGGAAGCATGAGAGATGCTTTAGGATTTTTGGATCAAATTTTAGTTTTTAGTGATAAAAAAATCACCAATGATATTGTTGTTGATATTTTAGGGATAATTCCAACAGAGGTTTATTTTGATATCACTAATGCTTTACATGAAAAAGATGGAGAGAAGTTAATTGAAAGTATTCAACATATTAAAGAAAACGGATACATTATTGAAGATTTGATTAGAGGGTTGATTGGGCATATTCGCAACTTAACATTAATGCATTACAAAAATGGATTAGATTTAATTGGCGTATCTCCAGAAATGAAAAAACTTTATAAAAAGAATAATTATGATTGGTCATTAAAAGATCTTGTTCGTATGTCAAATAATTTGTCAGAAATGTATGCCTCAATCAAACGTTTTAGTGATCAAGCTTTAATTTTTGAAATGACATTAATGAAATTTCTACAATTTGATAAGAGTATAGATATTGAAAGATTTCTAGATTCAGATATTGTAGTAAAAGAGGAAAAAATTGAAGAAAAACCTAAAAAAATAGCTACAAAAAAAGATAAGAAAAAAGAAGAAAAAGAAGCTGTTGAAACAGTTGGTGATATAAAAAAGGATTGGAAAAAGGTTTTAGAAGCAATTGGAAGCGAAAGAGGGTCCGTTCATGCTTTATTAAGCGAATGTATTGTCAAAGGAGTTAAAGGTAATACGCTTGAGTTGATTTCATATGACAGCAATGAATTTAACCAACAATTAATGAATGATAATTTAGATTTTGTCGAAGAATGTATTAACAAAACACTAAATATTTCACTTTCTGTAAAGATTACTGTGGATACGAACGTAGAAAAAATTGATGATGAACAAAATTCAAATTCCGTTGATCAGAATGATGTGATGGAATTATTTGAAGGAAAGGATACAATGTAATGTTTGGGAATATGAAAGAGATGCTGAAACAAGCACAAAATATGAAATCTCAAATGGATAAAGTCAAAAAAGAGTTAGAACAGATTGAAGTAGAAGGTTCTGCTTCAAATGGTGGATGTGTTGTAAAAATGACAGCAGATATGAAAGTTACTGAAGTTTTGCTTGATGAAACGCTTCTTAGTAGCAATAAAGAAGTGATTGATAATGCAATCAAAGTTGCTACAAACGATGCACTAACAAAAGCAAAAGATACAGCAGCAAAAAAATTAAAGTCTGTTACTGGTGGTTTAAGTGATATGTTGCCAGGTCTATAATGGCTAGTATCCAATCATATATTGAAGAATTGATTGATGCTTTAACAAAGCTCCCTGGCGTTGGAAGAAAGGGTGCAGAACGCATTGCATATTTTATTATACATTCTGATACAAGCACTGCGAAAGATCTTATTACAACTCTAGATAATATCAATAATGAATTAGCAATCTGT
>DEAO01000028.1 GCA_002348725.1 Fidelibacterota bacterium UBA2980 | reverse complement strand
AGTTGTTGCTAAACTATTTGCTTTTGCTCGTTCAAGAAGCGCAGCTTGTGTAGCGTGTACATTTTCTTCTTTTCCAGCCCATGTTTTTAGTGCAGGTTGCTGTAAAGCTCTTCCATAAGAAAATGTAAGATTCCAATTTGTGTCACTTTTATTCATTTCATTTAAATGAAGTGTTGCATCTTCATCCGATTGTCCACCAGAAAGAAATGCAATACCTGGTACATCACTTGGAACATAGTTTGTAAGGCATTCTAACGTACGTTGGGCTACTTCCTCAACATTGGCTTGATGCTCACAATCATACCCAGATAATACCATATTTGGTTTCAATACAATGCCTTGTAAATCAATATTATGTTCTTGAAGAACATTAAATACTGTATTTAATGTATTAGATGTAACATCGAAAGAGGTATCAATGCTATGGGTTCCATCCATTAATACTTCTGGTTCCACAATTGGTACTAAATGATGTTGTTGACACAATAATGCATATTGTGCAAGTCCATTTGCATTTGCAAGAATACATTTTTCTGAAGGAATGCCTTCTCCAATAGTAATGACTGATCTCCACTTTGCAAAACGAGCTCCTAAAGCATAATATTCTCCTAAACGTTCCCCTAAGCCATCTAATCCAGTTGTATTTTTTTCATTTGATCCTTCTTCTAAAGGATGTGCCCCAGTATCAACTTTGATTCCTGGTAAAATATCTTTTGATTGTAAATACTGTGGAATAAGAGTATCCGTATGATGAACATTTTGTCTAAATGTTTCATCATATAAAATAACACCACTAATGTATTCTTCTAATCCTGGAGATGTAAAAAGTGCACTTCGATATGCACATCGTAAATCAGCTGTAGATTCTACTCCAATACCTTCAAAACGCTTTGTACAAGTTCCTGTGCTTTCATCTGCAGCAAGAATCCCTCTCCCTTTTTGCACCATTTGCTGTGCTATAGTATGTAACTCAGACATAATTACTCCCCAATATCATATGTATTTGTTATTAATTTACTTTCTCCAGATTTACCAAAAATAATTCTAGATGAAACTGTTGCTTTTGAATTGTCAAATTTAACGCCAGGAAGCCAACCTGTGCAAATACCACTTGCAACAAAAAAAGCATTTTGAGAAGTGCATAGATCATCAGCTGACCAAATTTTGTGAATATCTTCTCCTAACATTTCATACGCTCTTTTTTCAAAATCAGAATCATAGAAATGGAGCTTTCCTTCAAAAAATCCTCCTAATGCTTTAACAGCAGTTGCAGTAATCACTCCTTCCGGTGCAGCACCTATTCCATACAATAAATCTACTTCTTTTTCTACTGCTCTTAGTCCTCCAGCTACATCCCCATCTTTAATTAATATCGGCTCTATGCCGAAAGAACGAATTTCAGCAATTAAATCAATATGTCGATCGCGATCCATTACAATTATTTTTAAATCTTTTTTATCTTTATTTAATGCTTTAGCAGCTCCAGATAAATTTTCTGATACAGAATTTTCTAAACTAACATGTCCTATTAATTCTTTGCTTCCACAAAGTTTATTCATATAAGTGTCTGGAGCACCCATTAATGCATCTTTTGGAGCTGCGGCAAGCACAGAAATTGAATCAGGAAGATTATAAGCGCAATGATTGGTACACTCTAATGGATCCACTGCAATATCAATCTTTATATCGCTTGTTTTATCTCCTAATTCTTCTCCAATAAATAACATAGGAGCATCATCTCGTTCCCCTTCACCAATAACAACTCTTGTATGAATTGGTTCTTTATTCAATACAGAGCGCATTGCTTCTGTTGCAGCTTTATCAGCGAGCTTTCCATCTTCACATCCGCGTAATTTTGCAGCTGCAATTGCTGCCTGCTCTGTGGCACGCAAGAAAGAGTGATAATATTCGAATAGATTGCTCATTTTAAAGAGTCAATCAATTTAAACATTTCTTGCATTGAAGAAGCGGTGGCATATCCATTAAATCTTTCTTTTACTATACCCTCCTTATCTAAGATATAGATATAGCAATCTCCATTCCCTCGAGTGCCTAGCAATTTATGATATCGTCTTAATGGACCATAATAAGTAACTGTAAAATCATGTAGAGGTTTTGGTACTCCACCTCTCATTCCTCCATCAATCCAACCTCTCATTGTTGTCCATTGTCCTCCTAGCATTGGAATTTCATAATATTGTACACTCTGATTTAATCCATACATTTTCAATAGATCATTTGCCCATGTATTAATACATTTTTGTGCTCGTTGTCTAAATGCAATAGCTAATACAGCAGGTCTCTCATCAAGAACATCTGGAAATGTTACTTCATTGTTTGATAACGATATTCCTTTAATAGTTGGAAATTTTTTATTCAAATAATCAGTATTTGATTGAGCCATTAAAGGCAATAATAAACATAATATTAATAACTTTTTCATTTTTATTTTCTCCCTGATAAATAAAATGGAATGTAAAGCAATAGAAATATAATACCAGCTAATGGCATAGTTGGAATAATATGCCATGGAGGATTTTGAAATAATGGAGGAAATAAATCCATCAAAGAAGCGCCCCCAGGCGGGTGCATTAAATACCATAAGTTTGGTGGATAGTTGGGATCTGCAATTTGATCAATCCCTAGATTTAATAAATATATAAATGGTAACATATAAAGAGGGTATTTCATTGCATTCATTAATGAAGAAAATGTTATTTCTTGTTTTAACGTAATTGCAATGTAAATAATTCCAAAAAATAGAATTCCATGACCAAAAAAGAGAGTTATAAAATCAAGATCAGGAAATGTAAGCTGTATATCAGGTGTTAATAATGCCATAGTTCCACCACCTAAACCCCAAAAATATGCAAAATCAAAAAATCGTTTATCTCTTGTTAGCAAAAATAATCCTGTTGCATAAGAAGAGATATGACACATATGCAGTGGAACAGTATTAGTCCAACGATAATCACCAAACGTAGTTAAAACTAATGGTTTAAATAATTCATTAGCAATTAATAAGCATCCGAAAAATTTTTCAAACGGCAGATAAGATTGTTCGCTATAGTTAGATTTTGCAAAATAAGCAAAGCTAAAAGATGCTAAAAAAATAATAGATAGAGTTAATAAATGCGTTGTTCCAAATAATACAAATTCATTCATTGAAATATTCCTTATATATTTTGGAAAATTTTAAAATAATATTTTGTTCTGCCATCTTTCAATGTATTGTAAATATTGGTGTCTTTTACTCCACTAAAATCTTTCATAATTCCTTTCAGATAAAATGGTGCACCACTCTTGATAATATCATTTTTTGTTTCATTGATTGTATCCTTATCTAGAGCATTTAAAACATTTTTTGTAATCTCGTATGATTCAATATTTTTCATGCCAAAACTAGCAAATGCTTCTTCATATTTACCAATTGCTTTTTCTGGACAGATATCGGTCCAAGCAAATAACCCGCCAGGTTTTAAGACACGCTTTACTTCAGATAAGAATTGAGGAATAGAAGGATAGCAATGTGATGATTCAACATTAATCACAATATCATAGCTGTCATTGTCAAAAGGTATATTTGAAGCATCTCCTTCAATAAATTCTAAATTATTTTCGTTATGAATTCTATTACATAGCTTTATTGCATTTTTAGAATAATCAATTCCTGTAATTTTCTTGGGAGACAAATAACGAGCAATATAAGATGTGCCTCCACCACGACCAGAACCAACTTCTAAAACAGTTTTGTCTTTAATAGTCAGCTTTTCTACAGTATGGTGATAAAGTTGAATACAATATCTATAATTTTCATCTTCTTGACTTAAATAAGGTTCTTGATTTCTATCATCATAATCAAAACCATAATTCATAAAAGCCCAATCGAATACTTCATAAGTATTTGCTAAACGATCATAAATTTTTTTCCATAAAAAGTGTTTAATTTTTTTTGAAAAAAAGAAAATGAATCCAAATATTTTATTAAGTAGCGTCCCCATATCTTTATCTTACGTAACTCCCAGCATTAATGTCAATATTAGAGCCAGTACCGTGGTCAAACTCTCCACTGCAAATGAGTGTAACAATAGGCGCAATATCTTTTGGCTCAGTTAATTGGTTTAAAGCAATATCTTTTACAACAAAATCTTCACCATATTTATCAATAGATTTCTGTGCCATTGCCGTACGAGTAAATCCTGGTGCAATAGAAAATGCAGTGATTCCATCTTTCCCAAATCCTCTTGCAATAGATTTTATAAGAGCGACCATTCCTGCTTTAGATGCAGCGTATGCTAGATAATCAGGAGTATCGCCTCTGAATGCAGCGCGTGATGCAATATTAATAATACGTCCTCCATTATTATTTTTAAAATGTTGCAACGCTTTCTTTGATAATATTCCCGTTGCAAGAAGATTAATATTCATAATTGTATTCCAGTTATTAATCCATTCCTTATCATCTAAATCAACAGAATTCATTATAGATGTACCTGCATTGTTAATTAGAACATCCAAAGAATCTTTCCAAGATAAAATATCATCAAATAAATTAATAACGCTATCAGAGTCATTAAAATCTGCTTCAAATATTTCTGATTGATTTGGAAATTGTTTATGCAACTCTTTAACTCCATCAGATTTAGAATTATAATGTAGCGCAACAGATGCATTTGATTCCAATAACTGTTTTGCAATAGCATATCCAATACCGCTATTTGCTCCAGTGACTAAAACTGTTCTTTTTGATAAATCAATTTTCATATCTAATGACAACTTTGGTTATATTTTTTCAATCTCCAGTAATTATAAGGCCATGGCGTTAAAAAACCTACTAACAACATAATTGGAGTTACCCACCAATTAAGTTGAGCCCCGCCTGTTAAAAGTACATCGGTAACGTTCATTGCTATTTCCATAGCAAGCATTGATATAAATGACATCCCTAGCGCTGTCTTAAATGCTTCACTTAGATTCATTTGTCTGCTTAAAATAAATGTCTCTAATGCAATGCTTGTAAGCAATCCATTAATTATCGCAAGTGTCATAATGGAAAGAGTTGTATTAAAAATATCACTTGGATTATTTTGGAAGTAAAGTATTGTCCCAAAATCTCCAATCGAACAACCAAGAAGGCACCAAGCAGTATTTTGTGCCGATTTTTTCCAAGTATGTTTACATTTCCAACTAATCATAATAGCCTTAATTTAAATGAGTAAAATGAAAAATAAATCAATTCTATTAATTATATTTATGTTAATCATTGGTTGGTACTTATTGATACCAAAAGAAGAAGAATTTGAACTTCCAATTTTTACACCTGCAGATTTGAGAGCTAC
>DEAO01000040.1:23140-25660 GCA_002348725.1 Fidelibacterota bacterium UBA2980 | reverse complement strand
AGTATGTAGAAGAGATACAGGCGAAAAAAATTCCATAAAACAAAATGATATAAGCGAGATTGAAGACATGTTGGGTGATATTCAAACTAGTATGTATAATTCTGCAAATTCATTTCTAAAAGAGAACACTATAGAGCTAGATAGTTACAATGATTTAAAAGAAAAACTTTCAAAAGACAACTGTTTTGTCAAAGCATACTGGGACGGTTCTGAAGATTCAGAAATGAAAGTTAAAGAAGATACAAAAGCTACTATTAGATGTATTTTAGAAGACATAGATAATCCGAAGGCTAAATGTATTGTTTCTGGTGAGCTAGCTAAACATCTTGTTGTTTTTGCAAAAGCATATTAATTACTATGAAAAATATACTATCTTATTCCTTATTAATTTGTTTATTCTACCTTTTGTTATGGCCTGTTCCTATTAATCCAGTTGCTTGGGATTCTCCTAATCCTCCATCAATGACAGGCGTATATGCGAAAAATGATTATTTGAAAAATATAGAGATATTTTGGGAAAATGATGGACATAATGGACCAGAGGATATCGCAATTCATGATGGTAATTTATATGCAGGATATCATGATGGACTGATTATGAGCTCTATTGGTGAGTTTTATAATACTAATGGTCGTCCTCTTGGAATGATGTTTGATGATCAAAACAATCTAATTGTTGCGGATGCGATTAAAGGATTGCTATCTATTGATCAAACAGGTGTTGCTACTACCCTTACAGTAAAATCTGATTCAGACAATATTCCGCTAGGATTTACAGATGATTTAGATATTGCAAACGATGGAAAAATTTATTTTTCTGACGCTTCAGATAAATTTGGATATGGAGAAGATAGAATTGAAGTGATGGAACATACCCCAAACGGGAGATTATTAGTCTATGATCCCGAGACTAAACTTACAACCACATTACTTGATAATTTATATTTTGCAAATGGAGTTGCTGTTAGCCCTGACAACTCTTTTGTCTTATTTAATGAAACGTTTATGTATCGCATACAAAAGTATTGGCTTACAGGAGAAAAAGCAGGCACTTCAGAAATTATTATTGAGAACCTACCCGGTTTTCCAGACAATATTTCTTCAAATGGTAAAGGCACTTATTGGGTTGCGCTTTTCACAGTTAGAAATGACTTTATTGATCAAACAGCAGATAAACCTTTTCTTAGAAAATTAGCTTTACGACTACCAGAGTTTTTACAGCCTCAGCCAGAGCCTTATGCATTTGCTTTGGGAATTGATGGAGATGGAAACATTTTACACAACCTTCAATATGGCGCAAACGATGCTTATTCACCAATAACAAGCGTTAAACAATATGGTGATGAGCTATATTTTGGTAGCCTCACTCATAAGGGTTGGGGTAAAATAAAAGCACCAGAATGAAGATATCTACCCCTGCAATTGTTTTAAAAACAACCCTGTTTAAAGAATCCAGTATTATTGCCCGACTATTTACATTAGAAAAAGGAAAGAATTCGTATGTTATTAAATCTGCTATGAGACAAAAATCGCCTTTAAAATCTATTTATCAACAATTAAATGAGATCCAAGTAAACTATATTCATAGCAACAAAAGACAGTTACAACCAATTTATGATTCTAAAATTTTGAATAATTGGGATAGTATTAGCTCAGATTTAAAAAAAACCGTTCTTTCATTATCAATTATTGAAATTATAGACAAAGGCTTTGATGAGGGGGACAAAGATGAGGATACCTATTATTTATTAAAAAATGTATTATCATATTTTGATTCAGAAAACAATAACTATAACGACGCCTTCTATTTTTTTGTATTACACTTATTAAAAAATATTGGCTATGACATTGTAGCAGCAAAAGAACATCCAATAGTTAAAAGACATTTATCAAAAGAAGCAGATTTGCTAGACCATATTAAAGAGATTTATGAGTCAAATTTTCTTATAGATAAACATTCCAAAAACAGTTTTAATTACAATAAAAAAACCCTATCCAGTTTTATTTCTGATTTAATTAAATACCATTTCCCAGATTTGAAATCTTTTAATGTTGCTAGAGAAGTTTTTCAATAAAATTACTCAATTTTAAAAACTTTCTCTCCGGGCTTTACCATTTTTAGTTTTTCTCTTGCAGTTTTTTCAATATAAGCTTGATCAAATTCTAATTTTTCTGACTCTCTTTTTAGGTTAGAAATTTCTTCGCGCAACGAATTAATTTCTTTTTGAATGTCAGATTTTTCTTTTTTCAGTTCCCATAAACTAATTATCCCTCTATCACTAAAAAAGAGCAATGATACACATCCGATTAAAATAATTACTAATAGAAAGCTTGTTAGTTGTGGTAATTTTTTTTTCATTTAATAAATGAGAAATTTTTACCAAATGTTTTAGAAGACAACTTTTCCTCTATTCTTAATAATTGATTATACTTGCTGGTACGATCAGTTCTACAAACAGAACCTGTTTTGATTTGTCCACCATTCATTGCAACAGATAAATCTGCAATAAAAGTGTCCTC
>DEAO01000040.1:14906-22820 GCA_002348725.1 Fidelibacterota bacterium UBA2980 | reverse complement strand
TCAGTTTCTCCTGATCTATGAGATATGATATAGTCATATCCATTTTCTTTTGCCAAATTAATCGTTTTAATTGTTTCAGAAACTGTACCAATTTGGTTGAGTTTGATTAATATACTATTCATAGCACTATGTTTAACTGCATGTAATAATTTTTTTGGGTTTGTTACTGTTAAATCATCTCCAACAATTTGAGTGGTACTACCTAGTGCCTTAGTCATTTTTGTCCAACCGTCCCAATCATTTTCATCTAAACCATCTTCAATTGAAACTATTGGATATTGATTTACAAGATTTTCATAAAAGTCAATCATTTGTTCATCGTCTAAAATTTTGTTTTCTAAACTTAAATGATATTTCCTATCTTTATAAAAGCTTGATGCAGCAACATCTAGGGCAATAAACACATTTTTGCCAGCACTATATCCACTTTTATTGATTGATTCTAACAATAGTTCTATAGCGTGCTCATTTGATTTCAATGCAGGCGCAAATCCACCTTCGTCCCCCACCGTCGTATTCAATCCGTTTTTATTTAATTCTTTTTTTAATGTATGAAAAATTTCTGTACCCATTCGCAGCGCTTCAGAAAAAGAATTTGCTCCACAAGGGAATAACATTATTTCTTGTATATCTGCTCCCTGGTCTGCATGCATTCCTCCATTTAGGACGTTGATCATCGGAATAGGCATTATAGAGCTTTCTTTGTTTAGATAATAATAGAGCGGGTAACCATGAAATTTAGCCGCAGCAACAGCGCAGGCCATAGAAACTCCTAGTATAGCATTTGCTCCACACTTGCTCTTATTTTCTGTTCCATCGATTTCTAACAAAAGCCTATCAATATCTTCCTGCTGATCACAAACTTGACCAATTAATGCTGGTTGTAATATATTAAGAACATTATCAACTGCTTTATTAACGCTCTTCCCATGAAATTCTTTGTCATTATCTCTTAATTCAAGAGCTTCAAATTGACCTGTCGAAGCACCAGAAGGAACAGCAGCTCTACCGTGACAATTTCCAAGATCAACCTCCACTTCAACGGTGGGATTTCCTCTTGAATCTAAGATTTGTCGAGCGTGTAATTTTTCTATTTTTGGTTGGATTTGACCCATATTTTAATTTAATCCCATTTGTTTTATTATATAAAAGATTTAATAAAAAGGTTGATTTTGTGCAAAAATAGGGATTATTATTATAAAAATATGTAAATATGAACGTTTTAAACAAAAAAAATCATATTGACATGATTAAGAGAAAAGAGTCAGAAGCTCACGGGTTTTTCGGGGATTTTGTCTCTTTTTTACGTTAACTAATCAAGGAGGAATAACATGGCTTCATGGGATTCAATGATAAGCGGTGCTTTAAGTGGATTAACAGGCGTAGTTAAAGCTGCAATCATCTTTTTAGTGTTTGCAAACGTACTATGGTCAACAGGTTTAGATCCATTAGGCGGCATTGCTGATTTAGTTAGTGCATTTACTGATAATGGCCTTACAGGACTACTAGTTTTAGTGGTTTTCTTGTCTTGGTTATAAGTTTAGATTAATGCATTAGTCGTAAGATGTAGGGGCTCTTTATGAGCCCCTATATAAATACGATGATAATAAAAAGTTTAAGGAGAAAAAAATGAATAATGCTATAAAGATGATTAATGATGTCTTGTCAACGCTGACAGGATTAGCAATTAATTTATTAGTTGCTGGTGTTGTTATTGGTATTCTTTACAACGATGTATTCGGTGTAATTGGCAACATTGGTGCTGCAATGGGAACAATTGGTGACAACGGGCTTGCTGGCCTAATCACTATTGCAATCGTTGCAATGTGGATGAAAAAATAATTAATATTTTTTGATCACAAATTCTTAAAAAATAAAAGGGCTCACTTTTTGGGCCCTTTTAGTCTTATTTTATGATAATTTCACTAAGTGAAGTTGTTTATATATCTATATTATTTCCTTTTATTGTTTTCTTGGTCTTTTGCAGGCGTTCAACAAGAAATTAAAATGATAGGATCCAATAACTCTGTTTTAGGTACAATAGAGTATATCAAAGAACAAAGATATTATTTTTCGTTAAATGACTTCTCTAGCGCTTTATTAAAGAAAAATTTTATTAATAAAGATGTTCAAAAAATTGTTTTTTCTTTAGGGAATGTTAAAATTAAAGTTACTGGAAATATTTCCTTTATTATTATTGATGATAAACCTTATCAGCTAAAAAATAATATTATTTATAAAAAAGGTATTTTTTATGCTCCTATTGATGACTTTTTAGATCTTTTAAATGAAAAAACAGGCTCTAGTTATGTTATGGATTATAGCTCTTTGTCTATTCAAAATAAATTTATATCCCAAGAGGTATCAACAAACCCAGTAGACTTATATCAAGAAAAGAAAAAATGGAAATTTGATACAATTATTATTGATCCAGGCCACGGCGGGAAAGATCCAGGAGCTGTTGGCTATAGAGGGACTAAAGAAAAAGATATAGTTCTTGATGTCTCAAAGAGGTTAGCAAGAAAGATTGAAAGAAATTCAAAAACCAAAGTTATTTTAACAAGAGAGGAAGATATTTTTCTTCGATTACAAGATAGAACAAAGTTTGCAAATGCTAATGAAGGAGATTTATTCATTAGTATTCATACAAATGCTGCTGAAGATAGAAGGGCTAGCGGATTTGAAACATTTTTAATTGGTCCAAATAAAAATGAAGCAGCTGTAAGAGTAGCTGCTAGAGAAAATGCAGCTTTGGAGCTAGAAGGATTTTCCGGTAAAAAATTAACAAACGAAGATTTAATAAAAGCAACCATTGCTCAGAGCGCATTTGCTGCAAAAAGCGAAGAATTTGCATCGCTTGTACAGAATGAAATTAAAAAAAGAGTCCAGAGCAAAGATAGAGGCGTAAAACAAGCTGGTTTTTATGTATTAATGGGCGCATCAATGCCAAATGTTTTAATTGAGCTTGGATTTATTTCAAATCCCAATGAAGAAAAAAAATTAAATAGCTCTAGTTATCGTGATATGTTAGCCACATCAATCTATTATGCTGTGCTCAAATATCAGAAATCATTCGATGATTAATCCAACATTAGAATTTTTATACAAACTTCATAATCGAGGCATTAAGCTTGGATTAGAAAATATTGAATCATTTTTGAACGTATGTGATAATCCTCATCAGAAAATCAAAACTATCCACTTAGCAGGGACAAACGGAAAGGGTTCCACCGCTTCTATTTTGGCAAAAATTTTACAACAACATGGTTTAAAAGTTGGTCTTTATACTTCTCCACACCTAGTGAGATTTAACGAGCGAATAAGAATTAATGGCTCCCCAATTTCTGATGAAAAAATTGTTAATTTTGTAAACCAGCATAAAAAAATTATTAAAGATAGCTCTATCACTTTTTTTGAAACTACAACTGCTCTTGCCTTTTCTTATTTTGCCAAAAATAATGTCGATATTGCAATTATTGAAACAGGGTTAGGGGGGCGTTTGGATTCCACAAATGTAATTTCCCCTATCCAAACAATTATTACCGAAATTGATTATGACCATACACATATTTTAGGCGAATCCATTGAGTTGATTACATCTGAAAAGTGTGGAATTTTTAAAAAAGAAATTCCAGCACTCACAGCAAATTCGAATAAAGAAGTCATTGGAATAATCGAACAGCATGCTAAGGATAAAAATTGTGATTTAAAAAAAATTGATATGAATAAATCCAAGATTATAAAACATAATTCACGCTCCCTTGTTTTTTTATATGACAATAATGAGTTTCATCTTCCACAAGCTGGATCTTATCAAAAGGATAATGCTGTCCTAGCAATTGAAACATGCCAAAAACATTTTAATGAAATTAAAATATCAGATATACAATCTGCATTGAAGCATTGGACATGGCCAGGTAGAATGCAATTAATGGAAAACAATTTTTTTTATGATGTTGCTCACAATGCAAGCGCAGTTAGTAAGCTCACAAAAGATTTGTCAAACATATATAATGCAAAACCAATTGGTTTGCTAGTTTTAAAAAATGATAAAATAACTGATAAATTTTTAACTCTTTTAGATAACAATTTCGAAAAATTAATTATATCTACAATTGATTCGAAAGATATTTTACAAGAAGAAGATATTATATCTAATACAAAGCTTAAAAAATTTAAATTTATTAATAACCTTGATGATGCACTGCACGAAGTTCGATTAATTCAGTATAGTGGACCAAAAGTAGTTTTTGGTAGCCACTATATTGCAAGTCAATTATACAAGTTTTTTGATTTTTCCTTTGACAATGGAACAATATAGTGTAATTTGGATTTTCGAGGTTATTTCCCCTAAAAATATTTTCACAACATGAGGAATCAATGAAATTAGATGAATTAAAAGAAAAAAAAGTAAGCGATCTACGAGAGATTGCAAAAACCATGGGTATTGAAAAAATAACATCTTTTTCTAAAGATGAATTGATTGCAGAAATTATGAAAAGCAATGAAAGCAAAAACAATAATGATGCCAATGAAAGAAAAGATGATAAAAAAACAGATGATGGCCTAGCTGGTGGAATATTAGAGATATTACCAGACGGATATGGCTTTTTAAGAAGTGTAAACGATAATTATTTGCCAGGACCTGAAGATATTTATGTAAGTCCATCTCAAATTAAAAGATTTAAATTAAAAACTGGACATTTTGTTAAAGGCACAACTCGTGCACCGAAATCGAAAGAAAGATTCCATGCTTTATTACAATTATTGGAAGTTAATGGTTTAAAACCTGATGACATAAGGAAGCAAACGCCGTTTGAACGTTATACGCCTTTACATCCTAATGAAAAGTTTAATCTTTCCAATACCAGTGATATGTCTATGAGAATTATGGATCTTATTTCTCCTATCGGGAAAGGACAAAGAGGATTAATTGTTGCGCAACCAAAAACTGGTAAAACCATTTTAATCTCTAAAATTGCTAATGCAATTAGACGTAATCACCCTGAAACAGTTTTAATTATACTGCTAATTGATGAACGACCAGAAGAGGTAACGGATATGAAACGCAGCGTTGATGCTGATGTTGTTAGCTCAACTTTTGATGAAGGACCAGAACGACACGTACAAGTATCAAATATGGCATTAAAAAAAGCACAAAGACTTGTTGAGTGTGGAAAAGATGTTGTAATTCTTTTAGATAGTATAACTCGTTTAGGTAGAGCACATAACGCTGTTACTGCACATAGTGGTAAAATTCTATCAGGAGGAGTTGATTCAAATGCTTTAAGAAATCCTAAGAAATTTTTTGGAGCTGCAAGAAATACCGAAGAAGGTGGAAGCTTAACTATTATTGCAACAGCATTAATTGATACAGGTAGTAAAATGGATGGGGTGATTTTTGAAGAATTTAAAGGGACAGGCAATATGGAATTAGTGCTTGATCGAGAACTCAGTGATCGAAGAATCTACCCTTCTTTTAACATTGTGAAATCTGGAACCAGAAAAGAAGAGCTGTTATTGTCAGAGCAACAGCTTTCTCGAATGTGGATTTTAAGAAAAATGTTAGGAGAAATGACTACAGAACAAGCAATGACCTTTATGCAAGAACGAATGAGACGATCAAAGACAAATCAAGAATTTCTTGATAAAATGAGTCAGTAAATGTCTATCAAGCTATCTAAGCTAGTCGATAAAATTAAGCCATCGTTTACCTTACAAATGACTGCAAGGGCTGCAGCGCTTAGATCAAAGGGAATTGATGTTATTAATTTTGGGGTTGGTGAACCTGATTTTAATACTCCATCACATATTATTGAAGCTGGCCAAAAAGCGATAGCTGATGGTTATACAAAATATACTCCCGGGTCTGGAATGTTAGAGTTAAAAGAAGCAATCAAAGACAAAGTTAGGAACATGACTGGCTTATCTTATGATATATCCCAAATTATTGTTTCCAATGGAGGAAAACAGTCTCTATCTGTTGCGTGCCAGGCACTTTTTGATAAAGGAGACAAAGTAGTAATATTTTCACCCTATTGGGTTTCTTTTCCTGAGTTTGTTACCCTATCTGGGGCTACTCCTGTTTTAGTAGACACTTTAGCATCAAAACAATTTGAGCCAGATTTTGACGACCTAAACCATAAAATTGATTCTGACATTAAAGGAGTTATTATTAATTCTCCTAGCAATCCTACTGGTGGTGTTTGGTCTAACGACGCAATTATTAAATTATTAGATATAAGTAAAAAAAATAATTGGATTGTTATTTCAGATGAAACTTATGAAGAATTAGTTTATGATAACGAATTCACTGCAATTGATAAATTAAATAATGTTAATGCTGAAGTATTAACAATCCGAAGTATGTCTAAAACGTATGCAATGACCGGATGGCGTATTGGATATGCCATTGGAAATGAATCTATTGTTAAGGCTATGTCGAAAATTCAAGGGCAAACTACTTCATGCCCAAATGCAATAGGCCAAAAAGCTTCTGTTGCAGCTCTTTTAGGTAACCAACAGCCAGTTTTAGATATGAAGAAAAAATTTGAAGAAAGAAGACTGGTGATGTTTGATCAATTAAACAGTTTAAACGGTGTTAATTGTGATATGCCAGGAGGGGCATTTTATATGTTTCCAGACTTTTCATATTACTTAAATAAAGAAACAAAAAATGGTAAAATTTTACAAGACACTTTCGACCTTTCTGACTATATTCTCGACACTGCAAATGTAGTAACAGTTGCAGGTGATGGTTTTGGTGCAAAGGGTTATTTAAGATTTTCTTTTGCAACTAGTAGAAAAATCATTAAAGAAGGAATTGAAAGAATAAGAAAAAGCTTAGAAGAGCTAAAATGAAAAAAGATATACATTCTAAAGAATATAGATTAGTGGTTTTCGAAGATAGTTCAATTAACTACTCTTTTTTAACCAAATCAACTGTGAAAACAGATGAAACCGTTAAATGGGAAGACGGTAACGAGTACCCTCTATTCAAAATAGAGATATCTGATCAATCACACCCGTACTATACTGGTCAACGTACATTAGTTGATACAGCAGGACGTATTGAAAAATTCAATCGTAAGTACAAGAAAAAAGCTTCCTAAATATTTTTATTAACTGATTTTAACCTATGGATATCCTATCTAAAGCCAAAGATATTATTGTTGAATATGACAACATAACTCAAGAAATGATACACCCTGATAATGTACTCAATCAGGGAAAGATGACTGATTTAGCAAAAAAAAGAAGTGCAATCGAAAAATCATATGAATTAAGCAAAACATTTGTTCTTTTGCATAGCGAACTAGATGATTTAGATGAAATTTCTTCAGAAAAGGAAATGGAAGAATTGATTAAGAGCGAAAAACCTATTTTACTGAAAAAAATTACAGATTTAGAACAACAATTAACAAAAATACTGATTACAAATGATCCTAATGATAACAAAAATGCAATTATTGAAATAAGAGCTGGCACAGGAGGCGATGAAGCAGCTTTGTTTGCTGCAGATTTATTTAGAATGTATTCTAAGTATGCAGAAAAAAAAGGCATGTCAATAAAAGTAATGGATATGAATGAAATAGGGGTTGGTGGATTAAAATCAATTATTTTTAATGTTCAAGGACAAAATTCATATGGTATATATAAATACGAAGGTGGAGTTCATCGCGTTCAAAGAATACCCAAAACAGAGTCTGGGGGTCGAGTACATACTTCTGCAGCTACTGTAGCTGTTCTTCCAGAAGCTGAACAGGCAGAAATTGACATTAATGAATCTGATTTAAAAATTGATACATATCGTGCAAGCGGTGCTGGCGGGCAACATGTTAATAAAACAGAATCTGCTATTAGAATTACACATATCCCTACAGGTCTTGTAGTAACATGTCAAGATGAAAGCTC
>DEAO01000040.1:11738-14501 GCA_002348725.1 Fidelibacterota bacterium UBA2980 | reverse complement strand
GATCAAATGCGAAAAAGTTTAGTCTCTACAGGTGATAGATCAGCTAAAATAAGAACATATAATTTCCCACAAGGCCGCATCACTGATCACCGCATCAATTATACTGCTCATAATCTACAAGATACTTTAGAGGGTGATTTAGATCATATGGTTGAACAACTCAAGCTTGAAGAGGACAATTCAAAACTGAATGAATCATGAGAGAGCATAAACCATTAAACGAATATTTTTCTTCAAAAATGTTTGAATTTGAATCATTAAATATTGATGAATATAAAAAAAAATCTGAATTGTTAATCCAAGATATTTTAGAAATCAATAAATCAGATATTTATACAAAAAATTATCATGTGCCTTATGAAAAAATCCAATTATTAGAAAATGCTTTTTTAAAGCTTAAAAAAAATACCCCTGTACAACATATTTTAGGCAAAAGTTTTTTTTATAATGATGAGTTTTTTACCCCACCTGGCACTTTTATACCTAGACCAGAGACGGAATTAATTATTGATTGTGTTAGAAATGATTTTCCAATATTAGAAAAAAAGAATGTATTAGAGGTAGGAAGCGGAACGGGGTGTTTATCTATTAGTATAGCAAAGTTATATAAAAATTTTTTTGTTACTGGGATTGATATATCAAAAAAAGCAATAAAAACATCAATCAAGAATGCTAACAAACTAAATTGTTCAAATGTGCAATTTGCTGAAAAAGATTTTTTTAATATGAATTTTAATCACTATGACATTATCATAAGCAATCCACCTTATCTATCAGTTGATGAAATTGATTCTCTTGATAAGTCAGTCAAAAATCATGATCCTTTTATAGCATTATCTGATAATAAAGACGGTTTGTCTTTTTATAAATTTTTTATCAATAATATTGATTTATTTTTAAAGAAAGACGGCATAATGTATTTTGAAATTCCTAACTCTCCAATCACAGAATCTATAATAGGTTTAGTCAAAAAGAATAAAAAGATTTCTAGCGATATATTTAAAGATTTTGAAGGAAATAATAGAGTAATTAAGATATATTTTAATATTAAATGAAGAGCGAATTTATACACCTACACAATCATTCTGATAATAGTTTATTGGATGGAGCACAGACTATTAATACGATTATTAATACTATGGACGACCTTAGTATGGATGCAGTTGCTCTTACAGAACATGGTAATTTATTTGGAGCAATCTCTTTCTATAACCAAGCACGATCAAGCGGCGTAAAGCCAATTATTGGCTGTGAAGTTTATGTCGCAAAAGGAAGCCGTTTTGATAAAGAAAAAACTATAAGAGGAGGCAATTATAATCATTTAGTTCTTATTGCACAAAATTTAGAAGGATATAAAAATTTAATGAAAATTGTAACGCATGGTTATCTAGAAGGTTTTTATTATAAACCACGAGTTGACATTGATATTTTAAAAGAACATAATGAAGGAATTATTTGTTTGTCAGCTTGTTTGAAAGGTAGTTTAGCTGAAACGCTTGTCTACAGTGGGTATGAAAGCGGTAAAGCTATAGCTGAGGAATATTCCAAGATTTTCCCTAATAGATATTATATTGAATTACAAAATCACGGCATTCCTGAAGAAATACAAAATATTAAACTTGCTACAAAACTTGCTAAAGAAATGAATTTGCCAATTGTCGCGACCAATGATGCTCATTATGCTTTGAAAAGACATCATAGTGCCCATGATGTTCATATATGTATTGGTTCTGGAAAACAACTAAGCGATAAAAAACGTTTAAAATATTATGGTGAAGAATTTTATTTTAAATCTCAAGATGAAATGTTTTCATTGTTTAAAGAATTTCCAGAAGCATTAGAAAATACTCGAGCGATTACTGATTCAATAGATCTTGAAATCCCAATGAAAGATTATCATTTACCGTGGTATCAGATTCCTGACGGTGCTAGTGTTAAGGATATTGATGAATACTTAAAGATTCTTTGTGATAAAGGTGTTGAAAATCGTTTTTCTGAAAAAAGTAGCGAAATAGAAGAAAGATTAAATTATGAATTATCAGTAATCAAAAAAATGGGTTTTGCTAGCTACTTCCTAATCACAGCAGATTTTGTTCAATATGCTAAGAAAAATAATATCCCTGTCGGTCCAGGTAGAGGATCAGCTGCTGGTAGTTTGGCATCTTATTGTCTTGGAATTACTGATATTAATCCTTTAAAGCATAATTTGCTTTTCGAACGATTTTTAAACCCAGATAGAATTAGTTTACCTGATATTGATATTGATTTTTGTATCGAAAGACGAAATCAAGTGATTGATTATATTAAAGAAATTTATGGTGAAAAATCTGTCACTCAGATTATTACTTTTGGGAAAATGAATGCACGCGGTGTTATACGTGATGTCGGTCGTGTTATGGGATATCCATATTCTGAGGTAGACAAAATTGCAAAATTAGTGCCAGAAGGAGTGAAAGTTAATCTTGATAAAGCATTAAAGCAGAGCTCAGAATTACGTACGCTTTCTCAAAATCAATATCAAGATTTGATTGAAAATGCAAAAGTTTTAGAAGGAATGAATCGACATGCTTCGATTCATGCTGCTGGCGTTGTTGTAGCGCCTGGTAAATTAACTGATTTTGTTCCGTTATACAAATCTACAAATGGAGATATTACAACACAGTATGATATGAACGAATTAGAAAAATTAGGTCTTTTGAAAATGGACTTTCTTGGATTACGCAATTTGACTGTTATTGATAAAACAATTGAACTGGTTTCTAA
>DEAO01000040.1:10190-11323 GCA_002348725.1 Fidelibacterota bacterium UBA2980 | reverse complement strand
CAATTTGAATCTTCAGGCATGCGTGAATATCTGAAAAAATTACAACCCAAAGCTATTGAAGACTTAATTGCAATGACTGCACTTTATAGACCTGGTCCTATGAAGAATATTAATCATTACATTGATCGATCTCATGGCAAAGAAGAAGTGCAATCTATACATCCATTACTTAATGAAGTTTTAGAAGAGACACACGGGATTATTGTCTATCAAGAGCAAGTGATGGAAATTGCTGCACGCGTTGCAGGTTTTACATTAGCTGAAGCGGATGAAATGCGAAAAGCAGTTGGTAAAAAAATCAGTTCTTTAATGGATGAATTATCTGAAAAATTTATTAATGGAGCAGTAAAAAATGGTATATCAAAATCAAAAGCTAGACAGATTTTTGAATTAATTGAAAAATTTGCTCAATACGGTTTTAATAAAAGCCATGCGACTGCTTATTCTTATATATCTTATCAAACTGCATGGTTGAAAGCTCATTATCCTGCTGATTTTATGTCTGCAAACTTAACAAGTGAAATGAATAATACAGACAGAGTGGTTGTGTTAATTAATGAGTGTAGAAAATTAGATATTAAAGTACATCCACCCGATATTAATAAATCTCAAATTAATTTTGTTCCAATGAATGATAATGAAATTTCTTACGGTTTAAATGCAATAAAAAATGTTGGAATTAAAGCTTTAGAAGATGCTATCAATACAAGAGAAAAATCAGGAAATTTCCTTTCCTTTTTTGATTTTATTTCAAAGGTAGATCAACGTCTAGTGAATAAAAAAGTCTTAGAAAGTTTAATTATTGGTGGGGCTTTTGATTCTGTTCATACAAATAGAGCACAATTATTTGAAATGGTTGATGATGCAATTAAATATGGCCAGCAAGTCAATAAAAATATATCTAAAGATCAAATGAATTTGTTTGGGGAAGAAGAAAAATTAATTAAAGAACCAGATTTTCCTAATGTTGAAGAATGGGGTAATCAAGATAAACTCAGTAAAGAAAAAGAAGTGTTAGGGCTCTATATATCTGGTAATCCTTTATTAAAATATGCTGACACACTAGAAGAGATTAGCAATTATGACTTTACAGATAAAACTCATTTAAAGGAAGATACCTTAATCAAAATAGG
>DEAO01000040.1:0-9872 GCA_002348725.1 Fidelibacterota bacterium UBA2980 | reverse complement strand
GGTGCAATTTCTAGTTTTAAACTTCATTATGATAAAAAAAACAGACCAATGGCATTTTTTAATTTAGATTGTTTAGGCGGTCAGGTTGAAGCAATCATCTTTCATGAATCGTTTGACAAATATAAAGAAATCATTCAAGATGGCAATATTGTATTTCTTGTAGGTAGTTCTAGCGTACAAAATCAATTTGCAGATTTAAAAATTAAAGTTGATGAAGTGGTTCCGATTAATCATGCAAAAGAGGTTTTAAAAATACAAGAAATGAACATTAAGATTGATGCCAGTGTATCTAAAGAAAAGCTTAATGAAATCCATACTCTTGCAACAAAAAATGCTGGTGAAGCTCCATTTATAGTACATATGATTAATGATGATGGATCAATGAGACGAATTGTATCAAAAAAAGTAAGCGTATCTATAAATAATCATTTTATTACAATGTTAAAAGATTTAATAGGAGAGTCTAACGTTTGGGTTAGTTAAATTGTTAGTATTATGGCATTAAAACCACCAATTAGAATATTAATGGCAAAACCAGGATTAGATGGTCATGATCGCGGCATTAAAGTGTTAGCCGCAGCATATCGCGATGCGGGAATGGATGTGATTTACCTTGGTTTAAGACAAACACCAAATAGCATTGTCCAAGTTGCGATACAAGAAGGAGTTGATGTTATTGCATTATCAATACTTTCTGGTGCACACATGACTATTTTTACTAAAGTAATAGAATTAATGAAAGAAAATAATTTGGAAAATGTTTTAGTCACCGGGGGAGGGATTATTCCAGAATCTGATTCTCAAGAGTTATCAAATATAGGAGTTGGAAAACTTTTTGGACCTGGAACCCCTGTTAAAGAATCATTAAAGTATATTGAAGATTGGGTAGCAAAAAACAGACGATGATTAATAATATTCATAATGTATACCTTAAAGGCGAAAAAGCATTTGAAAAAGGCAATTTTTCATCTGCAAAAAAACATCTATTATCTGTCGTCGATCATGATAATAATTATTATGCAGCATACTTATTGCTTTTTCAAATTGCAGAACAAGAAAATTTATCTTCAAAAAAAATATTTTATGATGCATTAAGGAGATTAAACCCATCTTTATCGATTAAAGCACCAAAAACTACAAAAACAATTCGTAAAAAATCTTCAAACAAAACAGAAAAAAATGCAATAATGACTATTCCATATATTAAGCTTTTAATACAACAAGGAAAAACCTTACAAGCTAAAAAAAGTTTGAATGCAATTGTTAATACATCAAAAAACAAAATACAAATTAAGCAAGCTCAAGAAATTTTAATTACCATTCAAAAAAAGGATAAAAAATGAGCGAACAGTATTTTACAAAGCGTCAAAATAATCTAAGAGCACTTTTTTCTAAAGAGGGTTTAGATGGAATGCTTGTCACTAATCTTACTCATATAAGATATCTTTGTGGATTTACTGGATCGGCAGGTTCGCTACTTATTACGCAGGATAAGTGTGAGTTTATTACGGATGGTCGATATACGTTTCAATCAAAAAATGAAGTTAAAGGCGCAAATACAAGCATTAGTAGCGATCCTCATTTTCATGTAATAAAGAAAGAAGATTTATTATCATCTAATTCAAAGATTGGATTTGATTCTAATAATGTTTCACATCAAACCTATTCTCAACTAAAAGATATATTGTCTCATGTGTCTTGGTACGGGATTTCTGGATGTATTGAATCTTTAGCAATGATTAAAGATGAAAAAGAGATTGATGCTATCAAAACAGCTGTAGAAATAACAGATCAAGCATTTTCAGAAGTATTTCCAATGATTCAAATTGGCGTTCAAGAAAAAGAAATTGCTAACCAGCTTTCTTTTCTTTATAGAAAATATGGTGATGCAGATGCAGATGCTTTTTCTCCAATAGTTGGTAGTGGTATACACTCTGCAATGCCCCACCAGCGCCCAACAGATAAAAAAATTGGCCCTGGAGAATTAGTGGTCATTGATTCAGGTGCAAAATATGCTGGATATCATGCAGATATGACTCGCACTGTTGCAACAAAGGGTTATTCCGAAAAACAAAAAGAAATATATGATATTGTTTTAGAAGCTCAACTAAAGAGTATTGATAGCATTAAGAGCAACATAAGTTGTAAAGAAATTGACTCTATTGCACGCGACCATATCACAAACGCTGGTTATGGAAAATATTTTGATCATGGACTTGGGCATTCTCTTGGTTTAGAAATTCATGAAAATCCTCGATTTAGTAAAATCAGCACGGATATTTTGCAATCCAATCATGTCATGACTGTTGAACCAGGAATCTACATTGAAGATGTTGGCGGAGTTCGCATTGAAGATGACATTGTTGTTGAAGACAATGGGTGCCAGATTCTTAATAAGACTCCAAAAGATTTTACTGTTATTTCATAACAACATACCTTTACAATGAAGAAGAAATTTTTAATTATTTTATCTATCATATTAAACTCATGTACTTGGAATATGATACAAATTTCTGTATTACCTGATGGTAATTATTCAATTATATATGAATCTACTGGGAATATAATCGATATAGAAAACAATGATTTTCTTCATCCAGAAGATACTGCAAAGTGGATTACAACATTAGATAAAAATTCTAATAATGATATTGTTAAAAAAACAATTAATGTAAAACCAGTCAAAGGGAAAACCGTTTTTGTTGATGAAGAATCACTTAATTACTTTATTAATATTGAAAAAAATGAATATTTTTTTTGGGATGAATATTATTTTTCTTCAATAGTTTATGATTTAGAGATAGATAAAAAATATCCATCCATAGTTAATTTTTTAGATGTAGAAGGAGATAAAATTTCTTGGATTCTTCCAGCAAAAAAATATATCATTAAAACCGCTCTTCTTGATTATCAAGATTCATTTACTAATGATATTTTCTTTGAAAAAATTAATAACCAAATAGCAACTTATTTTGACTATGTTGAAAAAGATTCTTTAATAGATAAAATTGATATCAATTCGTCTTTAATTATAAAAGATGCTCTCAATCCAATGATTAATAAATTACCAAAAGATTTTTTTCTTCATATCCAGCCAATTATTGATTTTCATGAAAGTGAATTTGAAAAAAATACAGCTTTAATGAATGATTATTTTCTTTTTAATATAGAATTACCAGGAAAAATGCAGCACCATAATGGAGATAATGAAGAAGGTATATTATCTTGGGAGATAGATTTTAACGAGATTGCCACAGATAACTTTGAAATGTATGGAAAATCAATTATAATAAAAAAATGGAGAATTTTACTCTCTATATTTCTTGTATTAGCATTGCCTTTATATAGGTTGCAAGCAGTAAAGAAGATTATATCATGACAGAAGGTATTAAAGCAAAAATTAATTTATTAAGACACTCTATCAATGAGCATAACTATGCTTATTATGTTTTGGATAACCCTGTGTTAAGCGATCAAGAATATGACTCTTTATTTAGACAGCTTGAAAAATTAGAAAAAGAAAATCCGCAATTTGTTGATCCATTTTCTCCAACACAAAGAGTTGGGCATCCAGTTAATAGTGATTTAGAAAGCATTGAACACACTATCCCGATGTTATCTTTATCAAATGCAATTAATAATGAAGAAATTTTTGATTTTAATAAGAGAGTAAATAAGTGGCTAAATAAAGAAGAAATTTTTTATGTAGCAGAGCCAAAAATTGATGGTTTAGGCGTTTCACTTGTTTATAAAGATGGACAATTAGATCGTGCTCTTACTAGGGGGGATGGTTATATAGGAGAAGATATTACACACAATATTAAAACAATTAATGCTATCCCATTAGAATTAAGAAATTTAAAAACTATTCCCCCATTTCTTGAAATAAGAGGCGAAATTTTTATGTCAAAAAATGAATTTTTATCTTTGAATTCTATAAGAAAGAAAAATGAAGAAAAATTATTTGCGAATGCAAGAAATGCAGCTGCTGGTAGCGTGAGGCAATTAGATCCAAAAGTTACATCAAAACGTAATTTATCTATTTTTTGTTATGAAGTAGGAGACGCAACCAATTTGAGCTTTGACAATCATTGGGCACTATTGAAATATATTAAAGATATTGGTTTACCAGTGAATCCGCTTTCAAAAAAGGTTCAAGGAGCACAAGAAATGATCGAATATCATAGAACCTTAGAAGAGAAAAGAGATTCTATACCATATGAGATCGATGGTTCTGTCATTAAAGTTGACGATTATAGATTTAGAAATAGTATTGGCGATCGTTCTAGATCTCCAAGATGGGCCATTGCGGCAAAGTTTAAATCAAAAAAAGAAGAAACCCAGATATTAGACATTATTTTGCAAGTAGGTCGCACAGGAGTCATCACTCCTGTAGCAAAAGTTGCTCCTGTGGAAATATCAGGTGCAGTCATTACAAGTGCTACACTGCATAACCAAGATGAAATTGATAAAAAAGATATTCGCATTAATGATTTTATTATGATTGAAAGATCTGGAGATGTTATCCCTAAAGTATCAAATGTTATTAAAGAAAAACGACCAAATAATACCAAAAAATTTTCTATCTCTGATTTTCAATGCCCTTCTTGCCATTCTGTTATTGAAAAAACAAAAGATCAAGTTGCTTATAAATGCACTAACATTGCTTGTGAAGCAAAAATTAAGAGCTCATTAGAACATTTTTGTTCAAAGAATGCCATGAATATTGATGGTCTTGGACCTCAAATTGTTGATCAATTAATGGATGAAGGGTTAATCAAAAATATTGATGATTTATTTACCATTAATTACTCTGATTTAGTATCATTAGAAAGATTCCAAGAAAAATCAGCAACAAACTTGATTGATTCTATTGAAAATTCTAAGAACACCTCATTCCCAAGGTTTATTTTTGCTCTTGGAATCCCACATGTAGGACAACATGTATCAAAAATATTAGACTTTTATTGTCAATCTTCAATAGAAAATTTATCAAATATGTCTTTTGAAGAACTAGAAAATATTGATGGGATTGGAACTGTTGTGGCAGAATCAATTACTAAATTTTTTAAAGAAAAGCATAGGATGATAGTTGTAAAAAATTGTATTGGAAAAGGGGTGAAAATAAATAAAACTATTTTTAATATTTCATCTAAATTTTCTGGTGATGTTTTTGTTATTACTGGGAGTTTTAGAGATTATTCACGTTTACAAATAAAAGAATTACTAGAACAAAAAGGGGCAAAAGTAACCAATAGCATTTCATCAAAAACAAATTTTCTTATTGTGGGAGAAAATGCTGGATCTAAATTAGAAAAGGCAAGAAAAAATAATATAAAAATTATAAATGAAAATGAATTGGAAGCTTTATTAGATGAAAAATAATCTTAAATACTGTTTATCTTTTCTATTATCTATTGCGATAGCTCAAGGAATTGATGATATCCAAACTACAACAATTATTAATGGTTTAAATCGTCCTGTTTTTGTTGCTTTTGAGCCTCAAACAAATAAAATGTATGCTGTGGAACAAACAGGTAAAATCTATTTAATTGAAATACCTGATAAGAAAACATTATTTCTTGATTTAAGTAAAAAAATTAATATTGGTATTACACCTGATGAACGTGGATTGTTGGGTATGGCATTTGATCCAGATTTTCAATCTAATGGTTTCTTTTATGTTTCATATATTGATACTGAGAATTACTCAGTAATATCACGTTTTCAATTTTTAAAAAAACAAGGAATAGTAGATATAGAATCTGAAAAGAAATTATTACACTTTGAACAGCCTTTTAATAACCATAATGGAGGCCATTTGGAATTTCATCCAATAGATAACTATTTATATGTATCATTTGGTGATGGAGGATCTTCTGGAGACCCCTATGGGCATGCACAGAATTTGAATAATTTTTTTGGATCAATTTTACGTATTAATCCAAATGCTAATGGAACGTACTCAATTCCCCCTGACAATCCTTTTATTAATAATGATGATATCAAAAGTGAAATATGGGCGTATGGTTTACGGAATGCATGGAGATTTTCTTTTGATAGTCAAAATGGAGATATCTATATGGGAGATGTAGGACAATATCTTTGGGAAGAAATTAATTATTTAAAATTTGGAGAAAGTGGAGCAAACTTTGGATGGAATACAATGGAAGGCAATCATTGTTATCCTGAACCTGGGTGCAATAAAGAAGGATTTATAAATCCAATCTTTGAATATCCAAGTGATGCAACATATGCATTAAGTTTAATGGGTATAAAACAAAGCAATGTATCTGGTTGCTCAGTTACAGGAGGATATATTTATAGAGGAAATAAAATTGAAAGCTTATATGGCTTGTACCTCTTTTCGGATTTTTGCACTGGTAAAATTTGGGCTTTCAATCCATCAACTAGTAAAGTACAAGACCTTACAGAGCCTTTACTTGGGTCTAAGAAATATATGATTTCATCATTTAGCCAAGATATTAATAATGAGCTCTATATCATTGAATTTTCTGGTAAGATATATCAAATTGAAGCAAAAAATGAATGAAATAGCAATTTATATTAACAATCTCCATAAAAAATATGATGAAATCGTTTATGCGGTCCAAGGAATTGATTTATCAATAAGAAAAGGTGAATTTTATGGCCTTCTTGGGCCAAATGGTGCAGGAAAATCTACTACCATTAATGCAATTACAAGCCTAGTAAAACCTACTGAAGGGAATATTAAAGTTTTTGATAGAGATATAGTATCTGATTTTCGTTATACAAGATCTAAAATTGGGATTTCTCCACAAGAAATCAGCAATGATTGGTTTTTCCCTGTTGAACAGCTCCTGTATTTCCAAGCAGGATTTTATGGCATTACAAGAAAGGACGCAAAAGAACGTATTGATTTTATTTTAAACAAAGTTGGTTTGTATGATCATAAAGATAAAAAAATGCGTCAATTATCCGGAGGAATGAAAAGACGTTTACAGATTGCGAGAGCTTTAGCACATGATCCAGATATTTTAATTCTTGATGAACCTACTGCTGGCGTAGATGTAGCATTAAGACATGATCTTTGGAATTTTTTACAAGAACTACACAAAGAAGGGAAAACAATTTTATTAACAACACACTATATTGATGAAGCAGAATTATTGTGTGAAAGAGTTGGGATTATTAATAGTGGCAAACTTGTTGCTGAGGACACTGTATCAAACTTGAAAGAATTAACCAATAAGTCAAAATTAGAAGATGTCTTCTTAGAGTTAACTGGGAGAGAGTTAAATGATTAAAAATTGGATTGGATTTTATACACTTTCTTCTAGGGAAATATTACGTTTTTTTACTGTTTGGAAACAAACAATTATTCCAGGCATTGTAACTACTCTACTTTATATTTTTGTTTTTGGAGTTGCTCTTGAAGATCGAATTAGTGAAATCGATGGAGTATCTTACAAGATGTATATTCTTCCAGGATTATTGATGATGAATGTTATAACAAATGCTGTTGCTAATACTGCATCGTCAATGTTACAAATGAAATTATTACAAACACTTCCTGAGCTGCTTATTACTCCTCTCTCTAGCCTAGAATTATCATTATCATTTATTATTGGAGGCACTATTCGAGGTTTTGTTAATGGTATCCTTATCTTATTTATTTGTATGATGGCTGGAATGAAAATCCAAGATCCAATTTCTACCATATTTATTATTTTTATTGTATCCTGGTCTTTTTCTAGTCTTGGATTATTTATTGGGCAAATGTCTGATTCATGGGATCAATTAGCGCTTATTCAAAATTTTGTTCTTACACCATTAAGTTTTTTAGGAGGAATTTTTTATTCTGTTCAAATGTTACCAGAATGGGGATTAGCAGTTAGTAAAATTAATCCTGTATTTTATACTATCAATTCCTTACGATATGCCACTTTAGGAGTCTCGGATGCTCCATTTGTAAGTTCAATGGTATTTATTGTTTTATTTTCTTTGTTATTAACTACTCTTGCTGTGAAGACAATGGAGAGCGGGAAAAAAATAAGGTTTTAATTTTCAATTATATGATATAAAATCAGGCATGCAAAAACATAAAAAGGCCATCCTTTATCTTGAGGACGGCCTTTTTTTTGAAGGAAACAGTCTTGGTTCTGCTGGAGAAACATCAGGAGAAGTATGTTTTAATACTGGGATGACTGGCTACCAAGAGATTTTAACAGACCCATCTTATGCAAAACAAATGGTTGCTATGTGTTCTCCTCATATTGGTAATTATGGGGCAAATGATTCTGATATTGAATCATCCAGAGTATATGCAACTGGCTTTATTATAAAGAGTGAATCAATTATTCCATCCAATTGGCGATCAACTGCAACATTAAATGAATTTCTTAAAAAACATGGAGTAGTTGGTATCCAGGATATTGATACAAGAGCACTGACTCTTCACATAAGAGATAATGGTGCAATGAATGGGATTATATCCACTAAAGATTTTAAGCTAACAAGCTTAAAAGAAAAGATGAAAAAAATTCCTTCAATGGAAGGGTTAGATTTAGCAAAAGAAGTGTCTATCAATAGAAAAAAAATACTTTCCCCAAACAATAAAAATAAATATAGAATCGCAGCAATTGATTATGGTATGAAATCTAATATTTACAATATTATGCTCGAACATGATGCAGAAGTTTGTCTTTTCCCAGCAACAGCAACAGCAAAAACAATCCTTGATTATAATCCAGATGGCATTTTTTTATCCAATGGACCCGGTGATCCTGCAGCAATTAATTATGGCATTAACACAGTAAAAAAATTACTGGGGGAAAAACCAATTTTTGGTATTTGTCTTGGGCATCAAATTTTAGCACTTGCCTTAAATGCAAATACATTTAAAATGAAATTTGGCCATCGAGGAATAAATCAACCAGTTAAAAATTTAAAAAATAATAAAATTGAAATCACATCTCAAAATCATGGATTTGCTGTTGATCCAGAATCATTACCATCAAATACTATTATTACACATATGCATCTTAATGATAATACTGTTGCTGGTATAGAATGTAAATCCCTACAAGCCTATTCTGTTCAATATCATCCTGAATCTAGTCCTGGTCCTCATGATTCAAGGTATATATTTAAAAAATTTTTTAAAATGATGGATAAAAATGCCAAAAAGAAATGACATTAAAAAAATATTAGTTATTGGTGCAGGGCCAATTATTATTGGACAGGCATGTGAATTTGATTATTCTGGCACCCAAGCAATTAAAGCACTAAAAGAAGAAGGTTATAAGGTAATTTTGATTAATTCGAATCCAGCCACAATTATGACTGACCCTCAATTCTCTGATAAAACTTACATTGAACCTATTACAAAGGAATATGTTGAAGCTATTATTAAGAAAGAAAAACCTCATGCAATACTTCCTACAGTTGGAGGCCAAACTGCTCTTAATATTGCGATGGAACTTTATGATGATGGGATATTAAAAAAATATAATGTTGAATTAATTGGCGCAAATAAACAAGCAATCGAAACTGCGGAAAGTAGAGAAAAATTTAAAGAAGCCATGATCAATATTGGCTTGGATGTACCTTATGGGCATATAGTACAGTCTCTTGAAGACGGAATAAGCCTTTTAGAGAATATTTCTCTTCCTGCAATTATCAGACCTTCTTTTACATTAGGTGGTTCTGGCGGTTCTGTTGCGTTTAATGAAGAAGAATTCAAAATAGCAATTAATCAAGGAATCAAAGAAAGTCCAGTAAATCAAGTATTGGTGGAAGAGTACCTTTTTGGATGGAAAGAATATGAATTAGAAGTGATTAGAGACTTGAACGACAATGTAATTATTATTTGTTCAATTGAAAATATT
>DEAO01000004.1:11272-11635 GCA_002348725.1 Fidelibacterota bacterium UBA2980 | reverse complement strand
CAAATATAAACAAAAAGTAATTTATAATGCTTCAACAGGTGAAGTAGAAGATCAGAAAAAACAAATGTCAATGTTAGAAGATTTCTGGCTACCACGGAGAGATGGTGGTAGAGGAACTGAAATTTCTACATTACCATCAGGACAAAATCTTGGTGAGATTGAAGATATAGAGTATTTCAGAAAGAAACTATATCAATCTTTGAATGTTCCTATTTCACGAATAGAAGGAACAGAACAAACTGCATTTAATCTCGGCAGAGCTACAGAGATTAACAGAGATGAAGTCAAGTTTGGTAAATATATTGCTAAACTAAGACATAGATTTTCACATTTGTTCACAGACTTGTTGAAAATCCAATTACT
>DEAO01000004.1:8983-10954 GCA_002348725.1 Fidelibacterota bacterium UBA2980 | reverse complement strand
TTAAAGGGTATTATTAAAGAAGAAGATTGGTTTGATATTAAAGATAATCTTGATTATGTATGGACAAAAGATGCACATTTTTCTGAATTGAAAAATAATGAAATAATGAGAGAACGATTTGAAATTCTTGCACAGGCTGAAGAATATATTGGTAAATATATTTCCAATGAATGGGTTAAAAAGAATATTCTTCAACAAACAGATGAAGAAATTGAAACATTACAAAAACAGATGGATAAAGAAAAAGCGGAATTAGACTCCGTTGATGATATGGGTGATACAGGTGATATGGGAGATTTCTAATGACATTAAGAAAATCTAGCTTTATTAAAAATTATAAAAGAAAAGCAGTTTCATCTAATTTAAATAATTTACATGATGCAATTCGATATGCGTTTATGTTAACTGATCAATATGGTATTACTAAGATTGATAGAGCTATATCAGAGGCATCTATTAAATATAATATTGATGAAGATACTCTAAGAAGTACAATAAACAATGAAGATTTTATTATTGAAAATCTAAGTCTAATGAAAGGAAATACAAAATGAGTGATTTAAAGAAAAGTATTATTAAAAATATTTTAGATAAGAAATTTAATAAAGCTAATGATGATTTTGCGTCATTGATGAAAGATAAAACACATAGTGCTATTCAAGATTTCAAAAGTGCATTTAAATATACTAAACTTGAACCAGAAACAGAAACAGAACCTACCGAAACACAACCAGAAGGAACAACAGATGGATAACATAGAAACTCAAGATGAAGCATTATCCATAGCACAACGTAATAAGAAGTCTAGGATAATGAAAGCAAAAGGAAAAATGATTGCTCGTAAACGAGCTCTTGCCATGAAGAAAAAAGCTAATCCTGAGAAATTAAAAAAGAGAGCGCAAAAGAAAGCAAGAGACCTTCTTACTAAGAAAATATTAAAAGATAAAAGTAAATCTGATTTGTCTCAGTCTGGTAGAGAAAATTTAGAAAAAAAATTAGATAAAAAGAAAGCCCTTATTAAAAAGATAGCTAAGAAAATTTTACCAAAAGTTAAAGCAGCAGAAACAGAAAGAATGGCAAAAAAAGGTAAAGGAGATAAATAAATGAAACTTATTACAGAACACACTAATGAGATAGAATATATCGTGGAAGGTAAAGGGAAGCAACAGTACATCAAAGGTGTATTCATGCAATCTGATGTTAAGAATCAGAATGGTAGAATTTATCCTTTTCCTGTTCTTCAACGTGAAGTCAAAAATTATAATAAGAAGTTTGTAAACGAGGGCAGGGCATTAGGTGAACTTGGACATCCAATGGGACCTACAATCAATCTTGACCGAGTTTCACATCTTATTACTGAGTTGGTTGAAGATGGTAAAAATTTTGTTGGTAAAGCAAAAATTATGGACACACCAAATGGTAAGATTGTTAAAAATCTTTTAGAATCTGGTGTTAAACTTGGTGTTAGTTCAAGAGGATTGGGAACGGTAAAAACAAACAAGGCTGGTGTCAATGAAGTACAGAAGGATTTCGTGTTAAGTACAGTAGATATTGTGGCTGACCCGTCTGCTCCAGCAGCGTTTGTTAATGGTATTATGGAAGGAAAAGAGTTTACAGCAACGGGTGAAGTGGAAGATTATATCAAAAAAGATGTTCATTCTACTCATTCAAAGGAATTAGATGCTAAAAAACTTGAAATATTCGAGAAATTTCTTGGAAATCTTTAATATTATAAATATATATGGACTTAAAACATATTCTTAAAGGAGAAGTAACATGGCAAAAGATGAAACCGTAGAAAATGGAAAAAGTGACGAAGAATTGGAAAAAGAAATTATGGAAGCTGCCGAAGCTAAAGATGAGGAAAAATTGGAGGAGGAAGTAAAAGATGAATCAGATAAAGAAAATTTGGAAGAAGTTAAAAAGTCTGCTAAAGCAGAAAAGCACGAAGAAGAATACGAAGATGAAGAA
>DEAO01000004.1:6888-8610 GCA_002348725.1 Fidelibacterota bacterium UBA2980 | reverse complement strand
AAAGAAGATACCAAGAAAGAAGATATTGAAGTAGATGTTTCTGCTGATGTTTCTGCTCTCGTAGATGGTGAAGAGCTTTCTGAGGAATTCAAAACAAAAGCTGCTACAATCTTTGAAGCTGCTGTTAAATCTAAGATTGCTGGTATTCGCAAACAGATTCGTGAAGAATCTAAGAAAGAAAATGATGAGCGTATTGAGTCTATGCAGACAGAGATGACTGAGAACATAGATAACTACCTCAATTACACAGTAAAAGAATGGATGACAGAAAATAAACTTGCAGTTGAAACTGGTGTTCGCAACGAAGTCACCGAGAGTTTTATTTCTGGTTTGAAGAAGTTGTTTGAAGAGCATTATATTGATGTTCCTGATGAGAAGGAAGATGTATTTGAAAATCTAGTCGTTGAAGTTGCAGAGTTGGAAGAAAAACTTGACGAGCAAACAGAGAAGCACATGGAAACCGTGAAAGAATTAAATAAATATAAAGCTGCTCATATTTTCAAAACAATTTCCGAAGGAATGGTTGATACTGATGTAGAAAAGTTAGCTGAATTAACTGAGGATGTTGAGTACGATACTGATGAACAGTATAAAGAAAAACTGAACATTATTAAGAACAGCTATTTCAAGTCAGATAAAAAAGAAGTAGATGATAATAAGAAAACAGCCGGTACTAATAATCCAGTTGCTGATGGAAAAAGTGATGCCAAAATGGATAGTATTATGAGTGCTATTTCTAATTTATCAAAAAAATAAACTAATTTATGGGATGATTGAGAACAAACTTAATTAAGTAAATAAATTTTAAAGGAGTACAATTATGTATTTATCTGAAACAATCAAGGAAAAGTGGCAACCAGTAATGGAACATGCTGACCTTCCTGAAATTAAAGATTCTTATAAGCGTGATGTAACATTGCGTTTGTTGGAGAATCAAGAAAAGTTTTTATCAGAAGCAGCTCCTGCTAACTCTGCTGGTGCTATGGGTGATACAGGTGGAGTTGCTAAATGGGATCCTATTATGATCTCTTTGGTTCGACGCGCAATGCCTCATTTGATTGCTTATGATGTATGTGGTGTTCAGCCAATGACCGGTCCTACAGGACTCATTTTTGCTATGAAATCTAAATATAGTACACAAGGTGGAACTGAAGCTCTTCACGCAGAAGCAGACACAGATTTCTCTGGTACTGGTACACATGATACGACTACATCTTCTTTGAGTCCTTTTGCTGATGCAGGTAACTGGGATACAGGTACAGCAGATACGACTGCTAACATGGAAGCACAAGGCGATGCTGCTCCTAATGCTTTCGCAGAGATGGCTTTCACCATTGAGAAAACTACCGTAACGGCAAAAACTCGAGCTCTTAAAGCTGAGTACACCTCGGAATTATCTCAAGACTTGAAAGCAGTTCATGGTTTGGATGCAGAGACAGAATTAGCAAACATTCTTTCCAATGAAATCCTTGCTGAAATCAATCGTGAAGTAGTTCGTACTATTTATTTAGCTGCAAAAGCAGGCGCACCTGCAGGTCACGGTGTAACAACGGCTGGTACTTTCGATCTTGATACAGACTCTAATGGCCGATGGTCAGTTGAGAAGTTCAAAGGTTTGATGTATCAAATTGAACGTGATCGTAACGAAATTGGTGCGGACACTCGACGCGGCAGAGGCAATTTTTTGATTTGTTCTGCTGATGTTGCTTCAGCAATGGCTCT
>DEAO01000004.1:2640-6504 GCA_002348725.1 Fidelibacterota bacterium UBA2980 | reverse complement strand
ACAATGAATGGTATGAAAGTATATGTTGATCCTTACTATGCTTCATCTGTTGGACAAATGTATGTTGTTGGTTATAAGGGAACTTCTGCTTATGATGCTGGCATGTACTATTGTCCGTATGTTCCACTAGAAATGGTGAGAGCAATGGGTGAAAATACATTCCAACCGAAAATTGCTTTTAAAACTAGATATGGAATCGCTGCTAATCCATATACTGCAAATACTAACGGTGCTAATGTATATTACAGAAAAACTAATGTTGCAAACTTAATGTAATTCTAGTTTTACTTTAAAATGGGGACCTTCGGGTCCCCATTTTTTTTTGCTCTAAATCCACCTTTATCCTTGACCCGTTTTTGTTTTTGTGGTATAATAATCTTGTCGGAGGGACGGAGAAAGATAGTAATAAGAATTAGGAATATACCTTAAGATTACTTAATAGACCCAACTTAGATAAGCCATAAATTAAATAATAAGTTAAGTCTATTTCATGTTTCTTTATTCCGTGTTTAATTGACCTTGGTATTTTATGATGATTAGAATGCCAACCTTCACCAAATGTTAGTATAGCTATTATATAATTATTTTTAGATAAATCACTAGTTCTATAATTAGTATAACCCCATTTATGACAAACTGAATTAACACACCAAGTAGCATGGTAAACTAATACCAATCTCACAAAGATTCCCCATACAACCCAAGAGATACCACCTATCAAATAAAATACAATTCCAAGAGCTATTTGGATATGAATAAAATACTTATCTAAGAATTGATAAAATTTGTCTTTATTAATATCTCGCGTAAATTTTCTTAATCTGGTTGAATTATCAAACTGGTGTCTATTATAAAACATCCAACCCATATGAGCCCATAAAAAACCTGCTTGAATATTATGTGGGTCATTTAATGTATCAGAATTGTCGTGGTGCATCCTGTGTTGAGCTACCCATTTTAAGGGACCGTTTTGACAAGCAAGTGTTCCACAGAATATTATAAAGTAATCTAACCATTTTGGCATTATCATACCTCTATGAGTTAAATATCTATGAAATCCAAAACAGACTCCAACAGATGCAGTTAACCAATACATGAATACGAATAAACCAACTGCTGACCAAGAGAATGTAGATGGAAGAAATGCTAGAAGGGCTCCAAGATGGAGAAAGATAAACCATGCTATAACTTGTTTATTCAATTTCACAGATGTTCCTTGTAAAGTATTATAAATATAGATATGATACATTATTTATACATAGAATAAAAGGAAAAACTTTATGGCTATTAGAAATCAACCAATTAATCTTAATCAACTCAATGTAGTATCCTTTGAAACGAACTTCTTGAGAATGCCGAATATTAACTATTTTTGTCAGCGAGTGAATATTCCCGGCATATCATTAGCTAATACTATTCAATCTACACCATTTGCTAATATTCCAATAGAAGGTGATGTATTAGAGTTTGAAGATTTGAATATAACATTTATTGTTGATGAGGATTTAAAAAATTACCTAGAGCTGTATAATTGGTTAATTGCATTGGGTTTTCCAGAGAGATATGCACAGTATGATAATGAAGCAGGAAAAGCTATTAAATCTGATTGTAATATTATTATACACACCAATAAATCCAACCCAAATTATAGTATAGTATTTAAAGATGTATTTCCTGTATCACTAGGGGTAGTCAATTTTGATACAAATAATACTGATTTAGAACCCGTTGTCGTAGATGCAACTTTTAAGTATACAGGCATTTTTGATGTGAATAAACTAGTCTAACATCTTCCTTGTATAAACCCTTTAAATTTGTTATAATTAGTATATGAAATTAAATGATTTAAAAGAAATGTGTCAAAAAGATACGAAGATTGATAGCACGGATTTGGATGGTTATAGCATTTCCATCCCAGAACTAGCTAACAAGTATCACCAATTAAGGCACGAAGAAAAAAATACTTTAAGATTTCTTGAGAGACAATATAAAAGTATTAAGTTATCGCGTTGGTTATATTATTCTGGTAAAGCAAATGAAAATGAGTATGAGGACAAGCCATTTGATTTAAAGGTTCTGAAAACTGATATGGATATGTTTTTAGATGCCGATACACAGATTATGGATATTAAAGATAAAATAGATGAACAAGAAGAAAAAATTAAGTTGATTGAAGAAACAGCTAAAATTATACAGAATGCTTCATTTAATATTAGTAATACGATTAAGTGGAAGAAATTTTTGAGTGGGGATTTAACGTGATTGTTGTTGGAAAACTCAACGAAACCTTTTTGCAATTATCTTGTGAGCGGCATATTGCATATGAGTTAAATGAATACTTTTCATTTACAGTACCTAATGCACAATTCCATCCAAAAGTTAAAGCAAAGATGTGGGATGGAAAGATAAGATTGTTTAACATACAAACTGGACAAATGTATTATGGACTGCTTCCGTATCTGAAAGAATGGGCTGAGAAACATTCGTATCAATTACAGACCGACATTGTAGAGGCCAGACATTTAAAAGAAGGTGATATAGAAAAGATTAAAGAGTTCTTTGATTCTCTTAATTTGCATTGTAAAGGCAAAAAGATTACACCGAGAGATTATCAGATAGCTTCGTTTATGGAATGTGTCAAGACGGATAGAACATTATTATTATCACCGACTTCATCTGGAAAGAGTCTGGTTATCTATTCTTTAATAAGATGGTATCAGAGATTTCTTGATGGTGATAAGATGTTGATAGTTGTCCCTACAACCAATCTTGTTACACAAATGTATGGTGATTTTGCTGACTATAGTTCCCATGATAAATGGGATGTAGATAAATATTGTCATAAGATATATTCTGGTAAGGACAAGTTTTCAGACAACCAGATATACATAAGCACTTGGCAGAGTTTATATAGATTATCAAAGAAATATTTTGAGCAGTTTTCTTTAATCGTGGGTGATGAAGCACACTTGGCAACAGCAAATTCATTGAAAGGAATTGTAGAGAAAGCTACTTTATGTAGATATAGATTTGGCACTACTGGTACACTTAAAGATAGTAAGTGTAATAAATTGATGTTGGAAGGATTGTTTGGTAAAACTTATCAGGCCGTTACTTCTAAAGAGTTGATGGATGATAAACATATTTCCAAACTAAATATACAATGTTTGCAATTAGAGTATCCTGAAGTAGAACGACAGATTATGAAGAAGGCTACATATAAAGAAGAAATAGACTTTATTGTATTACATAAGAAAAGAAATAATTTTATTTGTAATTTGGCTTTGGAACAAAAAGGTAATACATTAATACTTTTTAATTATGTAGAGAAGCACGGAAAAGTTTTAGAAAAAATGTTGTTGGATAAAAAATCCAAAAGACAAATCTTTTTTATAGCTGGTGAGACAGATGTTGAACAAAGAGAAGCAATTAGGAAAGCAACAGAGGAAGAAAAGAACGCAATTATTGTTGCAAGTTCTGGTGTGTTGTCAACGGGTGTAAATATAAAGAATCTACAATATTTAATCTTTGCACACCCGTACAAAGCAAAAGTTAGAAATCTTCAATCTATTGGTAGAGTTTTAAGATTGGATGATAAGAACAATCGAGCAGTATTATATGATATTATAGATGATTTACATTGGAAGAAGCGTGAGAATTACGGATTGAAACATTGGAAAGAACGGTTGAACATTTATTTGAAAGAAAAGTTTGACTACAATTATAACCTAATACCATTATAAGGATGTGAAAATGAGCAAAAGTAGGAAAAAGTTTGTGAAAGATAGATTTGAGAAAAAAAAGATGATAGCATTTAAAAATAAAAATAAAAAAATTATAGAGGAAGAGGACTATGAAGAAGAA
>DEAO01000004.1:1463-2261 GCA_002348725.1 Fidelibacterota bacterium UBA2980 | reverse complement strand
AATATATTATGAAGATTTTACTTGTAGTGTATGTGGTTGTATAAATTTATTTAAAAAAAAGAAACTACCAAAACATGAAACAATATATTTTGTTAGTTCTTCTTGCCCATACTAAAAGGAATATAAAATGAAAGTTAATGTGATTAATAAAAGTGAAAATCCATTACCAAAATATGCAAAGTCTGGTGATGCTGGTATGGATATATGTAGTAATGAAAAGATGAGAATACCACCTTTTAACTGGAAGCTTATATCAACAGGAATATATTTAGAGATACCTGAAGGATATGAAGTACAAGTTCGATCAAGGTCGGGACTGGCCTATAAGTGGGGTCTTACAGTTATGAATAGTCCCGGGACGATTGATTCTGGTTATCGTGGTGAAGTAAAAGTTATATTGAAGAATCACGACCACCGCACATATGAACTTAAAAAGGGTGAGAGAATAGCACAGTTGGTTATGGCTCCAGTAGTTACAGCAGAACTTGAAGAAATAACCGAACTAACTAATACAGAACGAGGTGATGGTGGATTTGGGAGTACAGGGAAATGACAGACAAGAAAAAGCACTATGTGGATAATGAGAAATTTTTTCTGGAAATGAAAAAATGGAAACAAAGAGTGAATGATGCAAGAGAAGTTGAAGATCCTGACCCTCCTGTATCAGAATATATTGGTGAATGTTTTTTGAAAATATCAGAAAATCTAGCCTGGCGTCCTAACTTCATTAATTATACATTTAGAGATGATTTAGTTTCTGATGGTATTGAGAACTGTTTATTATATGCTCATAATTTC
>DEAO01000004.1:0-1315 GCA_002348725.1 Fidelibacterota bacterium UBA2980 | reverse complement strand
AGATAAACATAATAAGCCATTGGTAAAACAGTATAAAGATTATTTAACTTCACATGAGAAATATGCTACAAATCCACAACCCACAAAACCAAAAAAAAAGTCTAAGCTTGAATACTTTATGAAATGAAGTTTCTATATCCATTAGCTAAACGATTTATTGCTGGACATGATTTCGATTCAGCAAAACCCGTTATTAGTAATTTAATGGATCAAGGTTATGGAGTAACGATTGATTATCTTGGTGAATTGAGTACAACTCTTGATGATTGTGAAAAAGCTGCAGAACAATATTTAGATATAATCAAATATTATAAAAATTCCCCGATTGATATATCTGTTAAACCAACACAACTCGGATTAAAACTCGACAAAGAAAAATGTTTTGAACTATTATCCAAAATTGCATATCAGGCAGAACGATATGAAGTAACCATTCGTTTAGATATGGAAGATAGTTCTGTAACACAAGACACGATTGATTTATGTTTGAGAGTAAAAAATGTTGGTATAGCTCTTCAATCGAATCTTTATAGAACAGCACTTGATTTACCAGAATTGATGGAGAAGGGTGTTTCGGTTAGATTAGTGAAAGGTGCCTATAAAGAAAATATAACATTAGCATATCAACGCAATCAATACAAGGTTGATACTTATATCAGGTTAGCCCGGGAATTGCTTTCTAATAAAGGCAAGACATATTTTCATTATAAGCATACTTGCAGACATGCTATAGGAACACATGACGCAGGTATTATCAAAACTATTAGAAAAGAGTTACCCATACTAAAAGTTCAGCCTCAGGACTTCCAATTTGAGTTATTGTATGGAATCAGAAGGGATATAGCTTCTTCCTTGTTATCTGCTGGATATAATGTTACAATATATACTCCATTTGGAAAGCAATGGCTTCCATATACGCTGCGCCGGCTAAAAGAGTTTAAAAATTTAAGATTCATTGTTATTAATCTTATTAAGGAAATGTTCAATACATGACCAATTACTCCGTGTTGTTCTTTGAAGAATGTGCAAGGTGTAGACAATTTGATATAAATTATAAACATAGAAATTGTGGGTTTGATATAGTAAAAGAAAAAAATAAAATATTACAAATATACGAATGTTCTAAATGTAATTTTAAATGGACAAAGGAATTTAAATATGAAAGTAGCACTAATAACTGATCAACATTTTGGTGGAAAACAAGACTCACAATATTTCTCTGAATATATTGAGAAGTTTTATACGAAACAATTTTTTCCGTATTTGTTAAAACATGATATTATAAATGTGATTGATTTGGGTGATACCTTTGACC
>DEAO01000044.1:2082-23178 GCA_002348725.1 Fidelibacterota bacterium UBA2980 | reverse complement strand
TCTTTTGTATTTCTACCTTTCTGCTGACCAATAATTGCTACACGATGATTGTCTATAGTTCCAATTCCAGCTACAACCGCTTTATCATCAGAAAATGCTTTGTCACCATGCAATTCAATAAAATCATCGCACCAACTTGAAATATAATCCATAGTGTAAGGACGGTTAGGGTGCCTTGCTAACTGAACTACTTGCCAAGGATTGAGATTAGAAAAAATTTCTTTTTCTTTTTCTGATCTCATATTCCTTAATTGATCTAATTTTTCTGATTCAGAGTCAATAGAAATTAAATTTTGAATTTCATCATCAAAATCTTTAAGCGATTTTTCAAAGTCTAAATAATATTTTTTCATTTTATCTTTTTAACCTAAATAATCTCCAAAAACCAAATAACCATACCTTTAAAATGGCTTCAATGACAACAGATTTATCCATTTTAGATTCTCCAACAGTACGATCTGTAAAAGTTATTGGATGTTCTATAATTTTACAATTTTTTTGATATGCGCGAAATGCTGTCTCAATTTGGAAACAGTAACCTTGTGAAGAACATTCATTAAAATTAATTTTTCTTAATGTATCTGCTCTCCACGCTTTAAATCCAGCAGTCAAATCTTTAATAGGTACTCCAGTAATAAGCCTAGCATAAAGATTTGCGAAATAGCTGATATACAAACGCCTTACTGGCCAATTTATAACTCTTAATCCACCATAATATCTACTTCCTACTACCAAATCATTATCTGAAAGCAATTCAAACATAGCAGGAATCTCTTGAGGGTCATGAGATAAATCTGCATCCATTTGTATAATAGAATCATAGCCATTTTCGAGCGCCCAACCAAAAGCAAATACATAGGCAGATCCTAATCCATCTTTTTTAGGTCTCACTTTGACAATTACAGAATCTTGATAATTATTTTTTACTAAATCTGCTGTTCCATCAGGAGAATTATCATCTACAATAAGTATATCAAGTTCAATATCTAAAGATAGAAGAATATCAATCGTTTTGGAAATATTCTTTGCTTCGTTGTATGTGGGCAGAATAATTAACTTTTTCATTACTGTACCTTAAGAGTTCTAGCAATAAGATTCATTTGTCTTATGTAAAATGCTTTTCTTCCATCTGGATTGAATACTAGATAATTAATATAGAATGTTCTATCCGAATCATAATCATAAAACAAGTATCCTTCAAATGGTCCTCCTTTTGCTCCTTCAATAGATTCCCATAATCCTGATATTTTATAGGCAGCATCATCTCTATAATCAACCCAATCAACTGAAATAAAATTTTCATTATATTGAATAGATTTGAAATAGTCTTCTGGGAAACTATTTGCTAGTTTTGTGGCTTCCTCTTTTGAAAAATAATTTCCATCTCGCCAATAAACTGACAGCCATCTGAATGGCATCTCTTGTCCAATCCAAACAAAACTAGATTCATTTTTGATAATTTCCCATCCCCAAGGTAAATTAATATTCCAACCATGCTTCCTTAACAAAAGAAGTTCTTTTTCTTCTTGATGTTGTGCATCTATCAAATATTTAGATTGTTTTTTGTCAAAGTTTTCATTGTACTGTTGCTTTATCCATTCACCGTTTTCTATTAAATAATCTTTAATCATTGATGAATCAGAACCGCTTATAATCATGAATAACTGATTTTTAGCAAATTGATCTCTAGATAAAATAACAGGGGGACCTTCCAGTGTTTGGTTAAATTGTGTTTCTCCAAGTAGATTTTTTGCCAATTTTGTAGCAGGATTAAGATCAAAATCGCCAATAGAAGCAATAATTAGATTTGTTTGAGTTTTTAAAGCATTATAATTAGACGGATCAGAAAACTTAACATTATAGAAAGGCTCTGGCTCTGGAGTTAATAAAGTATCATTAAAAACAGTAGATAGAAGACTTTTTACCTTATCTCTATCTTCCTTTGCTGCCAATACTATCAAATCATCGCTCCCTCCAACTGAGTCTCTTTTTGTTTCACAGCTAGACAAAAGAATTAAGCAAATAAGTAATAATATTCTAACCATTGTTCTTTCTTTGAGAATTCCCATATAAAAATACCAATATTAAGGTTAATATTAAAAAAATTAGCATTGGTTCCCATGTTAAAAAAGGATAAGTAACAAATTTATCTCTTGACGTAGGAGGTGAAATATTTTGAGGAGTATTATCCACGCTTATATTTGCAGAATATTGTATAGAAGTCAAACCATGTGGATTAAAATAACTCAAAGAAATATCAATCAATTCATCTGATTTATAATCATTTAGTATTCCTTGCAAAAAAGTTAGTCCATTTTGGTCACCAACCTCTTCTAAAGCAATATTATTGGCATTAGGAATAAAATCTTCAGATGCAAAAGGCAATTGGAATGCCATAATCAATGTTTTGATATCGCTTAATGTGTTAAACTGATAAGAGAAATCTCTTAAGCCAGGAACTTGACTATATTTATCTAAAAATAGATATATTTTATGTTCACCTGCCTTTTGAATGGAAGAAATTGACTGATTATCAATCTTAATTACTTCCTCAAAAAATTCATCTCCTTTAGATACTAAATATAGAACGGAATCAACTTCAGTTGATAAGTTAAATGTATGTTTTTCATTACTATATTTATCAAATCTATACTCTACCATTACACCTTGATAATAGTACTCTGGATAGATTGTAACTGACAACGTATCAATTGCAGATTGAGAAAATATGTAGCTAAAAAATAAAGTAAAAATAAATCTTTTTTTCATCTTTTAAGTTAATAGAAAAATAACAAAGATATCATAAATTGAATGAGTTATTGCTGTGATACCAAAACCCCTCTGAACATATAATATTGCAAGGAAAATACCAGCAATAAACCTAACAGCAAATGCTTCATTATTAAAAGATTCTATTCCAATAAAATGAAAAAGAGAAAACAAGATTGCTGAGAAGAAAATAGCATATAATTGTGAAGAAAAGTTTCCTAATCGAAACAAAAATTTCATTAATTGTATGAAAATATAAATAAGCAATACTCTAAATATAAGTTCTTCATAAATACCAGCACCAAAAGATAAAATAATATTACATAACAAATCATTGGAGGATACATCCATTAAATAAATATTTCCCATAATAAAGAATAATACAGAAGCATAAGTTAATGATTCGATAATCATAAGATTCAAATACTTCATGTTAACCTGAAGTGATTTAAATTTTTTCTTTTGATATACTAAAACAAAAATTAGTGCTATAAAAAAAATTGTTGAGCTAACATGCAATACTTCAAAACTAGAATTGTAAATTATCTGCTCTATTAAAACGTCAGCGCCATTTTGAATATATGTAAATTCAACATTTCTCATCCAGAAAAGACCCAATTCGTATATAACTAATGCAGGAAATGCGAAAATAAAACTATACCAAGGAGATCTTGATTTTTCTAGATAGTCTTTGATCATCTTATATCTTCAAAACAGCTAACAAAGCCTCTTGAGGAACTTCAACTTTACCAATCATTCTCATTCTTTTCTTCCCTTTCTTTTGTTTTTCAAGAAGTTTTCTTTTTCTTGTAACATCACCGCCATATAATTTTTCAGTGACATTTTTTCTGAATGCAGGAATATTTGTTCTTGCAATCACTCGAGTTCCGATAGATGCTTGAATTGGAATTTGAATTTGCTGTCTTGGAATAAGTTCTTTTAATTTTTTACATAAGGCTAAACCGCGATGATAAGAATCTTTTTTTGAACAAATCATTGATAATGCATCTACAGGTTCTTTATTAATAAGTATATCTAGTTTATCCAATTTACTTTCTCTGTATTCTTTGAACGTATAGTCAAAAGAAGCATAACCTTTGGAAACTGATTTAATAGAATCATAAAAATCAAATATAATCTCTCCTAATGGTAGCTCATATATCAATTGCACTTTAGAGTTTGACAAATAAGATGTTGATTTATACTTCCCTCTTCTGTCTTGACAAATTTTCATTACATTGCCAATATATTCTGATGGAGTTAGTATTTCTGCCATAACTATTGGTTCTAGAATAGACTCTAGAATTTTAGGTGCAGGCAATAACGCAGGTCTATGAACTTCAACTTGTGTTTTATCTTTAAGATTTGCTAAATATTTTACATTAGGGCTTGTTGTTACAATCGAAAGATTAAATTCACGCTCCAATCTTTCTTGAATTATCTCCATGTGTAACAAACCTAAAAAACCACATCGATATCCAAAGCCTAGAGCATCACTTACTTCCGGCTCAAACAACAACGAAGCATCATTAAGTTTAAGTTTCTCTAATGCTGTACGTAGATCGTCATAATCATCTGCATCTGAAGGAAATAATCCTGAAAAAACCATTGGTTTAATTTTTTGAAAACCTGGCAAAGCCTCAGTGCAAGAATTTTTAACAGTTGTAATTGTATCTCCTGGAAGAACATGTTCAATATCTCTAATATTTGCGATAACGTAACCAACTTCACCTTCTTCAAGAGATGTAGCCTTTTTTCTATCAATCACAAAATGTCCAACTTCATCAACATCATAATAAACATCATGTGAAAAAAATTTAATCTTCATACCAGGCTTTATAGAACCTTCGTAAACACGAACATATGCAATAACTCCACGATATTTATCAAAAATAGAGTCGAAAATAAGAGCTTTTAATTCATTGCTTTTTGAAAAACTTGGGGATGGTACATTTTCAATAATTGTATTTAATATATCTTCAATGCCATCTCCACTTTTTGCGCTTGCTAGCAAGATTTCTTCTTCTTCGCATCCAGTTAATTCAATAACTTGTTTTTTGACATTTTCTATATCAGCATTAGGAAGATCAATCTTATTTATTATTGGAATTATTTTAAGATTATTATCAACTGCCAGTAAATAATTTGTAACTGTTTGAGCTTCAACTCCTTGAGCTGCATCAACAACTAATAGTGCGCCCTCACTTGCAGAAAGCGTACGTGAAACTTCATAAGAAAAATCTACATGGCCTGGAGTATCAATAAGGTTAAGTGTATGATTCTTAAAAGACATCCTAATTGAATGACTTTTAATGGTAATTCCTCTTTCTCTTTCAAGTTCCATATTATCAAGAACTTGATCTTTCATCTTTTTTTTAGAGATTGTACCAGTAAACTCTAATAATCTATCTGCAAGAGTAGATTTCCCATGATCAATATGAGCAATAATACAAAAATTACGTATGTTTTTGATATCACTCATGAAAGTGATTAACTATAGGAAAGCGCCTACCAATACCAAAGGCTTTTCTGCTGACACGTAATATTGGCGCTGCTTGCCTTCTTTTAAATTCATTTTGATTAATTTTTTTTCTAATACCATCTTTATCTGAAAAGTCTTTATCAAAAGATTCGCTATAGATAATCTTATCTACAATTGGGCTAATACTATCATAATCAAAAGGATCAACTTGATTCTCAGCCAATTCTGCTGATGGAGCTTTTGTAATAGAGTTTTCAGGAATAACATTATTTGAATTTTTATTTTTCCACTTTGAAAGATTGTATACATCAGTTTTTGATAAATCACCAATTACAGATAACCCTCCACTCATATCACCGTAAAGAGTACAATAACCTAAGGCAAGTTCTGTTTTATTTCCTGTTGAAAGGACTAAACAGTCAAATTTATTGGAAAATGCCATCAATATATTTCCTCTAATTCGTGACTGTATATTTTCTTCAGCAACATTGGTCTCCATTCCTTTAAATTTATGATCGAGCGTATCTAAATATTTTTGAAATAAAGCATCAATATCAATTGTTTCAAAATTAGCATTTAAGTTTGTTGCTAATTCTTTTGCATCAGACTTACTGTGATTGCTAGAGAATCGAGAAGGCATAGAAACTAAATGAACATTTTCTGGTCCAAGAGCATCGACTGCTAAACATGCAACAAGCGCTGAATCAATACCTCCGCTCAAACCAATTACAGCTTTTTTGTGTCCTGTTTTTCGGAAATAATCTTTTACACCAAGACATAGCGCTTGATACATTTCTTCATCAGTTTCTTCGTTTTCTTGATTGATAGAAGGAGATGATAAATCTGCTATCACAAGATCTTCTTCGAAAGATTTTCCTTCTTTAATAAGGTTCATGTCAGAATTCAATACTAAAGAATTCCCATCAAAAATTAATTCGTCCTGCCCTCCAACAAGATTGCAATAAATAAAAGGACAATTAGCATCAGCAAATTTATTTGCAATTAATTCTTTTCTAACACTTTTGCGATTTCTATGATATGGAGAAGAAGAGATGTTAACAATAAGATCTGGATTTAAATCTATAATCTCCTTCGATAATTTTCGATTATAGTCATCTTCCCAAAGGTCTTCACAGATTTGAATAATACAATTAAGATTTTTTCCGTCAATATCAATATCAAACTGTCCAATCTCTGAACCATTTTCAAAGTAACGGTCTTCATCAAAAACATCATACGTAGGCAAAAGAATTTTATTATATACTTTTACAATTTTTCCATCTCGACAAATTGCTGCAGAGTTAAATAGCTTTCCATCTTCTCTATTGACAAAACCGAGAATGCAAGTTTTGGAAACATGCTTAACAAAATCATTAAGTATAGACAAATTCTTATCTATAAATTTATCAGATAATAAAAGATCTTGCGGGGGATAACCTGTTACTACCATTTCTGGAAATACTACAAGTTCACAATTTTGTTTAAGAGCGTCATTATAGCTATCTAAAATTTTATTATAGTTATAATCAAAATCTCCTAACGTAGGATTAATTTGACAAAGGCCAACTTTTATTGGTTGAGACATTTTTGGACTTCCTTGATTAACGAGTCAACAGAATCAATCTGAATAGAGCCTGGAATATCCCAGCTATTGTAACATAACAACTTCTTATCTTGTGCTAGCGTATAAGCTATTTCACTTAATGTTCCGTAAGCACCTGAAATAGCTACACCAAGATCGCAATTATAGCTTATCAAAGCATTCCTTGTTATATCCATGCCTGTAGAAATAGGAATTGTAAGAAATTGATTACCAGTTTTAAAGTCTTTATCCTTTAAAATACCAATGCAAGTCCCATTTTCCATTGATACTCCTTTAGCAATTGCTTCCATTACTCCTTCACCTCCACCGCAAAAGACCAGCCAATTTTCTTTAGCCATTTTTCTGCCAATCTCAACGGTATCATTATATATAGATTCTGTAATCTCTCTCCCCCCGAAAACAGCAATTCTTCCGCTAAATTTCATTATGGTTCAAGCCTTCCCATAGTTCTTGGAAAAGGAATTGTTTGTCTGATATGATCAATTCCGCATATCCAGGAAACAGTTCTTTCAAGGCCTAATCCAAATCCAGAGTGAGGAACAGAGCCATATTTTCTTAAATCTAAATACCACTTAAATGCATCAAGAGGTAAACCATGATCTTTAATACGTTTGACAAGCAAGTCGTGCTCATCCTCTCTTTGTCCTCCCCCAACTATTTCTCCATATCCTTCTGGTGCTATTACATCCACCCCTAATGCATATTTATCAGAACTATCTCTTTTCATATAAAACGCTTTGGTTTCATGTGGCCAAGAATGTATCATAACAGGTTTATCAAATTCAGAAGCTATTGCTTCTTCATCAGGAGCACCAAAATCACTTCCATATTTGAAATCATGATTTTTATCTTTCAGTATTTTTAATGCATCATCATAAGATATTCTTGGGAATGGTGTAGCAATATTTTTTAGTTTTGACAAATCTCTATCAAGAATTTCTAGCTCTTGAGAACAATGCTCTAAACATTCAGAAACAATGTAAGATATAAATTCTTCAATTAAATCCATATTTTGGTTTATATCGCAATATGCAATTTCAGGTTCAACCATCCAAAACTCTGTAAGATGTTTTCTAGTCTTTGATTTTTCAGCTCTAAAACAAGGTCCAAAACAATAAGTTTTTCCAAACGCCATAGCTCCGGCTTCTTGGTACAACTGGCCGCTTTGTGTTAGATATGCAGATCTATTAAAATAGTCTGTTTCAAAAAGTGTTGTTGTTCCTTCAACAGCATTACCAGTAAACATAGGAGAATCAATTAAAACAAATCCTCTGTCATCAAAAAAATCTCGTATTGATTTGATTATTCTTTGCCTAATCTTCATAATAGCAAATTGTTTCTTTGATCTTAGCCATAGATGTCGATTGTCCATTAAAAAACTAACACCATGATCTTTTAAAGATATTGGGTATTCATCCGCAATATGAACGACTTCAATATCTTTCGCAATAATTTCAACGCCACTTTCAGATCTCTTATCTTCTTGAACCACCCCTTTAACAATAAGAGAAGATTCTTGAGTTAAAACATCTTCAAGTTTAAAAATATCATCATTTACATCGTCTTTTGATACAACACATTGAACATAACCGGTTCCATCTCTTACAATAACAAACCAAATTTTTCCAATTGATCGCATGTTGTAAACCCAACCGTTTACTTGAACTTCTTTACCAATAAAATCTTTTAAATTTGTTATATCTGTTTGACTCATAATATTACCATGTTGATAGTACTGCATTCACAATATCAATCGCAATTTTGTCAATTGCAACATTAATTGCAAGCTCTCTTGAATCTCCAAATTCATCGCTATCAGCACCATCAATTAAACCATCATTATCATTATCTAAACCATCAGAAGAAGGATCATTATCAATGCTATAAGTTCCAAAAGAAGAAAAATCCTTTGCAAATAGCTCTTCATCATCGCTATTGTCAATCCAAGCTGCTTTTACCTTGATTGAAAAACGATACTCACTTACCTGTTCGTTATCATTAAATGCATAAGGGCCATCTGAGACTGAAACTATATTACCATTTATAATGCTATCAGTATTTAAGTTATTTGAAACTTTTATAATATTTTGTTCACTGATTTGTTCAACAATTTTGTTAGTTAATTTTTCTGACAATTCGAATTCAGAAGTTTCATTAACAAATAAAGGGATTGATACATTTTTAATATTGGCTGGTATTGATCCAGCCATTGAATAATACGCACACCCAGATAGTAAAAATATAATTGAGAAATTAACTATCTTTATTAATCTTCTTTTCAATACCATAATCATTAATCTTCCTATATAATGTTCTTTCACTCATCCCAAGAGATTTAGCTGCTGCTCTCCTATTGTTATTAAAATGTTCTAATGTTCTTATAATCATCTCTTTATCTAAATCTGATGTCTTGAAATTGCCTATAGCTTGCTCTTTTATCAAGCTATTATCCTCTAAATCTCCAAATCCATCATTATGTATTTTATTGGCAAAGTTTTCATTGATATTTTTGGAAGAATTTAATATTGAAAAATCAGAGTCTTTCAATATTAGTTTTAGCTCTTCTATATCTTGTCTTAGAAATAATAATTGCCTCAATATCAGCTCTCTTTCCGCCTGGTCTGGATGCTGATTTACTACAACAGGTAAAGCTGGATTATCAGAAAATTCTACCACCTTTTCATCACGTAGCTGTTTTTCAACAATTTCTGCAGTAATTCTCTCTCCTTTTTCCAAGGTTAATATGCTTTCAACAAAATTTCTTAATTCTCTTACGTTACCTGGCCAATCAAATCTCTGAATTACTTTAATTGCCTCTGGTGTGAAGCCTTTATATTTAATCTTATTCGTTCTAGTGAATTGAAGAGCAAATCTTTCAACAAGGAGTCTTATATCTCCTTTTCGATGTCTTAAAGATGGTATGTTTATTGTAACTGTTTTGAGCCTATAATAAAGATCTTGCCTAAATTTCCCTTCTTTAACCAACTTTGCTAAATCTTTATTGGTAGCAGCTACGACTCTAGTATCTGTTTTTTTTAAATTAGAATCTCCTACTCTCATATATTCTCCACTTTCTAGAACTCTTAACACTTTTACTTGAGTTTCCAATGGCATATCACCAATCTCATCTAGAAAAATTGTTCCTTTATTTGCTGTTTCAAAATAACCTTTTCTTGATTCGCTTGCATCTGTATAAGCGCCTTTTTTGTGTCCAAATAATTCACTTTCAATAATGCCTTCTGGAATAGCACCGCAATTCACAATCACTAAATCATTGTTAGAACGCTTGCTTGCAGCGTGAATAGCTTTTGCTATCAATTCTTTTCCAGTTCCAGATTCTCCATTTACCAAAACAGATATATCCACGCCAGCAATTTGAGAAACTGTTTCTAATACTTCATTAATTTCTTCACTTTCGCCAATAATACCAGTTTGTTTTTTAATTAGATCAATATTCATTTTATCCTCTTATTTACTAATATTAATTTCTCTTTCTAAATTTGTAATCTCATCTCTTAATAATGCTGCTCTTTCGAATTCAAGATTTTCAGCAGCTTCCAACATTTCTTGCCTAATCATTTCAAGTGCAATCTTCTTATCTTCTTTCAAAAATTTATCAGTTTTAATATCTCTTTTGATGCTAATCTCATTTTCATGAAATGATTCAGCAACTTTGGTTGCACCAAGTATATCATCTTTTGATTTTTCAATAGATTTAGGAGTAATAGCATTTTGCTTGTTAAAGTCTTCCTGTATTTTTCTTCTTCGGCGAGTTTCATCAATCAAATGTTGCATCGAATCTGTGATTTTATCACCATAAAGAATTACTTCTCCTGCTACGTTTCTAGCTGCTCTACCAGCAGTCTGAATTAAAGAACTTTTTGATCGTAAAAATCCTTCTTTATCAGCATCTAAAATTGCAACAAGAGAGACTTCAGGCAAATCAAGACCTTCTCTTAGCAAATTGATTCCAACCAATACATCAAAATCTCCTAACCTTAAATCTCTTAAAATCTTTACTCTTTCGATTGTCTTTATTTCTGAATGAAGATATCTGACTCTAATATTCATTGTACTTAAATATTCTGATAAATCTTCAGCCATTTTCTTGGTAAGAGTAGTTACTAAACATCTTTCTTTTTTTTCAACTCGTTTATTAATCTGGCTAATTAAATCTTCTATCTGTCCAGAAGAAGGTTTAACGTTGACTATTGGATCCAATAATCCCGTTGGTCTATTAATCAATTCTGTGATAACGCCAGAACATAAATCCAATTCTTTTTCAGCAGGTGTTGCAGAAACATATATATTTTGATTTTGAATCAATTCAAATTCATCAATCTTAAGAGGTCTATTATCATAAGCAGCAGGCAATCTAAAGCCATGTTCTACAAGGTTTTCTTTTCTTTTCCTATCTCCATTATACATTCCTTTTATCTGAGGAAGAGTGACATGAGATTCATCAATTACAGTTATAAAGTCTTTAGGAAAGAAATCTATCAATGTCCAAGGTCTTTCCCCCGGATCTCTCTCATCGAAATATCTAGAATAGTTTTCAATGCCGGAACAATATCCTACTTCATCAATCATCTCTATATCAAAATTGGTTCTTTGGCTTAGCCTTTGAGCTTCTAATAACTTCTCATTCTTATTGAAATAATCTAACCTATCATTTAAATCTTTTTTTATTTCTTTAATTATTTTTTTGTTCTTTTCTTTATCTGATACAAAATGCCTTGCTGGATAAAGAGAGATTTCTTCAATCTCCTCTATTTCTTCGCCAGTAATAGGATTAAAGGTGACAATTGATTCTAGTTTATTATCAAAAATATCAACTCTAATGGCGTTTTGTTCATATGCTGGAAATATTTCAAAAATATCTCCCATGATTCTAAAATTGCATCTCTCAAGCACTTGATCATTTCTTTGATAGTAAATATCAACAAGAGATTCTGTGAGTTGTCTTCGATTAATATTCTCCCCTTTTTTCAATGATATTATTTGATTTTTATATTCTTCAGGAGATCCTAAGCCATATATGCAAGATACGGAGCTTACCACAATTACGTCACTTCTTTCTACTAGAGAGCTGGTAGCTTTCAATCTTAGTCTATCTATTTCTTCATCCATTGAGAAATCTTTTTCAATAAAAGTATCTGTAACTGGCATATATGATTCTGGTTGATAATAATCGTAGTAACTTATAAAGTATTCTACTGCATTATTAGGAAACAGACTTTTAAACTCGCCATATAGTTGCGCTGCCAATGTTTTATTATGAGATATTACCAAAGTTGGTCTTTGCACTTTTTCAATTACTTTTGCAATAGCATAAGTCTTTCCAGAGCCTGTAACACCTAACAAAGTCTGGTGTTTTATTTCAGAATTGATGCCATCTACGAGCTCATTAATAGCTCTTGGTTGATCTCCAGAAGGATTAAAATCAGAAACTAACTTAAAGTCTGCCATATTGTCTCTTTAAATTTAAGTTTTATGAATAAAAAAAACAATAAATAAAGTATGACAATAGGTTCTATTTTTTTACAGTAATTGTATAAAAAAATCGTAAATAATCAAGCAAGCTAATAGCAAGAAGTGCAGTAGAAATATAAACAAGGATCTCTGCAACATTAAATAAAGATTCGATTTTAATTGCATATATTGCAAGTCCGAGCGTTAAAATTCCAATACCCCATTTTCCAATAAAACTGGACCCAAGAACACTATTAATTTTAGGCAAATAAATTAGAGATAAAGTAAGCAATAATAATTGTCTGATAAAATAAAACACACAAAACCACACTGGAACCAACCCTTTAATTGATAAAACAATTGAAAATAAAAATAAAGTTAAATTGTCTGCTAAAGGATCTAAAGCTTTTCCTAGTTCTGATATCTGGTTTAAACGTCTTGCCAAGATTCCATCAAGAAAATCAGATATAATTGTAATTACTAACAAGACATAAAAATAAATCATATAATCGAAATAATATGAAATAAGAAGTGGAATCATTAAAACAAGCCTAGTAATAGTAATCAAATTAGGTACAAGAAAAATATCGCTAGTTCTAAAAATTTTACCCATCTACAATAACAGACATTAATTTTTTAGTTGAACCGAGATTATTCTCAATCACATTTTTTGATGAATTGCTAGCATGCAAATAAAAATCTTTATTTGAAAGGTTTGTAAATGTGTTCATCAAATCTTCAGATGAATTGACAGAAAATGCCGCAGAACTACTTAATAATTGATTTGCTTCTAGAAAATTTGAGTTTGAATAATTTTTACCAAAAATAACAGGATTACTAGCAACAGCTGGCTCCATAATATTATGGATTCCACCAATCGAAAAACCTCCTCCTATATAAGACGCATATGATTGCCAATATAGCTTATATAATATTCCCACTGCATTGACAATAATTACATCTTCTTCAATATTTTTCATATCAAGATATCTATCTATTACTTTATAAGATAAGTTATTTTCTTTAGCTAACGTTTCATAGCTACCTATAATGCTTTCTGAAATTTCATGTGGAACAAGAATAATTTTTGAGTTTGAATGTTTTTTTAATAAATCAAATATATGAGGAAATAATATCTTATGATCTTCAGGCCATAAACTTGCAAATAAAAATAATTTCTTATCAATTCTATCATTCAAAGAAATCTTAATGCTAACATCTTCTGATTTTAGATAAGCTACATCAAAACGAGGATTTCCCATGGCCATAAATCGCTCGCTGTTAATAATTTTTTTCAAATTCGATAAATCTTTGGAAGAAACGGTAAAAATTTGATTAATCTGGTCATATACAGCTTTATATAAACTTCTTCCTATAAATGAAAGTTTGAAGCTATCTGAATGAATTCTTAATGAAATTAATAAAGTTTTAATTCCCAACATCTTACATACAGATATCACATTCGGCCAAACATCATAAGAAGCAATAATAAATTTAGAAGGATTAACAATCTTTAAAGAACGATACAAAGAAATAAGGAAATCAAAAGGCAAATAAATCTTACAATCAATATTATCATCATTTACATTGTTAAACCCTGAAGGAGAAAAGAATGAAACAATAATACCAATATTGTCCTTTTTTAATTCAGCAATAATAGATTGTACTTGCTGATATTCTCCATGAGAAGAAACATGAAACCAATAATTTTTTGAGAAAGAAGTTTTACTCTTAAATTTTAGCAATTCTTTTCTAGATTTAAGTCTTCCAAAAAAACCTAATCGAATTTTTTTATTAAATGGAATCAAAAAAAGTGTCAACACAAAAAATAGTGGGTAAATAATCAAATTGTAAATTGTTAGCCAGATATATCTCATATTTTTATCGAATTATTGATGCTATTAAACACTTTTTCGCTATCTATTTCAGACATACAATATTGTTCTTTTCTATAACAAGGTCTACTACCATTCTGAGAACAAGGCCTGCACCACAAATCTTTATTTTCAATTAAAATAGAATTCTCAAGAACAACGCTAGCTCCTGTTTCTTGTGATGTAGGTCCAAGAATCATTGTAACAGGCGTATTCATTGCCTCAGATATATGAAGCAATCCTGTATCACTACCTATAGTATGTTTGGAAAATTTTAATATACCAATTGCCATTCTTAATGTAGTACGATCTTTAAGATTAATAATATTTTCACTCTTTATAATTTGATCGCATATAACATCATTAGTAGATCCTAGAATAACAATTTTAGAATTAAATGCTTTAATTAATCTTGTCATCAAATTGTTATAGTTATCAATAGACCATTGTTTTTGACTCCATGCTGCTCCAGGAACTATTGTAATGAAATTATTTCCAATATTATTATCAGATAGATAAATCTTTGTATCTTCTATTTCCTTTTCAGACAAATATAGCTTTGTTTTTGGGAAGGAATCTTTTTTTCCAAGCAAAGAATGATACATCTTAATGTGACTAAAACTCTTTTCAAAAAAATTCTGATAAGCATAAAAAAGCATAAATCTTCTCAGTCTAGGTTTTTTAATTTGTTTAAATAAATGATTTCTTAATAAAAATGATAAAACCCTTGTTCTGAAAACGCTATGTATATCATATATGATATCATAGTTATTTTTTCGAAGACTTTTTCCAAGTCTTATAAGTTCTTTAAAACCAAGTCTTTTGTCAAAAATAATGGTGTTATCAATCAGAGGATGATTTTTAACAATATCAACGAATTCAGACTTAATAAGAAAATCAATTTCAGAATTAGGAAATTTATCTTTAACAGATTGAATAAATGATGTTGACAAAACAATATCGCCAATGGAGCTCATTCGTATAATAAGAATTTTTTTCATTACTCGTCTTGATTAAACAATCTATTTGATATCCAAGAAACAAGAATGCTAATCTCATACAATATAACCATTGGTATAGACATAATTATTAAACTAATAGGATCTGGCGGTGTAATAATTGCTGACAATATTACAGTAACCATTATTGCTTCTCTTCGAAACCTTCTTAAAAAACTAGGTGTGATAATTCCGATGGATGAAAAAAGAAATGATGCAACTGGCATCTCAAAGATTACGCCCGAACCAATAATTAATGCTAAAACAAAACTAAAGTAGTAATTAATAGAAAAATTATTCTGAACATTGTCAGTGACCATCGATGCAAAAAAGTTCAATGAAAATGGTAAAATCACCATATAAGCAAAAATGGCACCTAAGATAAAACACAAAAATACCGTTAGAATTAGTGGAAGAAGGATTTTCCTTTCTCTATTATATAGTCCAGGAGAAACAAATTTCCATATTTGTATAGTAATGACTGGAATAGATAATATAAAACCTCCAATGATGGCAAGATTCCATTTTAATATGAACATACCCTGAGGAGTAAGCGTCTGCAAACCTATTCCTCTATTGTCAGCAGGAGCTGTAAGTATATAAACTAAATAGTCTGCAAAATTAAAGGTAAGTACAGCCATTACTAAAATTGAACCTAACGATTTTAGTATTCTCCATCTCAACTCTTCAAGATGGTCAATAAAAGCCATATCTGAATTATTATTCATTTTTTTTATTTATTATTTCTTCTATTTCACTTTCTATTTCACTTTTTTTCTCATCAATTATACGATTCTCAACCATTTTTCTTACTCTTCTAGCAAAACGTTCTTTACGACGAGATTTGACACTTTCATTCTTTTCGATTGAACTGTGAGATTTAACAAGTGCACTTCCAAGATCTTTAATTCCATCACCTGTTTTACAGCTAGTTTTAAAAATTTGTTTATCAGCTGAATCTTTTTTTGTTGATGAAATGACATTATTTATTGATTTTACCATAAGATTTGAATCATCTCTATCATATTTATTAATAATAAATATATCTGCCAATTCTAATATGCCTGCTTTCAATAATTGAATTTCGTCTCCAGATTCTGGCACAAATACTAACATAGTTAGATCAGTGATTTCTGAAACGCTATATTCAGATTGGCCAATTCCAACAGTCTCAATAAATACTATATCTTTACCTGTAAATGCAAGAATATCAGAAAAATCTTCTGCTAGTTCTGTAATCCCACCTAACTCAGCACGAGAACCCATACTTCTAACAAAAACATCTTCATCATCAATTGCATTGTTTATTCTTACGCGGTCTCCCAAAAATGATCCCCCTGTAATTGGACTCGAAGGATCAATTGCAATAACCCCAACAGATATACCCTGACTTCTTAACTGTGGAATCAACATATTTATCAATGAACTTTTACCTGAACCAGGAGGACCTGTAATACCTATTTTTACAGCAGAATTAGAATGCTTAAAAACATGTTGAGAGACTTCTTCTCTCGAAAACTTTCCAGTTTCAATCCCGGTCATTAAGTCTGAGATTGATATAAAGTCATTCTTTTTTGCTTTTTTTAATATTTTCTGTAAAGTGTTCAAAGTCACCTACTAATTTAAGTTCTACAATTTTTAAAACAATAATCAAAACTAGAAATTTATTGACATCCAATTTTGAAAAGAATAAGTTGCGAAGCACTTATGGTAGATAGACATAAACAACAAATAAAACGAGACAGACAAGATTTAAAGCGTAGAGAAATTAACTCTCAGAATAAATCTAAAATGAGAACCTTGATTAAAAGCGTTCTATCTGAAAAAGATGCTGAGAAAGCAAAAAATCTTTATGGAGATGCTGTATCTTTTATCGACAAAATGGCAAGCAAAAAATTAATACATAAGAATAATGCTGCTAGACAAAAATCAAAGATTACTAATCACTTAAATTCCTTAAGTAAATAATTATTTATCGTGACCCTGATAATTTGGGGCTTCTTTTACTATGCTAACTTCATGTGGATGACTTTCTTTTACTCCAGCAGATGAAATTTCAATAAAGTGGCTATTTTTATGGAATGATGACAAATTCTTTGCCCCGCAATAACCCATAGAAGATTTCAAGCCACCAATTAATTGGAATAATGAATTGCTAACAGGTCCTCTGAATGGTACCATTCCTTCAATTCCTTCTGGGACGAGTTTCAGCTCATCTTTTTCTTGCTGAAAATATCTATCTCCTCCACCTTCTTTCATTGCAGCTAATGAACCCATACCTCGATAAGACTTATATCTTCTTCCTTCATAAACAATAGTTTCTCCAGGACTTTCATCCATTCCTGCTAATAATCCTCCCAACATTACAACATTTGCACCTGCAGCTAATGATTTAGCAACGTCTCCACTATATCGTATTCCTCCATCTGCAATGATTGGAATTTTGTATTTTTTTGCAGCTTTAGCACAATCTATGACAGCAGATAATTGAGGAACTCCCACTCCGGATATAATTCTTGTGGTACAACTTGAACCAGCACCAATGCCAACCTTTACACAGTCAGCCCCTGCTTTAATAAGATCAACTGTCGCTTCTGCAGTAGCAACATTCCCAGCTATAATATCGACTTTAGGAAATTTCTTTTTAATTTTTTTAACCAAATCTAGTACATATACGGAATGACCATGAGCTGTATCAACAACAATCACGTCAATTCCAACTTTTACGAGCGCAGATATTCTATCCTGCCAATCTTCTCTTACACTAACTGCTGCGCCAACACGCAGTCTTCCTTTTTTATCTTTTGATGAATGAGGAAATTCTTCTTTTTTTGTCAAATCTTTTACAGTAATTAGTCCTGCTAAATTTTTCTTGTCATCAACTACTAATAAACGTTCAATTCTATGTTTTTGTAGTATTTTTTTTGCTTCTTTGTTGCTTGTACCAAGAGAAACAGTAATAAGATTTTTAGAAGTCATTCTATCTTTTACTAAAACATTTAAATCTTGCTCAAATCTGATATCTCTCTTAGTAATTATACCAACCAATTTATTTTTTGAAAGAACTGGCAATCCGCCAATTGAGTATTGTTCCATTAATTGCCTTGCTTCTCTGATTGGTCTGCTTTGTTGAAGTGTAATTGGGTTAGTAATCATACCACTTTCATAACGTTTAACCTTATCAATCATCAAAGCTTGTTTTTCAATACTGAAATTTTTATGTATTATTCCAATTCCTCCTTGTCTAGCAAGTGCAATAGCCATTTCTGATTCTGTAACAGTATCCATTGCCGCACTCATTAAAGGAATATTAAGAGTAATATTCTTTGTTAGTTTTGTAGAACAATTAACTTCTTTTGGAAGCACTGATGATTTTTGAGGAACTAATAATACATCGTCAAATGTTAATGCTTTCTTAATAACATTTTTAGCCATAGATAACTCCGAACGCAAAAAGTGGGATAGTTAATAATAACTTTTTAGAATAAAAAGCTTTAGTTAAGGTAACCATTGAGGAATTTAATAAAAAAGATAAGAAAATCCAGTGGTTTAATAATTATGATCAAATTTTAACCAATTGTACCTGGATTCTGATGTGAAATAGTAATAAGAATTAAGAAACAGAAAGTACCCTATTCCAATCAAACCAAACCATAGCTCTTTTGTTGTTAAAAATATAAAAAGAATTAATGGTAAATATTTTTGTGCATAATGAAGATAGCTATCTGATTTTCCTATTAATGCAACAAATAAAAATGGTAAATAAACAGCTGCAGCAGTTGAAACAATTGGCTCATTTTGATTGATAGAAAAAATCATAGCAATAATGGTTAAAATAATGGATCCAATTTTTATCTGAAAACTATCTGATCGATATAAAAGATACAGGACAATCATTAATAGAGCTAACCCTACCATCGCTTTTCCGAAAATTATTATGTCAATAAAAGCATATAATGATAAAAATAGTAGAAAATTAGTTTGTGAATCCATTTTTACTATTCGAAATGGACCAAAAGATTCAAACTTTTTCATTAACCATAGGAATAACAATGAATGGAGTAAAATATTCATAACACCAATAAGATCTTCTGTAATCATTGAGAATAAATAATATTTATTTATATCAATTCCCATATTTAGACTATCATATGATTTAACTAAATAATGCTGAAAAGCAAACATTATCCACATTGGGAAAAATATTTCAAAGCGATTTAATGAATCAGTATCAATTTTGTGAAATAAGTTACGAAGCGATTTGTATTGATTTGATTCAACTGGGAAGAATCTTCTAAACATTTAATTTAAATCCATCCAAATTGATACAGAAATACAAGGAAAATTAACACGGGGCTTAAATATTTAATTAATAAACCAAAAATTGTTTTTGAGGTCGAAGAATTAAGAATTGAATTCCCAAAATATAAAGATTCAGAATTTCCCTTTAAAAGGGCTTTCACAGTACTGTCAATACTCCAGACATACCCTGCAAAAATAGCAATGAAAAATCCGCCTAATGGTAACAATATGTTAGAAGCAAGGAAGTCCGCTACATCAAAAAATGTAAATGCTTTACCTTGTATTGGGATTGTTGCATCTGAAAGCAAATTAAAAGATAAAGCACATGGAATAGCAGCAAGATAAACCAAAGCACCCATAATCATAGTTGCTTTTTTTCTTGAAAATTTTAATTCGTCAACTAGGTAAGAAACACTAACTTCTAAAATTGAAATTCCAGAAGTCACCGCCGCAATTGTTAACAACAAAAAGAATAAAAATGCAAAGATATACCCTCCAGGTAACTGAGCAAGCAATGGAGGTAACACATGGAAGACTAAACCAGGACCAGCTGTAGGATCATAACCTGATGAGAACACAACAGTAAAAATAGCTACACCAGCCAATATAGCAATAACTGTATCAAGGAATGCAACCATATAGGATGCATTAACGATATCATCATTATCCGATAAATAACTTCCATAAGTCATCATTGCACCCATACCTAAACTTAGCGTGAAAAATGCATGACCAAGAGCTAACAAAAAGGTGCTAGGATTAATTTTGGACCAATCAGGACTAAATAAAAATTCCATGCCTTTATCTGAATCAGGCAACATTAAGCCATTAACAACCAATGCGAAAAGGATCAATAAAAGTACTGGCATAAGAAACTTGCTAGCTTTTTCTAAACCTCCCTTAACACCAGAAAGTATAATTCCAATAATAGATAGAAAAAAGATAGTATGATATCCTAATACCCAATAAGGATTGCTGTTTTTTAAATTAAAAAATTCTCCTGCAACTTCAGGATTAGGGAATGAAGCAAAAGTACCTTTAAGCGCTTCAATCGTATAAGCAACAGACCAACCTCCAACAATACTATAAAAAGAAAGAATAGTAAAACTAGCAAAAACTCCTAATGCGCCAACATACTTCCAATTTGAATTGTCACCATGAATTGCTTTAAATGCACCAACAGGGTTTTTTTGTGTTTCTCTTCCTAGTAATATTTCGACATTTAGTATTGGTAATCCAATTGCTAAGATACAGATAAGATATATAAATAAAAAAGCAGCTCCGCCATTCTCACCAGCGATATAAGGAAACTTCCAAATATTACCTAATCCAACTGCTGACCCAGCAGCAGCTAAGATAAAACCTGTTTTTGAACTCCATTGTTCTCTTTTAGTCACTATTTCCCTCTAGTCCTTGCAGTGGATCATTTTCCTCTACAACCTTATCAAAATTATCTAGATGAGCCTCAACAACTGCATCTAACATTCCGTAAAAATACAAACCTACGGCTATCCATGCAAAGCGATTTCTTTTTCTTAGGTAGTAATCACGAGAATGGCTTTCTGAACCATCATAGTTGTCATATTTTTTTTTATT
>DEAO01000044.1:0-1676 GCA_002348725.1 Fidelibacterota bacterium UBA2980 | reverse complement strand
GGAAAAATTAAAGAACGTTTCATTGCTATTTTTGGATCTTTTAGCTGTTCACTTTCAGAACGAAAATCCATTTTTTTTTGAGGAAACAAAAATGAAATAAAAAAACAAATGATAAGAAATGATTTAATTAGCCTAGACATTCAATTTCTACTCTGGATCCCATTGGTAAAGCTGAAACCTGAATTGTAGTCCTTGCTGGAAAAGGTTTATTAACTCTTTTTTCAATTTGAGCATTCACCAAAGGGGTGTTCACCAAATCAGTTAAATATACAGTAAACTTTTTCACATCATTTATTGATTTATTATTCTCAGTCAAAACTGCTTCAATATTATCAAATACTTGTTCTACTTCTTTTTCTATAGTTTCGTTGTTTAATTCTCCAGATTCAGGATCAAGAGGGATTTGCCCACATGTTACCCAATGTGAATCATCATTTAAGTATCTAAACAATGAGTATGGTCCAACCGGTTTTGGTGCTTTTAATTTATTCATAGTTATTCCCTTTTATATCTTGCATAAGTTTAATGTAGCTAATCCTATATCATCATCAATTTCTCTATGTGTCTCTTGATCAAAAACGTGTAAAATAAATTCTCCAACTGCTGCTACTTCCATCTCAAAAAGATGGCCTCCAAATACATCCATATCATGATTGCCAATTGTAATATGTGCATGCACAAATGGTTCTCCATCTTTTAATGCTATATTACCTTGAAATGAAATCAATTCATGGATTTCTTCAAACAGCTTATGATGATAGTCTTTTTTGCCAATATCATAAACACCTAGATCAATATTTTTAACTGCTCCTATTCCAGAAACTTGAGCAGAAGCAATATCATTATCTATACAGAATTGAGTTAGTTTTTCCATTACCTTTTCATTTTTTTCGATGTAAATGATATAGGAATTATTGTTTTGTTGTGATTGCATTAAATTTTCCCCAATTCCTTTTTTATTGTTTCATTAATGACAGATTTAATCTCATCTAAAGAAAATCCTGAAGATGTACCAGCCATGGCAAAATCATCTTTACCTCCTCCACCACCACCTAGCTTTTCAGCGATAGATTTTGCTAGATTTCCAGCAGATAATGATTTCTCAATCAAATCTTTTGATATGCTTACTGATATTGCCCTATTTCCACTAATATCTGTAGAAAAAACTGCGATACCTGATTTGAATTTTTTATTTAATTTTTTATTTAATTTTTTCAAACCGTCAGCTGACTCCAAAACAACCTCTTCATTGATAAATGGAATATTATCTAACTGCTGTTGATTTTCAATAATTGTATCAATATCAATGGCATTTAACAAGTCTGATTGGCTCTTTTTTTCAAGCTCCTTCTTTTCAGAAGCTTCTTTCAAACGATTAGTAACATCCATTTCACTTTTAATATAGGAATCAACATATTGACCTGTAATAGCATGTACTCTTCTTACCCCAGCTGCAATTGCCTTATCTTGGGTGATCATAAATTTGCTAATTTCTCCAGTAGATGAAACATGCGTTCCTCCACACAATTCTTTTGAAAAAGAACCCATGGTTAACACTCTAACCTTTTCTCCATATTTCTCTCCAAATAAAGCAGTGGCTCCTTCTTGTTTTGCTTCTTCTAAAGTTTTTATTTGTGTTGTTACTGGTATATTTTCAACAATCTTATCGTTAACAA
>DEAO01000026.1:7249-10190 GCA_002348725.1 Fidelibacterota bacterium UBA2980 | reverse complement strand
TCTTCAAAAGCACCAGAGGCTGCTGCTGCATTAAGACTTACTCCTAAAGATTTGATGGAACATGATATCTGTAACATGATTGTTTATGAGCCAACAGGTTGTGCGCACCGTCATTTTGATGAGACCCTTGATATTTTGAAAAAAGCAATAGTAGAAGAGATAGCCTTATTAAAAGATAAAAACGTTAAAGATTATTTACATTCAAGAATAGAAAGATATGATAAGCTTGGTGCGTTTAGAGAACTTTAATACAAATCAAATCTGTTATCTTCAATTTCGGAGTCGTCGCGCAATCCTTGTAACCAATTACTCCATATAAGATTTTGTCTTTGTATAATTAAACTAAATTTTAGCGATTCTTTCTTTTCGTCAAAATCTTTTTCATTTAATTCATCAATCTCCAAGACTTTAACAAAAGCTTGTCCACGAAGTGTTGGTAATGGACCTAATAAATCACCTTTTTCAGAGTTAATTAGAGCGCCTGAAATATAATTGCTCTTTCCTATTGATTCAAAACTTCCAATCAAATTTCCACTTGTTTCTTTTACATATTCAAAATTTGGATTTTCTTCAGAAAGTTTTAATAAATCTAAATTTTCGTTTACAATACCATCAGCAATACGTTTAATTTCATCATCTTTTATATTTTTAGTTGATTGTTCTATCAAAGCTTCTTTTACGCTTTCAAAAGACAGTGTTTTTTTGTCTGATATTTGATCTAGATAACAGACAATAAAATAATCATCATTTTCTACATAATCTGACACTGCACCAATCTCACTATTAAAAGCAAATCTTACAGCATCTCTTGCTACGCCAATGTCATCTATAAATATTGATTTTTTCTGAATAGCACTTGCATCATAAATTTCCATTCCTAATGAATCTGCTAAATCAAAAAATCCATATTCTTTTGATTCTAAAGAGAATATACTTGATAGGTTGCGCAACCTATTTTCTGTATCTTTTCCTGGTACTATTCTCAATAATATGTGCGATGCATTCACTTGCTCTTCACCTTCTTGGTTAGTTCTTTTATCATCAATCTTGATAATGTGGTATCCAAATTGGGTTAAAATAGGACCAACTACTTCGCCTTTATTTGCGCTAAAAGCTGCTTCTTCAAATTCTTTTACCATTTGACCTTTATTAAACCATCCAAGTTTTCCGCCATTTAAAGAATCTGGATTTGCGCTATTACCTGGATCTTCTGTATAGGAATTTGCTAAATCAATAAATGATTCACCTTGGTTAATACGGTCTATTAAAGTTGTTGTTTCTATTTTGACTCGAAGTGAATCGCTATACTCCGACACAATTGGCCATTTCACATATTTCATATAACGCATTTCCGGCTCTTCATAATCATCAATGTTTTGATTATAAATATTCATTAATTCCTCTTCAGATGTCTCTAAAGCAAAATCTTCTGCAATTGCTTTATCTGTTATATGAAGAATTTCAAGATTGTAATTAATAAATCTCTGCCTATAACTGTCAACAATATCTTGATTAGATGTTGATGCAGCATTAATAATTAGTTGTTGCAGTTTATAATTTGGCAAATAAATATTTTGCATAAAATCTTCAATAGGACGCCAGTCCAATTCTCCTGGATTGGTTACTGCTTCCATATATTTTTCTAAGTCAAACTGTCCATCAGTTCTAAAGATAGGACTGCTTTGTAAAAAAGCAGGTGGATTATTTTGAAGTTGATATAATACCTCGCTATCTGAAACCAAGATTTTATTTTCTTCTATCTGCTCTTGAATTAATAAATCTTGGATTAATCTTTCCCAAACTACGGCTCGAACATATTCTCTATCTGCATCATTCATGCTTTCGCCTGATTGTTTTTCAATGCGAGTAATTTCATCAAATACCAATCTATTGAAATCATCAACGAGAATTGGTTTTCCATTCAATGATCCAACATTATTGGAAGAATTTTGTCCAAATATATCGACAACGCTTGCGCCACCAACCAAACCTCCAACTGCCATACTAGCAATAAAAAGAATAAGGATAGCCCACATAACTACCTGCATTTGGGTGCGCATATTTGTAATGATTCCCATAGGTGTGCAATTTATAGAAGTATCAAAGAGAATGCAAAATTATTTAGATGATATTTTTTAAAAGTTTCTTTATTATAAGCCATGCGCAGAGTTATAATTTTATCTCTTTTCACCGTTATTCTTGCTCAAAACAAGACTTTGGAGCTACAAGATGTAATGGGTGGAACGTTTCGTTATGATAGAATTGGGAGCTATAATTGGGTTAATAATCAAGATGCATATTATTTTTCTGAATCAGACTCTCTTGGGAAGCATTTTTATGTATATGGTTTAGCAAAAGGAGATACAACAAAAGCTTTCAGTATATCCAAAGATCAATTAAGTCGTTTCAGTCATCGTTTTAGCAAAGATCAGTCACATCTATTATTAAAAACAAATAGTATTAAAATATGGAGGCATTCTTCTTATGGCACTTATCATGTTTATGATATTGCTAATAATACTATTGTTCCAGTTTCTGCTAATCCTGATAGTTTGAGGAATGTAAAAATATCACCAGATAATAAATATGTGTCTTATGTGAGGAACGATAATAATCTTTATTTGTTTTCATTAGAAGATTCTGAAGAAATACAATTAACAACTGATGGCAGTGAAACACTCCTAAATGGACATTTTGGATGGGTTTATGAAGAAGAATTTGGAAGTTATGATGCGTACAGATGGAGCCCTTCAGGAAATTATCTCTTATTCTGGCAAGAAGATCAATCTATGGTAGAAAAATTCCCTTTAATTGATCAAATGTCTAAATATCCAACAGTAAAGTATATCTATTATCCTAAAGCTGGACAAACAAACCCAACAGTTAAACTTGGTCTTATTGATTTAAGTTTATTGCATGAAGAACCTGAAGTTGAGGAAGA
>DEAO01000026.1:2707-6878 GCA_002348725.1 Fidelibacterota bacterium UBA2980 | reverse complement strand
TGAGGAAAAAGACCATAATCATCATTACATATCTTGGGTAAATCTTCCTGAAGATACTTATTATATACCGAATGCTATCTGGCATAAAAACAAAGATGATTTATATATTACAACTTTGAATCGTAAGCAAAATGATTTGAAATTTTTTAGGTATAATTTAATAGAAAATGAATCAACGCTTGTTTTAAATGACAAAAATGAAACTTGGGTAGATGCATATGATTTCTTTGGTAGTCCGGGCCTTTTCAATATAGATGTTTTAAATAGCGACGAAATTATATGGATATCTGAACGCGATGGATTCAAACATATCTATAGGAGTCGCCCTGATGGTCAATTTATTAACCAAATTACAAGAGGTAAGTGGGAAGTAAATGGCATCAATGCTATTGATGAAGAAAATCAGATTATTTATTTCTCAGGAAAAAAAGAATCTGAAATTGAAAATCATATATATTCGGTAAGATTTAATGGTTCAAAGTTAAAACGTTTGACATCTGAAAGAGGATCTCATTCAGCAAATTTCTCTCCTACAAATAATTTTTTTATTGATTCTTATTCCAGTTTTACTATTCCATACAAAACAGTGTTGAGAAATAGCAATGGCAATTCAAAACGCATGTTGGCTGAAACAGATCGTGCACAATTTGATGAATACGGATTTACTTATCCTCGTATAATTAATTTATTTACTGATGATGGAGCACGTTTAAATGCAATGATTACGTTACCACATAATTTTAATTCCATGGAACAATATCCTGTCATTCTTTATAATTATGGCGGACCAGGTTCTCAGATGGTCAGCAATAGATGGGGAGCAGGCAATCATACTCTTCACCAATATTTTGCTCAAAGAGGATTTATTATTTTTTCATTCGATAACAGAGGCACTGGAGGCAGAGGAAAAGCATTTAAAGATATGGCATATGGTGATTATGGAAAATATATGGTTAAAGATCATATAGATGCTGCAAAATATCTTCAAAGCCTTCCTTATGTTGATGGTGATAGTATCGGCGTTTGGGGTTGGAGCGGTGGAGGCTATCTAACCAATATGTGTATGACACTTGCAAGTGATTATTTCAAAGCTGGTGTTTCAATTGCACCAAATGTTGATCCATTGTTATATGATACTATATGGACAGAAAGATATATGGGATTAGTAGAAGAAAATCCAGAAGGATATAAAAACGCTTCTGTACTGACTCATGTGGATAAGGCACAAGGATACTTGCTACAAATTCATGGTACTGCTGACGATAATGTACATCATCAACATTCGATTCATTTAGCAAAAGCTTATGCTGAACATGGAAAAGAAATGGAAATGTTCTTATATCCAAATGGCGATCATGGAATGAGCAATAATAATTTTCTAACTAGCGAATATAAAGCAGATGGTTGGAAAAACAGAAAACACTTATACCAAAAAATGGTTAGTTTTTTTATGGAACATCTATCAAATGAAAAATAATCCTTTAATTCTATTAATCTTTTTTCTTATTTCATGCAATGTCGGAGAAGTACATGATGCAATACATGGTTCAAGCTCTGGTAGAGATTTATCTAATTACGGAGAACCAAGCACTCCATTAATATTGATATCAATTGATGGTTTCAGATGGGACTATCTTGATAAAGTAGAAACTCCAAATCTTGATCGACTTGTATCAAATGGTTCAAAAGCAGAAGGATTAAAAACAGTTTACCCTAGCAAAACTTTTCCAAATCATATAAGTATTGTTACTGGTAATTATCCATCCAATCATGGCATTATTTCAAACTATTTTTATGATATAGATTTTGATGAATATTTCTATATAGGAGCAGGGAGTAAAGCAGCTCAGGAAGGTAAATGGATTGAAGCTGAACCAATATGGGTAACTGTAGAAAAACAAGCTAAAAGAGCAATGATTATGTTTTGGCCAATGTCTGATGCTGAAATTATGGGAATCCGTCCATCAAAGTATTTTGTGTACAATGAAACTCCAACTAATATAGATCGTATGGACCAACTTCTTTCATGGTTGTTGCATACTGGAAATGCTAGTCCATCGTTTTTGGCTTCATATTTTAGCATAGTCGATAGCATAGGACATTCATATGGCCCAGATGCAGATGAAACAATTGAAGCTATTAGAGATGTTGATAAAGCCATTGGGCATTTGATAGATGGATTAGAAGCAAAAAATATTATCAATGAAGTAAACATTATGATTGTTTCAGATCATGGAATGACTGAAACACCTGATACAAAAGTCATTAATATTGCTGATTATATTAATTTAGATGACGTTGTAACAATTGGAGGAGGTTCGTTCATGGAAATCCGTCCAAATGAAGATAAGTTAGAATCTGTTTATCAGGCTTTGCAAAATATTGACAATACGCAAGTTTTTAAAAAAGAAGATATTCCTGAAAAATTTCATTATAAAAACAATGATCGTATTGAACCAATTTTGTTGCTTGCAGATGAGCATTGGAGCATAGTGACTCCAGGACGTACTCCACCTGCTGGATCACATGGATATGATCCAGATTATCAATCAATGAATGGAATTTTTATTGGACATGGCCCTGCATTCAAATCTGGGTTTTCTGGTCCAGAGATTCAACTTATTCACTTGTATGAAATGATGTGCAAGATTTTAGACATTACGCCTGCTAGCAATGATGGAAGTTTAGATGTTGGTAGCGTTTTCCTAAAAGACTAAGATAAAGAACGATTTTTCTGACTATCTTCTTTTTCAACCTGTAGTGCTATTTTCTTAAATCGATTCATAGCTTCTTTATGATCTTTAGTAATAGAAATTAAATCATCTGCCCATTCTATATTTGAATTTCCTACCAATTCTTCAAGCCTGTCGATACTATTAGTAAACATTTTTGGTAAGAATGAAGGCGTAGGACTTCCTCCTGTGCCTTTTGCTTTGGTTTGATGTTGATATGGATCTGGTGAACGTAAAATATATGACACAACCATTTTATAATGATCAATACGATGTTGAATAAGCCATCGTACTGAATTTGCTAATTGTCGTTTTGTTGAATCATTACCCTCAACATCATTGAAAAATGAAGAATGTTCAATCGCATCTTTTGTCTTTACAATTAACGCATGATGAGCAGGAGGGCGATAGCCTACACGGAATGATTTTAATAGCTTCGTTAGCGAATCAATTTCACAGTCACGAGACTTCAGGCATTCATCGGATACAAATCCGTTTTCAAGAATATTTTCAATAATAATAGAGTCTACTTCATCATATTCATATGCTTTTGTATATTTGCCAACTCCAGTTATTTCGTCACCTAATGGATGATAAGAACTGTTAGCACCTGTTTGTCCATGCAGATTTGATAAATAGCATCCTTTTGAATCATATTTTTCATCATAGGTATCACCGCATTGATCAAAGAATAATCCTTTTTTATCATAAATACGTCCTTGATTACCATACAGTCCTTGAATAAAAATTCGTACTTCTTTGTTGTATAAATCAGGATCACTGACTTTCCACATACAATTAAATATTTTGTTTGATAGATGTAATGCTTCTGAAATGTTATCTATATTTTCGGAAAAATTTTGTTTATTAACAGCGTTCAAGGCACCTTCAATCATAGCCTTTGAAGTGTTTTCCATCGCAAGGTGCGTCATACGAAATCCTTGTTCATTTTTATCAATATCATGAAAGGATACAACCGGTTTAATAGAACGTATATATTCAACAATTGTATCATTATTATCTGATAGCGAAACATTGGTATCAGGCAAAATTCCAGAACGCAATACATAATCTGCTGCATATTCAAATTCTGGTTGTTGTCCAATAATTCGTGATGATAAAAGTAGTAAACCAGATAGTGGCCAAGGAATAAAAGAACATGCTGTTTTTTCTCCATTGAATATTGGTTCGATTTTTATTCCATTTGCTAACCACGATGTCCAACATCGTACATCTGCAATTAACTGCGCTGACTCTTCTGTTGGATTTTTAACATGATTTTTTACATGTCCTATGAAGTTGTCCATTAAACTACTATCTAGAGATGCAACTTCTTTAAATAATGCTTTTTTACCAATTAATCCTGTTTTTCCATTAAGATGTACAGTCATTTCTCCAGCAAGATCACTGATAACATTAAATGGGGCTGGTAAAGGCTT
>DEAO01000026.1:1364-2315 GCA_002348725.1 Fidelibacterota bacterium UBA2980 | reverse complement strand
AACTTAATTCCAAATAATTCTTCTGTAAAATTGATACCGTTACCTAAATAGGGAAATCCGTTTTCAGCATTAATGGTGATGTTTGTTTTCAATGTATTATAATAGATTGTTAATATAGTTTACAACAGATGGGTCATTCCATAACGCAGATCCAACATCCTTCACTAGAATTTCTCCTTTACGATTCACAATAAAGGTAGTCGGTATTCCACTTGTTGCAAATAAATCATCATCTGTAATTATTTTATATATAGGAAGATCTTTTAGTGATTCATCTTTTGGAATATAGTCAATAATTGTTTGAGCTTCTTCTTTAGATAGATAGAGAAATACAATCTCATTGTTATCTTTATATTGGCTATAAAGTTCTGCCATATTTGGCATTTCAGCTAAACAAGGATTACACCATGTTGCCCAATAATTAATAAATAAAATTTTATCTTGAAAATCTCTTAGTGAAAATTGTGTGCCATCTAAATCTTGAAAAAGAAGCATATTAGAATCAAAGTCTACACTGGCAACTTCCATTTCTGGAGCAGTCATTTCTGGTTTTTCCATGATTTCTTGAATGTATTTAACAGCAACAGACTTGTAATAGTCTTTATAATCTTCTAATTCTTGCTTTAGATCATGATTTAGATATAAGGTATAGGCTAGTGCTACAGCTAGCACAATTATCAATCCTAAATAATTTTTTAACTTTATTGTATTGTTAAGCATCGTTCAATCTGCTAAATATTTACTTTTTTAAATATAAAGAAGTTATATTTATAACAGAGGATTTAAAATGGAAAAATTAGGATATTTTTTAATAACTACATTCTTTGTTGTTATCACTGTTCTTACTTTACAAGAAGTTGAAAGATTTTATCCAGAAGGACTAGTTCTTCTGTTGATTTATGGTGGTTTATTCATATTGTTTATTAAAGTTTTAAAAGAGCGTTTAGGCAA
>DEAO01000026.1:0-1211 GCA_002348725.1 Fidelibacterota bacterium UBA2980 | reverse complement strand
TTTAAAATGGAAAAATTAGGATATTTTTTAATCACTGCATTCTATGTTGTTCTTATTGTTCTTACCTTACAAGACATTGAAAAATTTTATCCAGAAGGACTAATTCTTATATTGATTTATAGTGGTTTATTTATATTGTTTATTAAAGTTTTAAAAGAGCGTTTAGGCAACAAAGAAGACGATTACTATTCAAAGGAAATTCATAAATGATTGTTACAACTCAAGATAAAGTAGAAAATAGAACCATTTCTCAAACATTAGGCGTTGTAAGTGGCCAATCTATTCGAGCACGACATGTTGGAAAAGATATTTTAGCTGGATTACGCAACCTAGTTGGTGGAGAGATTACTGAATACTCAAAATTAATGGCTGAATCAAGGCAACAAGCAATGGATCGTATGGTCAAAGCTGCACAAGAAAAAGGCGCAGATGCGATTGTTGGTATACGTTTTACAACATCCATGTTGCAAGCAGGTGCATCAGAGATCTTTATTTATGGTACAGCAGTTAAATTGTAGTAATGTATCAAAAGATATTTCAAATTGATCATCTACATTTTAAGATATTCTATTCAAAAGATTCTTTGCTAAAACTGATTTGTACACATCAGAAAAAAGATTTAATTGATCCCCAGATTTCGTTAAATATTACTCAATCAAGCAATCTAAAATTTGCAAAACATGTACAAGAACAATTGGATGCTTATTTTCAACGCAAATTAAAAAAATTTGATATTCCTTATAGCATTGAAGGCAGTGCTTTTTTAAAAAAAGCATTATCGCAAATTGAAAAAATTCCTTATGGAAAAACTAAAAGTTACAAGCAGGTTGCAAATTTAGTAAAACAACCATCTGCATGGAGAGCGGTAGGGCGTGCAAGTGGAGCCAATCCTATTCCTATTATTATTCCATGTCATCGCGTGATTAAAAGCAGCGGTGATCTAGGAGGATATAGCGGGAATGGAGGTGTTCTTTTTAAATCATATCTACAATTATTGGAGAAAAAATGAAAAAATATATTTTAATAGCAATGCTATCAGTTGCAATTGCACAAAATACAAACCAAGAAATTATTACTTTTGAAAGTGCAAATCCGTTTTCGTTTGAAGAAATCATTGTGCATTTAGATGATCAAGATACCCAAGAAGTATTTGGGACATTAACCTTACCTGACAATTATGATACTGATACAAAATATCCACTTATTATAGG
>DEAO01000006.1:27798-31536 GCA_002348725.1 Fidelibacterota bacterium UBA2980 | reverse complement strand
TACTATAGTCGCTGGTATTGTAGCGGGCTCTGAAGCAGTATTTGCATTTTTAGTAGCAGCAGTTGTTGCAGCATTAATGTCAAGTTTAGACTCACAAATTAATGCATCCACAGCTGTAGCGGTGAATGATGTTTATACACCATTAAGCAAAAATCCATCTGAAAAGACTAAATTACGCATTTCAATGTTTACTTCTTTATTTGTCACATTCATTGGTATACAAGCTGCATTTTTATTTAGCAAATATGGCACTATTTATGAAGCACACGGTGCATTCCATAGTATTGTTACACCACCAATGGTTACCGTGATATTCTTAGGAATTTTCTGGCAACGTTTTTCTTCTAGAGCTGCAATCTTAACATTTATTTTAGGTGCAATTTTTATTTATTTAGGAGTTTTGTATCCAAAGCTATTTGTCCAACCTTTTTCCCATGGTATTGAATTTATTGAAGCAAAACCTTGGTCTTATATTAGAGCATTGTATAATGTGGTTGCATGTGTAGCAATTGGTGTTGTAGTAACTTTGTTAACAAAACCGCCAAGCAATTATGATAAAATCAAAGGATTAACCCTTTGGACAATTAAAGATGGTCCAAAATATTTTAAAGGATCTGAGGTGAACAAGAATGCTGGTATTACTATCAAATTTTCTGGTTCAGAAATAGAAGTTTCAAATAATGAAGATAATATAGTCTCTTTACCAAAAAAATATATGAACGAAATAAAAGGTGAAAAAGGAGATTTAATCTACATTAGTGATCATAGATGGTACTTAGGTGGAATGAAATCAACACATGCTCGTTTAGGCGATGTATCAAAAAATAATAAAGTTATTATCTCTCAAGATGTGTTTGATCACGCACAATTTAATCTAGACAAAGACATTATTATTGAACTTGAGGTGTAATATTGCTTGTTTTTTCAATAATATTATGAAAAATTCATTCCAATTCGATTCCGGAGTAGCTCAGTTGGTAGAGCGAGTGACTGTTAATCACCAGGTCGGGGGTTCGAGTCCCTCCTCCGGAGCTCAAATGAAAAAACAAAATCAACTTCATTATTAGAGGGGAAAAATGATGGAATTTCTTACACTTTGGTCTTTATTCGGATTTTTATTTGCTGTTTATGCTGTTACAGCTAATGACAGTATTCAAACACTAGGAACTTATATTGCATCCAATCGTGATGATGTAAAGTGGTATTGGATGTTTGCATATATGGGTTCTATTTTCTTGATTACTATGCTTCAAGGCTTTAGCGATGGTGATCCAGCTTTTGGAAGGCTAGATAAATTTGAATCAATAACAATACAGTGGTATCATGCACTGGCTCCATTAGTTTTGATTCTATTAACAAGACTAAAAATACCGGTATCAACTACATTTTTAGTTTTATCAGTTTTTGCATCATCTATTATGATGGAGAAAATGCTATTAAAGAGTTTCCTAGGATATGCAGTTTCTTTTGTTTTTGCTTGGGCATCTTGGTGGTTTATAAGTAAATATATTCTTTATGAAGGAGAGAAAGGAAACAATAAGTATAATAACTATTGGAGAGTAGCTCAATGGTTAACCACTGGTTGGTTATGGGCAACATGGTTGAAACATGATATGGCAAATATTATGGTATTTTTGCCAAGATATAACACTGTTGGTGGCATTGATTTCAAATTATTTGTTATTGGTGCAATGCTTATAGGTCTAGGATTCATGTTTTATGAAAAAGGTGGAAAAATACAAGAAATTGTTCTTTCAAAAACAAATACAAGATATGTCCGATCAGCTACATTCATTGATTTAGTGTATTGTTTTGTTTTGTATTATTTCAAAGAAGTGAATAATATACCAATGAGCACTACATTTGTCTTCATGGGAATGTTGGCTGGTAGAGAACTTGGGATTTGGATGTCTATTGGTTATGGACAACTAACATACACTAGCAGACATAAAAAAGCTATTTTCCCAATGTTATATAAAGATTTCCTACGATTAATGTTAGGATTGATGATTAGTGTAGCTCTTGCATATAGCATACAATGGTATAGTGCTTTGTGATTAAAAAAAAGTCAATAAAATTATTATGCTTATCTCTCATTTTTAACTCATCATTGTATGCGGAGAATGTAAATAATCCAAGTATCAGTGCATTGGTATTCTTTGCATATTCAGATAACGAAGAAATGAAATCTTTTGCTGTTGAGAGAGCTTATTTAACTTTTTCTGAAGACATTTCAGACAAACTTTCGGTCAAAATTCAAACTGATGTTGATTCAAAAAGTTCGCCCCAAAATATTTATCTTAAAAATGCTAAAGCAGATCTGAAAATATCAAATGGAAAATTTGTCATTGGATTACAAGGTATGAATATGTTCAAAGTACAAGAATTGAATTGGGGAAAAAGATATCTTGATAAAACTGTTATGGATCGATTTAAGTATTCTAGTTCTGCTGATATGGGAATTGGTTATTACTATTCAAAAGAAAAAGTGCATAGTAGCTTTTTGATAACAAATGGTACAGGGTATAAAGAGCCAGAAAATGATTCAAATAAAAAATTATCTTTTCAATTAATTTATGGCAATAAAAATATATCAAAGTCTGATGGTTATAATATTGGTTTAGTTTATTCGCATGAACCTTATGAAAGATTAGGTGAAGTCGGTATTCCAGAAGAACTATTTGGAGATCATACAAAGCAAGTTTTTGGTCTATTTGGAGCTTATGCAAAAAATAATATCAATTTAGGAGCTGAATGGAATCACTTAAATGATTCTGGACTTTTAGACGGAAATTATAATAATACATTATATTCATTATATTTTAATTATATGTTGAGCTCAAAATACATGTTAATACTGAAGCATGATAAAGTATTAGGTAATATAGATAATGATTATTCTTTAATTGCTTTTGAGTTCAAAACAAAAGATAATTTTTTGTTGGCTCCAAACTATCGTATTGGAAATAATGAAAATATTCTGGGAATTAATTTTAAATATAGTTTTTAATTTTTTTATAATCATTTAAAAAAAATTAATGGTATAGTAATTTGAAGCCTCTTATTTTAAATAATGAATCTTAAAAATAAAATTGTACTAGTCACAGGCGCTGCTAAAGGAATTGGATTAGCTACAGTTAAACGCCTACTTAAAAAAGAGGCAAAAGTAATTCTTTGGGATTTCCAAGCAGATGATTTAGCAAACACTGTACAATCTTTAAAAAATGAAGGACATGATGTTTTTTCTCAAGTATGTGATGTAACAAATAAGCAACAGGTCTATGCAAATGCAGATATCATTAGACAAGAAGTAGGGGAAGTAGATATCTTGATTAATAATGCTGGCACCGTGTATACAGGATATATGCTAGACAGAACAGATGAAGAATTAGAAAATATGATTAATGTTAATTTTACATCTATGATTTATACTATTCGTGCTTTTCTTCCTTCTATGTTAGATAGAAATTTTGGACATGTTATTAATATTTCATCAGCATCTGCTCTTGTTGGTGCTCCGAAATTAGCAATATATGCTGCTACAAAATGGGGAGTAATGGGATTAACAGAATCATTGCGATTGGAAGCGATAAAAATGGGTAAAAAAGGAGTAAAATTTTCTTCAATTCACCCAAATTTTATTAAAAAAGGATTATTTAAAGGAACTAAACTAAACTTTCTTGGTAACATTTTAGCACCAGGTATCAAGGATCATGATGCAGTTGCTAAAGTTATTAT
>DEAO01000006.1:24190-27413 GCA_002348725.1 Fidelibacterota bacterium UBA2980 | reverse complement strand
TACTTAGAGCTTTAATCCCTAGTTCACTTTTGGTTAAATTAGGGTCTTTATATGGCGCAGATAATATGATGGATCAATATAAAGGATATGAAGATGGACGTTAGAAAAATTTTATTAATAATATTTTTGATTGCAGCGTGTAATCAGACTGATTCTAATGAAGCTGTATCAACTGAAGATGTATCTCTTTCTACATTTAAAGATTCTCTTAGTTATTCTATAGGAATTAATATAGGAAAAAATTTACCAGCTTATGCTGATATTGATAAAGATTTAGTACAAAAAGGATTAGATGACTTCTTTGAAAATAATGAACCATTATTAGATGCAGCTGCTAGGCAACAAGTTTTAAGAGAATTCAATGTTTCAATGGCTGAATTGGAAAGAGATGAGATGAGAGCACAGGGAGAAGAACATCAACGATTATCAAGAGAGAATAAAATAGCAGGTCAAGAATTTCTTGATGAAAATAAAACCAAAGAAGGCGTTTTGGTAAGAAGAAGTAATCTTCAATTTAAAAAGATTACAACAGGAACAGGAACAGTTCCAGATTATGATGATGTAGTCACTGTTCACTATAATGGTTACCTTATTGATGGGCATAAATTTGATAGCAGTTATGATCGCGGTAATGCTGCTATATTTCCAGTAAAAGGAGTCATTGCTGGATGGACTGAAATATTACAGATTATGCCTGTTGGTTCTAAGTGGGAAGTTTACATTCCATATAATTTAGCATATGGCGAAAAGGGAATACAAGGATCAGAAAAAGGCACATATGTTATTCCACCTTCAGCAACACTAGTTTTTGAAATTGAATTGATTGGCATTTCTAATTAAATCTTATTGATTATGAGATTTTATCCTACTTTTTATTTCAAGATAGCATCCATTTTTATCATACTTTTCTTATTCTCTAGCTGTGAGAGTGATAAAAAATTTATTGTATCTGATGCTTTATTTTATACTGATTCCAAACCAGAATCAGCGATTGATAGTATTGGGTTTCTTTTCAGAAAACATGTAATAGTTGTTACAGGAAAAGAAGCTAATCAATTGTACGTTTATAATGCAATGGATGGTGAATTGCAGAAGACTATTAATCGCGATAATACATACCCTAATGGCGTTACAATAGTCAATGATGAGCTTGTATTGGTTACAGAGCGAGATATGCGCCATGTAGCTGTTTTTAATGCATCAATGGATTTTCTTGGAACATTCGGTTCAGATGTTTTACGTCAACCTTATGGAATTACAAATTATAAACAAGAAGATGGTAGTTATAAAATTTTTGTTACTGATAGCTATGATTATAATCAACCTCATCAAGATCGAATTATATCATGGGAACTACAACATGATGGAGACAAATTTTCTGTAAGCGAACATAGTGTGTTTGGTGAATATACTTTATATCAGGTGGAAAGTATTATGGTTGATAGCCATTATCGTCGTTTATTAGTTGCTGATGAAATGGAAGAACACTATAAGATAGCTGTATTGGATTTAGATACTGGTGAACATATTAATTCTACATTAGAGGATTTTAGTTTTACTGAAGACCCAGAAGGAATCGCTTTAGTATCAACAGGAGATAATACAGGGTATTGGATTTGCACTGAACAAAGCAAAGACAATAATCGTTTTCATTTATTTGATAGAGAAAGTTTAGAATATATTGATTCATTGTATTTAGAAGATATTAACTATACGGATGGGATTGCTACGGCTTATATGCATAGCAATTGGTATTTATATGCTTCTGATAATGATCATAGAGTAGGAGCATTTCTTCTACCTGAAATCAATTAGAAATAATATGCTACAATACTTCTTAATGAATGCCTGGAGATTTCCTATTATAAAACGTGCATGGGTATTACCTGAAATGTCTGCTGATGCTTTCAAACGAGATTTAAACGATAATCGTCCAATTGTTCTTTGTTGTGGAGATAGCATTACTCATGGGCATATAGGATATGATTGGGTAGGGTCATTGCGAGAGAAAGATTCTTCAAAAGTATATGTTAATGCTGGAGTAAATGGAGATTTAGCATGGAATCTAAATCAAAGATTGGAAAATGCCTTAAAGTGTAATCCAGATTATATTACCATTCTTATTGGTACAAACGATGCTATGGGTAGTCAAAAAATTAAGTTTATTCAAGAATCTTATGTTACAAACAAAGAATTACCACAATTACCATCAATAGATTGGTATGAAAAAGAATTAGAATTGATGATTCAATATATACAATCTCATAGTAATGCAAAAATTGCTATTAGCACTTTACCTTGGGTTGGAGAACATGATTCCCATTCAATTATGGATGTTGTAAGAAATCATAATGTTATCATTAAAAATATAGCTGAAAAATACAATCTTACATTAATTGATTTATTTGATCATCTAAGTCATATTATTGGAAACAATAGTTCCAGTGAGCCTTATGTAACTACCCAATGGCGTACTATAAGAATTATTCGCGCAGTTATACTGCACTATGTTTTTGGTTGGAATTGGGAAAAAATTGGGAAAAAATATGGCTTAAAAACAATGTGTGACCATATTCACTTGAATGAAAGAGGTGGATATTTAATGGAAGAGCTCGTAAGAAAATTTTTATCCAAATAAGTTGTTAATCTCAATCATCTCCAAGGCTTGACAAGATTTGCCAAGCAAAAATAATAAATAACAATTCCATAGTCGAATTTAATGAAAGATAACGTCTTGAACTAATAGTGATTCGTCGCACCCCGGACAGGATTTGAACCTGTGACCTACGGATTAGAAATCCGTTGCTCTATCCAGCTGAGCTACCGGGGCATAATAGCAACGAATTTAATCAAATAATGATATTGTTTGGAGGATTTTTGTATTATTTAGCGACGAGCCTCCGACGAGAAAATTCTTGCTATAGTTCAAGTTTAGCTGTAGACTTGTTTGATGCAGTCAAAAATTGCGTTTTTAATTGAATATTAAGGAGAAAAAAACATGGCTGAAAAAGTAAAGACAACTGGCGTTAAAAAAGAAAGCGGACACCTATATTACCTTGGTAAAGATGGTAACGTATGGCGTTCAGGTATGTCAAGAGGCGGTAAAGGCGGCGGAAACGCTGAAAAAGTTGCTGACGCAGGTGTAACACGTGAAAGTGGCTATTTATACTTTATTGATAAAGACGGTGACGTCTCTCGTGCGCCTATGGCTAGAGGTAGAAAA
>DEAO01000006.1:8709-23823 GCA_002348725.1 Fidelibacterota bacterium UBA2980 | reverse complement strand
ATTGCCCCTTTTTTTTATAGAATTATTTTTTTATTAAAAAGGTGTTTTATCTCCAGATACCATTCCACTAGAAACAATCATCTGAAAACCTTCTTCAACGTTAATATCAGTCTCTTTAACATCATCAATAGGTATGATCAAGAAAAACCCTGATGTTGGATTAGGAGTGGTAGGAACAAAGAGATTATAAAATCTTTGATTATGATCATTTTTGGTTTCTTTTGTAACAAATCCCAATGTCCATACACCTTTTCTTGGATATTCAACAAATACTACTTTTGAAAATGAATTTTCTCTTCCACCTGAAAATGATTCTATAATTTGTTTTGTCGTTGTATAAACCATACTTATTAATGGGATTTTTTTAAATAGATTATCAATCCATTTGACGACACGCCTTCCTGCTACATTTCTTGCCAAAAATCCAATAATAATGAGTGTGAAAAGAACAAGTAATAATCCACTGATTGATGCTAACAGATCAAAGCCTGGGAAAGCATCATCAACAATTTTCTTTAATGGTTCTGCTATTTTACCTCCCACTGCCAAAGACATATCAAATACTGCTCTTAAAACATATACAGTTAATCCAATTGGTATTATTACGATAACACCTGCAAAAAATGATTTTTTAATTGTTTCCATCATTGTGTAATAATTTAATAAAAATTATAATGTATTACTTCTTATATATAAGGACTGAACCACTTAGAATAAGGATTGTCCCTATTATTTCTTTTACTGTTAATGCTTCATTGAGAAAGATCCACCCAGTAATAATTGCTACAATTGGTGGAAATATAGCAACATAGGTCACTTGGGTTACAGTCAAGTGTTGATATAGCCAAAAATATATCCCCCAAGACACTACTCCTCCCATAATGATTAGGTATAATGTTGCGTTAATTAGCTCAGTTGTCCATACTATTTGTTGCGGATTTTCTACAAAAGAAGATATAGATAGCATCACTATACCTGTAATTAACTGACACACGGCATTCATTTGATAATGATTAACTTTTTCATTGTGTTTTTTATATAAAACACTTGGATATGCAGCAATGATAATAGCAAATATCAGTGCTAAAATAGCAATAGACGATTTTGATGATTCAACATTAGCAATATTTGAATCTCCCAATGAAACAACAGTGAGACCAACAAATCCTATACCCAATGCTAACAATTTATTTCGATTTAATCGTTCATTTGGATCATTGGGAATCATAAAGTGTGCAAACAAGCTTGTTGCAGCAGGGAATAAACCCCAAAGAATAGCAGATATACTTGAATAAACATATTGCGTAGCCCAATAAGTAATTCCATATGAAAAACAAAAATTTAATAGAGCAAAAGAAGTATAAACTTTAATTGCATCTCTATTGGTAGGAATAGATTCTTTTCTTAAAAAGAGAATAATAAAAAAGAAGACTGATGAAAATAAGAAACGTATTCCTACTCCATACAATGGAGGCATTCCAGCATCTAAAGAAATTTTAATGAAATACCATGTGGATCCCCATATTAAACATAGTGCTATGAAAGGGAATAATATCTTTTTGTTCATTAATTAGATGATTTGTATATAGATGCAAGAAAACCGCTAGCAATATATATACTTGAATATGTCCCAATAATTACACCAACCATCATTGTAAATGCAAAAGGTCTAATAATTTCACCACCATAAATCAACAGGACAATAATTACAAGTAGAGTTGTCAGAGAAGTGATAAGAGTTCTTCCAAGAGATTGATTAATGCTCTTATTAATTGTGTTTTCAAACATTACTGTGCCTGAAGACTTCATATTTTCTCTAATTCTATCAAGTATAACAATTGTATCATTTAGTGAGTAACCAACAATTGTTAAAAATGCTGCAATAGTACTTAATGTTATCTCATAACCTGTAAGTGAAAAAATACCTAGCGTAATGAGAATATCATGAACAAGAGCAAGGATAGCTCCAATTGCAAATCTGAATTCAAAACGAATTGATATATAAAATAAAATAAGAACAAGAGCAGAGACAATTGACCACAGAGCTTTACCACTTAATTCAGTACCAACTTTAGGACTGACTGTGCCAAGAGATAAAACAAATTCGTTTTTATCTTCTGGTGCTTTATTTTTCATTATTTCATAAATATTATTTATTACTCCTTGGCCAAAGTTCTTTGGTTCATTCTCAAATGATTTGATTTTTATCATTACATCGCTATTGCTACCAAAATATTTTACTTCTTCACCACTTAAATCAAATTCATTGCCATCAATAGTGATATTTTCAAGAGATGATCTCACTTCTTGAATTGTGACATCTTCAGAGAAACTTAAGCCAACCATAGTTCCACCTTTAAAATCAATTCCTAAGTTAATGCCAAGCATGAGCATTAGAATTGATCCGATAGCTAATGCACTGGAAAGTGTAAAGCCAGCTTTTTTCAAAGCCATAAAATTAATTTTTGTATTACTTAAAAAATCCATGCTAAATACTCAATTTTTCTATGTTTCTTCTTGATGTAATAAAGTCAAATACAAATCTTGTTACAATAATTGCGGTAAACATACTTACAATAATACCCCAGAATAGCACTGTTGCAAATCCTTTAATAGGACCGCTTCCATATTGATACAATACTGCTGCTGCAATACCTGTAGTTAAGTTAGCATCTACGATAGTGGTGATAGCTCTTTGATATCCCGCATCAATTGCAGATCTAATTGCTTTACCTTTTCTCAATTCTTCTTTGATTCTTTCAAAAATAATAACATTTGCATCTACAGACATGCCAACGGTTAAAATTAATCCAGCAATTCCTGGTAAAGTTAATGTTGCTTGAAGAAGAGCAAGAACACCTAGAAGTAATATCAAGGTCCATATAACTGAGAAACTTGCAATAAAGCCTGACATACGGTAGTAGAGAACAATAAACAATATCACTAACAATAATCCAATAATCATAGAATATGTACCTTGGTTTACTGAATCTGCGCCTAAAGATGCTCCAACAGTTCTTTCTTCAACTATGGTCACAGGGACCGGAAGTGCTCCAGCTCTTAAAACTATAGCAATATCCTCAGCTTCATTCACAGAGTCCAATCCTTCAATAACAGTTGCTCCACCAAATATTTGACTATTAATGACAGGAGCCATATGTACTTTTTTATCTAATACAATAGCAATTCTTTTTTGAATATTTGCTCCTGTAATTCTTGCCCATTCTCTTGATCCAGCGCTACTCATTTCCATTTGTACAATAGGTTGTCCAGCTGTCACTCCTGATTGTGCGATTCTTACTTGAGCATTTTCAATAACACCACCTGTTAATTCAGCATTTTTATTTAAATGATATACAATATATATTTCTTCTTCATCACCAAAATCATTAATAAAGGTTTTAGCAGAATTGCTCAATAAAAACTGACCATTAGTTGCGTCAAGTAGTTGTTTTATACTTTCTTGTTCTAAAATAGCATTTAACTTATCTAAGTTATTTTTTTCTATACCAATATCATTTCCTACACCAATTAGTAGTGAAGAAAATTGTAGATCATTTGCGCCCTCATCAGTGCTAAATAGATTTTCAACATCTGTTTTCTTATCTTCAATGCTGTTAGATGTATTTGCAAGGTTATCTATTTGTCTGATAATTGTATTTGTGCTCTCTACATTTTTTACAATCATCAATTCTAATAATGCTGTACTCTGCAACAAGCTTCGTGCACGTTCTGAATCTTGAATTCCAGCTAATTCAACAATTACTCTATCACTTCCTTGTTTCTGAATAGTTGGTTCAGATACTCCAAATTGATCTACGCGATTTTGAATAATCTCAATAATTCTATTGATTGCATCATCAGCTTCTAATTTTAATTGCTCAGTAATTTGATCTTTTGTTTTTCCATAGTTGATAAAATATCGAGGCAATTTTAAATCTTTATCAATAGCATTTTTTTCAAATAAAGTGAAGAAATCACCAGTATTATTTGAATATTGATTGCTTAAATCATCCAGAAAAATTTCAAATTTTTTATCTTTGTTAGATGCAAGATTATTGATCAGTTGGGGTAAATCAACTTCTAATACAATATATATACCTCCTTTGAGGTCTAATCCTTGTTTGATTGTATTTTCTTCTAAGTATTCAACTTCATTTTTTGATAAAAGTGATTTTTTTTCATCACTAAGAAATTGATACCTCATCGTTGGAAAGAGAGAATAAACTCCCAAGCCAAAAATAAATAAAATCAATAATAGTCTTGTTCTTAATCCGTTATTCATTGCTACTTAATGTTAAGTGGAAGAATTTACCACTTTCAAATATTTTTGCACTATTTTTTTAAATTATCTTTAATTCTTTTGCTACTTCTCCAAAAGCATTAATTGCATTATCAATTTGTTTTTTACTATGTGATGCTGAAATTTGTACTCGTATACGAGCTTCATCTTTTGGCACAACAGGAAACGAAAACGCAATGACATAAATTTCTTTTTCTAGAAGTTTTTCTGACATTTCCACCGCTTTCTTAGCATCATAGATCATTATTGGAACGATTGGATGATCCTTTCCTTTGATATCTAGCCCTATACTTTTAATTCCATTTCTAAAATATGCAGTATTCTCTTCCAATTTCTTTTTATAGCTATAATCTTTAGTTATAATCTCAAAAACTTTAATACAAGCTGCTACTAATGGTGGTGCTAAACTGTTTGAAAATAAATATGGCCTTGATTTTTGTCGTAGTGTTTCAACTATTTCACTTGAAGAGCTTATAAATCCACCTGATGCACCTCCTAAAGCTTTTCCGAAAGTAGAAGTGATAATATCAATATCATCAAGTACTCCATGATATTCTGCACTCCCACGACCTTCATTACCAAGAAAACCTGTTGCATGACAATCATCCACCATAATTAATGCATCATATTTTTTTGCCAAAAACACTATATCTTTTAATGGAGCAACAATACCATCCATGCTAAATACTCCATCTGTTGCAATTAATTTTATATTACTATTTGATTTTTTAAGAAGTTCTTCTAAATGATTCATATCAGCATGGTTATAACGATTTTTTTCAGCTTTGCATAGCCTGATTCCATCAATAATAGATGCATGATTGAGTTTATCTGAAAAAACCGCATCTTTTTCTGATAAGATTGTTTCAAATAATCCTCCATTGGCATCAAAACATGAAGAATAAAGAATAGTGTCTTCCATGCGATGGAATTCACTTACTATTTTTTCTAAATCTTTATGAATTGCTTGTGTACCACAGATAAAACGAACCGAACTTAATCCAAATCCCCACTCTTCAATTGCATCGATTGCAGCTTTTTTAACAATATCATTATTTGATAATCCTAAATAATTATTAGCACAAAAATTAATTACTGATTTACCTAATACATTAATTTGTGTTTCTTGTGGAGTCTCAATAATTCTTTCATTTTTAAATGTTCCGGCTGATTTAATATCATCCATCTGACTTTGGAGAATATTTTTAATTTCTTTCATAATGTTTTTTGATTTTTGGAATTAAATAATCCATAAAAAATGAGTTATGATCATATTTGGTTGAAAATTCCCATTCTTTTTTTGCTTTTTCACAATTTAAACTATCAGGCCAAGTATCTGCAACAGATTGCAGTTTTTCTTCTATATTATATTTTATATTAAAATCTGGAAATTCTTTTTTGATTGTCTCAATTATTTGGTTTGGAGTCAGGCTTATTTCTTGAATATTAAATGATCTTAATTGTGAAGCAATATCTTTCATGTTCATTATTTTGATAATTGAATTGATTGCTTCCTCTATTCCAATAAATGGTAGTTTTGTATCTGCGCTAATCTTGCATTCATATTCTTTTTCACCGTTCTTCAATAGGAATACAGCTGCAGCATGTAACATTTGTGGGGCAAAATCAGTTGTCCCTCCATTAGGGATTGTATATGGACTAATAATTCCTGGAAACCTAATTGATCTGAAATCTATTCCTGCATTATTTTTACGACTCTGTTCGTGTTTTTTAGCTCCATAACGTTCTATAAGCAGTTTATTTTTTCCGTATATAGTTGTTGGTTGTATTATATCCGTTTCTTTTGCTTTGATTAATTTTCTTGGTCCATATACTGCAATAGAACTCGGAAAGAAAAATTTAACAAAATCTTTATTAGTATTTCCTGATTCTAATGCTGCATCAATGATTAGCTTTGAACCTTCTTCATTAATTTCTTTTGCAAGCTCAGGATTTTTCATTGCAGTTTGACTCAGCAAAGCAGCAAAATGATATACTTCGGTAATTTTGAATTCATTAAACAATTTTTTAATATTTTCACCATTAGTAATACTATCTTTTATATATATTGTATCATCATAGTTTGTTGTTGATTCATTGATATCAAGAGCAATCTTTTTAGAAGGATTATCTTGCATAGATGCAAGCAATTGGCTTCCAATTTCACCATTAGACCCAGTAACAAGTATTGCTTTTTTCATTGTTATAAATTAATCAATTCAATTCATTTGTTAAAAACTTTGTATTACGGTTTAATACCAAGTAAATTTTTCATTCTGATGAGTAAAGTAATTGCGATTATCAATCAAAAAGGTGGAGTTGGTAAAACAACAACTGCTATTAATCTAGCTGCTAGTTTTGCTATATTAGAAAAAAGGACTTTGTTAATAGATTTTGATCCTCAAACGAACGCTACCACAGGTTTATCAAATTCTGGAATTAGTAATGATTACTCTATATATGATGCATTGAGTGAAGAGAAAACAATAAAACAAGTTATTTCTAATACTGACTTAGATTTTCTTGATTTCATCAAATCAGATCAAAATTTAGTTGGGTGTGAAGTCGAGTTAGTATCTATTCCAAATCGTGAGAAGCAATTATTACGATTAATTAATAAAGTAAAAAAAGATTATGATTTTATATTAATTGATTGTCCTCCATCTCTTGGGCTATTAACGTTAAATGCTTTAGTTGCATCTAATAATGTTTTAATTCCTATACAAAGTGAATTTTTAGCAGTTGAAGGATTAAAAAGTTTAAGTGATACTATTAAATTGGTTCAGAAAAATTTTAATAAAAATTTAAAAATTTTAGGTATTCTTATTACAATGCATAATAATAGATTAAGATTGGCAAGGAAAGTTCTAAATTTGTTAAAATCGAATTTTAAAAATAAATTATTTAAGACTAAAATCAATAGAAATGTCAGACTAGCAGAGGCACCAGATGATGGTAGGCCAGCGATTGTTTATGATGTTAATTGTTCAGGAGCAAAAAATTATTTGGATTTAGCAATGGAGATATTAAATGGCAAAAAATAAAAAAATTGGACAGGGCATTAATGCATTGATTTCACCTGAATCTACAATTGATATAAAACAAAATGACATATTGATTAGTAAAATTTCTCCAAATCCTAATCAACCAAGAAAGATTTTTGAAGATAAATCTCTTCAACAGTTAGCACAATCTATTGAAGAAAAAGGATTGATAACACCTATCACAGTGAAAAATAAAGGTAGTAAATATATTATTATTGCTGGAGAAAGACGTTTTAGAGCACATCAATTATTAAAAAGAAAAAGGATTCCAGCTTATATACTTGAAAGTGATTCTAATAAAGATTTGATGTATATGGCATTAATTGAAAATATTCAAAGAGAAGATTTAAATGCTATCGAACAAGCAAAAGCTTATCAGCATTTAAAAGATAATTTAGATACTTCTATTACTGAAATTGCAAAAACAATTGGAAAGTCAAGACCAGCAGTCTCTAATACATTAAGATTGTTGCAATTGCCGCCTGAAATTCAAGATAGCATTTTAGCTGGAGAAATTAATGAAGGGCAAGCCAGAGTAATTTTACAGAAAAATACTACCCAAGGTAGAATTGCATTATGGAAAAGAATATTAAGAGAAAAAATGTCTGTAAGAAAAGTAGAAGCCAGTGTATCGAAGCAAAGTAAATGGCAAAAACAATTAGAAGATATTCAAAATAAAATATCAAGAGTTATTGGCGTTAAAGTTACAATCAAGAAGAGCAAAAAAACCGGAAAAGGATATTTAAAAATTTATTTCGATTCAAAAACATGGGATAGAGTTTTGGAATCTTTAGGAGTTTTGACTTCTTGGGAATCTGATAAATGAAGCATAAAGACTATAAACTTCTTTTTATTTCTGTCTTAAATAATAAGACATGGCAGCTAGAGCTTACCAAATCTTCTTTAATTGCCGGACTTTCAGTTATTACAACTGTTTGCTTGATTTCATTATTATTATTTATTTTTTCTGTACCAATTATAAATGAATATCTTGAAATCAATACTGTTAATCGAAAGATCAATGCTCAAAAAGAAATAATCAATGATCTCTCTGATAGTCTTGATGAGATTGGTTTGATGAAATCTTATATTGAAAATATTATCGGATTGGAAGAGGGCGAAGAATTAGATCCTGCTAAAGTTCGTTTTATGGTTACAAACAATACTCCGAGTGTAAAGCCAAATGAAGGGGTTATTAGCGACGAATTTGATATTGATAGTAAACATTTTGGCGTTGATATTGTCAATGAAGAAGGAACATCAATATTTTCCATCGCAAATGGAGTAGTAATCTACAGCGATTATTCAGGCGATTATGGTAATGGTATAATAATAGACCATGAAAACGGCTATTATTCACATTACTATCATAATAAAGAGAATTTTGTTAAAAGGAATGAACGTATTGATGCAGGTACTATAATTGCACAATTAGGTAATACAGGACAAAAGTCTTCGGGGCCACATTTACATTTTGAAATATGGAAGGATGGTAAGCCAATTAATCCCTTATCTTTTTTTCAAAATTATTCAAAAAAATCTGATAAATTAGAAATGGAAAATAATGAGTAATCAATCAATCAATAGTCAAACAATTATAGCAGAAGATGTTCAGATTGATGGTGATATAATATTATCTGGAAATATTACTATATATGGAGAGATTAGAGGAGCAGTTTCTACTGATGGAGCTATTCAGCTTGCCAAAGATGGAAAAATTTTTGGTGACGTGAAATCGTCTTCTATTCAAATGAATGGTTATATAGAGGGCGATATGTTTATTGATGGAACCGCAGAGCTCTTGAGCAATTGTGAGCTTGTAGGAAACTTGAAATATAGAGTGTTAAATATACAAGATGGTGCACAGTTTTCTGGTAGATGTGAAATTATTAATGACGAAGAATAATAAAGAATCTTTAACATCAATAATGGCAAAAAGTTATTCTGTATATTTTGAATTCTTTGGTATTATTATTGCATGGATTCTATGCGGATATTTAATAACTGGTGCAATATCTTTCATTCCTATTTTCTTTGGTGTTATCCATGCTTCTTTTAAAGCTTATCAAACTGTCATGAAAAAATATTAAAAAATATATTTTTTGCTATTTTCTGATTGATTTTTTTTTCTTAGGTTTCAGCGATGTCTATTAGAAAAAAATATCACCTATAATTCTGATGAATAATGCATTAAAAATATTCCTTGTATGTTTAATGTTAATTTCTCCTATCATTGCAGGTGGAGGCGGTGAGACCAATAAAGAATTAGATCCTGTTTATGAAGCTATTTCTCATGTTGCAGATTCAATGAAGATTACAAAAGTTGGAAATAGTTATGAAGCAGGAGAAATAAGCGCTTTATTTACTCTTCCTAAAATTTATGGCATTGATTTCTCTATCACTAAACATGTTTTTCTATTATTGTTGGTCTCTTTTATCACTGTAACTTCCATCATATTTTTAGTACAAAAATATATTTCAAGTCACACAAAAGTTCCTGGAAAACCAATGAATTTTATTGAAATGATTGTTGTTTATATAAGGGATAATGTTTTAAAGAATTTTATTGGAGAAAAATATTATAGAGAGTGGGCTCCTCTTGTCTATACGCTTTTCTTTTTTATCTTAGTAGGTAATTTTTTAGGCTTGATTCCTATTTTTGATTTTTTAGGTTTTATAAATTATTTTGGATCTAAACTAATCAATATTGATTATCATAATACATTTTTATATCCTCTTACTAAAGGAGGAAATACAGTTACTGCTAATATCAATTTAAATTTTGCATTGGCAACTATTACATTTTTTGCTTTTACAATTGCAGGTATTAAAAAATATGGCCCAATTGGGCATTGGAAAAATTTTGCTCCTCCAGGATTAGCTTGGCCTTTGTATTTTATTGTTGTTCCAATTGAAATTTTAGGCATGTTACTTAGACCGCTTACTCTCACCTTAAGGTTAGCAGGGAATATGATGGGAGGACATTTAGCATTAATAATTTTTACTGGACTTGTCATGCAGATTGCACAATCTTATAATAGTGTTTTAATGGGATTAGCGGGGGCTAGTTTATTTTCAGTTCCACTATCTATTTGTATAATATTTTTAGAAATTTTAGTAGGATTTTTACAAGCATATGTATTTGCTTTATTAACAGCTGTTTTTATAGGAATGGCTGTAAACGTTCATCATTAAAAAAAAGGAGAAAAAAATGGGAGCAGGTTTAGCAGCAATTGGTGCTGGAATTGGTATCGGTTTGATTGGTATGGGGGTTGCGCAAGCAATTGCTAGACAACCAGAAGCCGCAGGAGAAATAAGAGGACAAACCTTTATTTTAGCTATCTTGGTAGAAGGGGCAGCTATTCTATTAGGTTTATTATCTCTTTTCTTAGGTTAATTAAAAGAGAAAGTAAGATATGAATAATCCATTATTTGTAGTAAGTCCAGGCTTATATATTTGGTCATTAGTAATATTTTTATTGGTATTGCTTATCCTTAAAAAGTATGCATGGAAACCTTTACTTGATTTTCTTGATCAAAGAGAAAAAGAAATTTCTGACTCTTTAGCTATGGCAGAAAGCGCTAAAGCTGACCTCGAAAAAGTTAAAGAAGAGTCTGAAAAAATTCTTAATGAAGCAAAAAATCAAGGGAAGTCTATTGTTAGTGATAGTAAACAGAAAGCTGAAGATTCTGCAAACAAGATTCTTAATGACGCTCAAGCAAAGTCAGATGAGTTTGTTTTAGATGCTAAAAAGAAGATTGATGTGGAAAAAAAGAAAGCTATTAAAGAGATAAAAGAAGAAGTAGTTGGACTTAGTTTAGATTTAGCATCACAAGTTTTACAACGAAATGTAAAAGATGAAGACAACAACAAATTTGTTGATTCTTCTTTGAAGGCAATGAATACTGATGAAGCAAAATCATAAGAAAATAAAACTATATTCAGATTCATTTTCTTCTTTAGTAACAAATTTTGATGAATTTGGATCTGTTAAAGAAGCACTTACTGTATTAGTTTCTGTTATAAAAAAAGATTCTACAGTGAATGCTTTTGTAAGATCAAAATCAACTGATATAGATAAAAAAGTGAGCGTTTTTCAGTCTGCGCTTGATGAAGTGTTTGACCATCGATTGTTAGATATTGTTACTATAATGTTAGAAAATGACGATATAGGATTATTGCCAGATGTAACTAAGAACTTCCTTTCTATAACAAAAAATAGATTGAATATTGCATATGTAGAAGTTGTGTCTTCTTTTGATATGAATGAAGAATATCAATCAAACCTTCTCAAGCAATTAAAAGAAGCTACAAATAAAGAAATTGATTTTAATTTTTCTGTCGATAAAGACTTAATTGGTGGATTAAAAATTAAAATTGATGACACATTATTTGATAGTACACTTAAAACAAAGTTAGAAAATGCAAAATTAAAGTTAATAGGGGTATAAATGGAAATTAAAACAAATGAGATTGGCAATTTATTACGCAGTCAGATAAAGAATATCGATAGCGATGTCGATGTTAATGAAGTTGGTGAAGTTTTAGAAGTTGGAGATGGTGTTGCAAGAACAAGTGGTCTTGGTAGTGTCATGAGTTCTGAACTTGTAGAGTTTCCTAATGGAGTTTTTGGTATGGCACTTAATTTAGAAGAGGAAAATGTTGGTGCTGTACTCTTTGGAGATAGTAGTTTAGTAAAAGAAGGAGATACAGTTAAAAGAACAGGGAAGGTTGCTGAAGTTCCTGTTGGAAAAGAATTATTGGGACGTGTTGTGAATCCTTTAGGACAACCTGTAGATGGTAAAGGACCTATTAATGCCAAAGAAACTCTTCCAATTGAGAGAAAAGCTTTAGGTGTTATGTCAAGATTTCCTGTTAAAGAGCCCCTACAAACAGGATTGAAGGCGATAGATAGTATGATTCCTATTGGACGAGGCCAAAGAGAATTAATTATTGGAGATCGTCAAACAGGAAAATCTGCAATTGCTGCAGATACAATTATTAATCAAAAATCTTCTCATGATTCTGATAGCCCAGTTTATTGTATTTATGTTGCAGTGGGTCAAAAAGCTTCAACTGTTGCAAAACTGGTCGCGGAACTTGAATCAAATGGTGCAATGGAATATACAACGATTGTTGTAGCAAATGCCTCAGATCCTGCTCCATTACAATATATTGCACCATATTCTGGTTGTGCAATGGGAGAATATTATAGAGATAATGGAATGCATTCACTTATTGTTTATGATGATTTATCAAAACAAGCTGTTGCATATAGACAAATGTCACTTGTATTAAGGAGACCTCCAGGTCGTGAAGCATTTCCAGGAGATGTTTTCTATTTACATAGCAGATTGCTTGAAAGAGCTTCAAAATTATCAGAAGATTTAAATTCTGGATCGCTAACTGCATTACCAATTATTGAAACTCAAGAAGGAGATGTATCTGCATATATCCCAACAAATGTGATATCTATTACTGATGGACAGATATATTTAGATACAAATCTGTTCAATGGAGGGGTTAGACCTGCAGTTGATGTAGGTCTTTCAGTATCAAGGGTTGGTGGTAGCGCTCAAGTTAAGGCAATGAAAAAAATTGCTGGTAAACTTAGACTAGATTTAGCACAATTTAGAGAATTAGAAGCTTTTGCTAAATTTGCTTCAGATTTAGATGAAGCAACCGCATTGCAAATCACCAGAGGGCGTAGAATGGTAGAGATACTAAAACAAAATCAATATGTCCCTATGTCTGTTGCTAAACAGGTTGTCATTATTTATGCAGCAAGTAAAGGTTATCTTGATGATATTGATCTTGATCAAGTAAAAGATTTTGAAACAGGACTAATTGAACATTTTCAATCTAAACACTCTGATTCATTAGATGAAATTCATGAGACAGGTGATATTGGAGAAAATCTAGAAAAGAAAATGGATAGTGCAATCGAGGAGTTCAAGAAAACATTCTAATATGGCTAATCTTAAAGATATACAACAAAGAATTAAGTCTGTAGGAAGTATACAGAAGGTAACAAAAGCTATGAAAATGGTTGCAGCTGCTAAAGTTAAAAGAGCACAAGAAAGAATGGAAATATCAAGACCATACTCAAAAAACGTGCAGGATTTGATTTGCAGAATTTTGCCTGAAATATCTTCATCAAATATAGATTTGATTGAAAAAAGAGATGTTAAAAAGAAAGGATTCATTGTTATTACTAGCGATAGAGGTTTCGCTGGATCATTTAATTCTTCTGTAATCAGATTAGCTGAAAAAGAAGTTGAGAAATTTGGAAAAGATAATGTCCAATTATTCTGTTTAGGGAAAAAAGCATCAGAACATTTTTCTAGAAGAAATTATAATATAAAAGAATCTTTTTATGATTTTTGGAAAGACATGAATTTTGATACTGCTTCTGATATTGCAGAAGCAATTATTGATTCATTTATTAATAAAGAAGTTGATGAAATTCATGTGATTTATAATAGATTTAGAAATCTTGCTTCTCAAGATTTAATGATGGAGAAAGTATTACCAATTGATTTTACTGAAAATTATAATGTTAAGAATTATAACTATGATTATGAACCAAGTCGAGAATCAACAGTTAATATTCTTTTACCTAAGCATCTTAAAGTTCAGATGTGGCAGCAAATGCTAGAGTCATATAGCAGTGAAGAAGCTGCAAGAATGATAGCTATGGATAATGCTACAGAAAATGCTAAAGAAATTATTAAAGAATTAAAACTAGAATTTAACAAAGCGCGTCAAGCAGCAATTACGACTGAAATGTTAGAAATTGTTGGTGGAGCAGAAGCGTTATCAGATTAAGGGGTTAAAATGAATAAAGAAGGTAAAATATTACAAATTACTGGTGCGGTAGTAGATGTAAAATTTAGCGATGGACACTTGCCAAATATTATGAATGCTTTATCTATATCGCAGGAAGATGGGTCAAGCTTGGTTTTAGAAACTGCACAACATTTAGGAGAAGGAGTAGTCCGAACTATTGCTATGGATTCAACTGATGGTCTTGTAAGGGGAGAAAAAGTAATTGATATGGGTGAACCAATTTCAGTTCCTGTTGGACAGGAAACACTTGGAAGAATGTTTGATGTTCTTGGAAACCCAATTGATAAAAAAGGTGACGTAAAAATTAAAAAAACCTCTCCAATTCATAGATCTGCACCTGCCCAAGAAGATTTAACGACATCTTCTGAAATGCTTGAAACTGGAATTAAGGTTGTAGACTTAATGGAACCTTATACCAAAGGAGGTAAGACTGGTTTATTCGGTGGAGCTGGAGTTGGTAAAACTGTATTAATTCAAGAATTAATTCGAAATATTGCTACAGAACATGGTGGATTCTCTGTATTTGCTGGCGTTGGAGAAAGAACAAGAGAAGGAAATGATTTATATGCGGAAATGACTGAATCAGGAGTAATTGATAAAACTGCACTTGTTTTTGGTCAAATGAATGAACCTCCAGGTGCTCGTTTGAGAGTTGGTCTAAGCGCACTAACGATGGCTGAATATTTCAGAGACGATGAAGGTAAAGATGTACTTCTTTTTGTAGATAATATTTTCAGATTTACTCAAGCTGGCTCTGAAGTGTCAGCCTTATTAGGTAGAATGCCTTCCGCAGTTGGATATCAACCTACTTTATCTACTGAGATGGGAGATTTGCAAGAACGAATTACTTCAACAAAAAAAGGATCTATTACATCTGTTCAAGCCATTTATGTGCCTGCAGATGATTTAACTGATCC
>DEAO01000006.1:0-8373 GCA_002348725.1 Fidelibacterota bacterium UBA2980 | reverse complement strand
TTTGCACACTTGGATGCTACATCAGTTTTAGAAAGAAAAATTGCAGAGCTAGGTATTTATCCTGCGATTGATCCGCTAACATCTACATCAAGAATTCTTGACCCTAGAGTAGTGGGAGATAGACATTATAATATTGCTAGATCTGTCCAAAGCACTTTACAGCAATACAAAGATTTACAAGATATTATAGCAATTTTAGGTATGGATGAATTATCTGATGAAGATAAATTAGTTGTTTCTAGAGCTCGTAAAATGCAGAAATTTATGTCACAACCTTTCTTTGTTGCTGAACAATTTACTGGTTTAGAAGGTAGATATGTTAAGCTGGAAGATTCTATTGCAGGTTTTGAAGCAATACTTAATGGTGAAGTGGATGATTTATCAGAAAATGCATTTTCTTATGTTGGATCTCTTGATGAAGCAATTGAAAAAGGTAAGAAATGACACAATCTTTTCAATTAGATATTGTAACACCTACTCAATCTTTTACATTCGAAGATGTTATCCATGTTGAATGTCCTGGATCTGAAGGATATTTTGGAGTACTCAAAAACCATACAAATTCAATTATCGATTTAAAAGAAGGAGTTATATCAGTGAAAACAAGTGATAATACTGTTCGATTTAATTGTTCTTCTGGTATCGCTGATATTAATTCTGACCCTTCTGATGATTTGCCTGATAAAGTTCTATTGCTTGTTGAAAATGTAGAACAATTACAGGAATAATTGTTAGATTGAAAAATATGTTTTCTAGAACAAATAATTGTGGCGAGCTTAATAAGACTCATATTGGATCAAATGTATTGCTTTGCGGATGGGTTAATTCCTTGCGTACTCATGGTAAAATAATTTTTATTGATATTAGAGATAGATATGGTAAAACGCAGGTAATACTTGATAAAGACGATCTTATCGATAAAGGAAATTCATTATCAAATGAAGACGTTATTAGTATATCAGGAAAAGTGAGTGCAAGAACAAAAGAGTTTATCAATAAAGAAATAGCTACTGGAGAGATTGAAGTAATAGCTGATAAATTAGAAATACTAAGTGTATCTGAACCTCTTCCTGTGCCTATACATGATAGAGAAGCTTCAACAGAAGAACAGAGATTAAAATATCGTTATCTTGAATTAAGAAATAAAACTTTGCAAGATAATCTTCTTAAAAGACATCATGCAGCTCAAGTAGTACGAAATTTTCTTTCAAAAAAAGATTTTATAGAAATTGAAACACCTGTATTAATGAAATCTACACCTGAAGGAGCTCGAGATTATTTGGTACCTAGTAGAGTTCATCATGGAAAATTTTATGCTCTTCCACAATCTCCGCAGATGTATAAACAGTTATTTATGATTTCAGGACTTGATAAGTATTTTCAAATTGTTAAATGTTTCAGAGATGAAGATTTACGATCAGACAGGCAACCAGAGTTTACACAAATTGATCTTGAAATGAGTTTTGTTGACGAACCAGATATAAGAAATCTTGTTGAAAATTTGATTACTACTGTTTTTAAAGAAGTGAATGGTGTAAAGATTAAGAAACCGTTTCCTGTTATAACATACAATGAATCTATTCAAAGATATGGAACAGATAAACCAGATTTAAGATATGACATGGAATTAAATGATTTTAAAGAGTTTTCTAATAAGTCTGATTTTAAATCTTTTAAAGATCTTGATTATGTATCAATGATATCAGTTAAAGATGAAGGGGTTTTTTCAAGAAAGATTATTGATGAGTTAGATAATCATGCTAAATCTCTTGGTGCAAAAGGTTTAGCTTGGATGAAATGTAAAAATAATGCATTAGATGGAGGGATTGCTAGATTCTTTGATAGTAACCTCCAATCAGATATTATATCTCATTATAAATTAAAAGATAACTCAATATGTTTTATGATTGGAGATAATTCAAATTTAGCTTTAAAAGTTTTAGGTTCAGTCAGAACAAAGATTGCAGAAATGTTAAATCTTTGTGATAATACAATATTTAAACCCGTATGGATTGTTGATTTTCCTCTATTTGAATGGGACAAAGAAGAAAAACGTTTTGAATCTGTTAACCATCCTTTTACAGCTCCCAAAGATAGTGACATAGAAAAACTTTCTTCTAATCCAGAAGATGTTACATCTAAAGGATATGATATTGTTATTAATGGTTATGAAGTTGCAGGAGGATCTATCAGAATTCATGATAATGAAATGCAAAAACAGATTTTCGAGATTATGAATATGAAAGAAAAAGAAATTAATGAAAAATTTGGATTTTTCATTGATGCTCTCAAGTTTGGAACTCCACCGCATGGTGGAATCGCATTTGGTTTTGATAGACTGGTCATGTTATTGTGTGGGGTTAACAATATTCGAGATATTATTGCATTTCCAAAGACTACTTCTGCATCAGCTTTAATGGAAGAAGCTCCTAATACTATTTCTGAAACACAATTAAATGATTTAAATATATCTATCAAAAAAAATGAAAAAGACATTTGAAATTAAAGGCGTAGATCTCATTTCACTATATGGTATTAGTGATCAGAATATTGTTTTTATAGAAAAAAATCTTCCTATCAATATAGATATCCGTGGAGATAATTTATTTTGTCAGGGATTAAAAAAAGATATTGATAATTTTTCGATTGTTTTAAGCCACATGATAGAATCTGTTAAAAAAGGTAATAATATCACAACCAGAGATGTAAAACAACTTTTGACGATGAATGTAAAAGATTTGAATCCTAAAAATAATGTTGATGAGGTACTTTTTTACGGAAAGAAAGGACCTATATATGCTAGAAGTGATGGTCAAAAAAATCTACTAAAATCATTATTTAAAAATGATATTGTTATATCTGTAGGTCCTGCAGGTACTGGGAAAACTTTTCTAGCTGTAGCTCATGCAATATCACTTCTAGAGAAACACGACATTGATAAAATTGTTCTATGTAGGCCAGCAGTAGAGGCTGGAGAAAGCTTAGGTTTTCTTCCTGGAGATTTGCGGGATAAAATCGATCCATATCTTGCCCCTCTTTATGATGCATTAAATGATTTGCTTCCAAAAAATAAAGTTCAAACTTTAGTGAATAATAATATTATTGAAATAATCCCTTTAGCATATATGAGAGGGAGAACTATTAATAGAGCGGCAATGATTCTAGATGAAGCACAAAACGCATCTCCAATACAAATGAAAATGTTTTTAACAAGACTAGGTATAGAGTCAAAAGCAATTATTACGGGAGATATATCACAAATTGATCTACCTAAAAAAACTAATTCTGGATTAGTAGAGATATTAAAGATTTTAAAAAGTATTAAAGGAATTGGAATTGTTAAATTAAATGAAAGTGATATTACAAGACATGAATTAGTAAAAGATATTATTAATGCATATTCTAAAATTAAAAATAAATAAAAGGATTTATAATGACCCAAGTATTTAAAAATATTACTGATAAAGACCATGAACAGATTGTTTATTGTAACGATCCAAGCTCTGGTTTAAAAGCAATTATTGCAATTCATAGTACAGCTCTTGGTCCTGCTCTAGGTGGTTGTAGAATGTATCCTTATAAAAATGAAGATGACGCTTTAATTGATGTTCTAAGGCTATCAAGAGGGATGACTTATAAAGCATCAATTGCTAACCTAAATCTAGGAGGAGGGAAAGCGGTTATTATTGGAGATCCGAAAAAAGATAAATCGGAAGTATTACTACGATCTTTTGGAAAATTTGTTGATAGTTTAAATGGTAAATATATTACAGCAGAAGATGTTGGTATGTCAGTTTATGATATGGAATTTATAAGAATGGAAACTAAACATGTAACTGGTATTCAAAGAGCAATGGGAGGGAGCGGAGATCCATCAATATTAACTGCTCTCGGTCTTTATGTTGGAATGCAAGCTGCATTAAAAAAGAAGCTCAATATCAATTCAATGAAGGGATTAAAAGTTGGAATTCAAGGTTTAGGAAAAGTTGGTTATTATTTATGTGAAAATCTTAAAAAAGATGATGTAGAAATTTATGGCTACGATATTGATAAAAATAGGCTGAATACAGCAGTTGAAGAGCATGGTCTTATACCAGTATCCAATGACGAATTACTATCTATGGAATTAGATATTTTTTCTCCTTGTGCATTAGGAGCAGTCATTAATCCTTCATCTATCAAAACATTGAAATGTGCTGTTATTGCTGGTGCTGCAAACAATCAACTAGAGAAGGAATCAAGGGATTCAAAACTATTGTCAGAAAAGGGAATAATGTATGTTCCAGATTATGTTATTAATTCTGGTGGATTGATGAATGTTGCCAATGAACTTCAAGGTTACAATAAAGATAAAGCAAAATATCAGGTTGAAGGCATTTATCATATATTGATGAGAATTTTTGATTACGCTTTGTCTAATAAAATATCAACATTGGAAGCAGCAAACCATCTTGCTGAAAGAAGGATTGAAGAGTTTGTAAGATGGAATCACAAATGGATAGAAAAACAATAATTAGCAATGACTAATAAGCAACAACGAAAAAAAGCAAGAGAAGCAGTGTTGCAAGCCCTTTATGCTATTCATTTATCTCAAGAAGATGAAGAAAAAGTTCTGATAGATATTAATGAACGATATAATTTTGATTCAGCTACCAAAGAATTTATTGATGAATTATTTAGAAATACTATAAATGACCGTAAAATATTAGATGCAAAGATTGAAGGAGCATTAGAAAATTGGGATATTGAAAGAATTAATGTTATAGATAGATTGATAATGCAGATGGCAATCTGTGAAATGCTATCTTTAAAAAAATATGAAATACCTTATCAGGTAACAATTAGTTCTGCCATTGAAAATGCAAAAAAATTTAGTTCTGAGGATAGTACCGCATTTGTAAATGGTATCTTAGATACCATATATAAAACATTATAATAAAATGAGTTTTTTAACAAAAATATTTGGAACAAAATCAGATCGAGAAATCAAAAAGATATCTCCGATTGTTAAAGAGATTAATTCAATCTATGATAGTCTAGAAGGAAAAAATGAAGATTATCTTGTGCAACGTACAAAAGAATTGCAAAAGCAAGTTATTGAAGAAATTTCCGAAAAAGAACAAAAGCAGCTAGAGGGTTTAAATGATAGAAAAGATATACAAAAAGTAAGGCGAGAAATAGAGAAAAATGTTTTGTCAGGTATATTACCTGAATCTTTTGCATTGGTAAAACATGCATCGCGACTTTTATGTGGAAAAAGTTGGGATGTAGTAGGTCAAACAGTTAATTGGGAAATGATTCCTTACGATGAACAATTGATTGGTGGAGTGGTATTACATAATGGTAAAATATCTGAAATGAAAACTGGTGAAGGTAAAACTTTAGTTGCTACCATGCCTATTTATCTGAATGCACTTTCAGGAAGAGGAGTACATGTTGTAACTGTCAATGATTATTTAGCACAACGTGACGCCCAATGGATGGGAAAATTATTTGAAACACTAGGATTATCTGTTGGATATATATTGAATTCTATGAGCCCAGATGAAAGAAAAGAGGCATATGGATGTGATGTTACCTATGGGACTAACAATGAATTTGGTTTTGATTATTTACGAGACAATATGGCAATTGATTCTGACCATTTAGTTCAAAGACCACATCATTATGCGATTATAGATGAAGTTGATAGTGTTCTTATTGATGAAGCAAGAACTCCATTAATAATATCTGGTCCTGTTGAAACAACTATCAATCAATCTTATGTTGATTTACGTCGTCCTGTACAATCTTTAGTTCATCAGCAAAATCAACTTGTCTCTGAGTTAGTAAGAAAAGCAGAAGAATCTCTTAAGATAGATAATTCATCCCAAGATGATCTTGATAATGCTGGAAAATTATTATTACAAGCAAAAAGAGGATTGCCAAAACATAAAATGTTACAGAAAATTTTTCAAGAACAAGGCAATTTAAAATTAGCTAACAGAATTGAATCTGAATACATTGCTGAAAAGAAACTACATGAACTTGATGAAGATCTTTATTTTTCAATTGATGAACATTCCAATAGTGTTGACTTATCTGATAAAGGTAGAGAGTCTCTTTCACCTGATAATCCAGAAACTTTTACAATTCCTGATTTAGGAGAAATGTTAAGTGATATTGATGATGATACTTCATTATCAGATGATCAAAAAAGACTGAATAAAGAGAAAGCTTATCAATTGCATTCAGAAAGAAGTAGTAAAATTCATTATCTGAATCAATTGCTTAAAGCTTATACTTTATTTGATAAAGATATAGAATATGTTGTTCAAAATGGACAAGTATTGATTGTTGATGAATTTACAGGAAGAATTCTTCCAGGTAGAAGATTCAGTGGAGGCCTTCATCAAGCACTTGAAGCAAAAGAAAATGTAAAGATTGAAAAAGAAACTCAGACTCTTGCTTCGATTACAATACAAAATTATTTTAGAATGTATGATAAGCTATCTGGAATGACCGGTACTGCAGATACTGAAGCACCTGAATTTGAAAATATTTATAATTTAGGAGTTACTGTAATCCCAACACATCAGCCTGTTGTCAGAAAAGATCACGATGATGCAATTTATAAGAATAAACGTGCAAAATATAAAGCAGTTATTAATGAAATATCCTCTTATTATGAAAAAGGACAACCAGTTTTAATTGGTACTATTTCTGTGGAGGTGTCAGAACTATTATCAAAAATGTTAAAGCAAAAAGGAATTCCTCATAATGTATTAAATGCAAAACATCATAAAAGCGAAGCAGAAATAGTTGCAAACGCAGGATTAAAAAAAGCTATTACTATTGCAACTAATATGGCTGGAAGAGGAACTGATATTAAATTAGGTCCAGGAGTAGAAGAGTTAGGCGGTTTACATATTATTGGAACATCAAGGCATGAATCAAGACGTATTGATTTGCAGTTGCGTGGTAGATCTGGTAGACAAGGAGACAATGGTTCCTCAAAGTTTTATGTATCATTAGAAGATGACTTAATGCGATTATTTAATATGGAAGCAGTAGCAGGTGTAATGGATCGTATGTCTTATGATGAAGACCAAGAGTTGAGTGCTGGTTTACTTAATCGCGCTGTTAGCAATGCTCAAAAAAAAGTGGAAGAAAGAAATTTTGGCATTAGAAAACATTTGCTAGAATATGATGATGTCTTAAATCAACAACGTGAGATAATATATGATTTAAGAAACAAAGCTCTCCTTTCAGAATCAATTAAACCATCAATACAAGAGTTTATATATGATTTCATTGATAATATTTTTGATAGTTTGGATATAAATGATTTTAAACATTGGGATTGGCAAAGCATTAATCAAAATCTTATGTCTTATTTGTTAATAGATGTGGATAAATCAGATTTTGAAAATGTTGAAGACAAAAATGAATTAGTGAACAATATTTATGATATTGCTATTGATTATTATGACAGAAAAGAAGAATTGATTCCATCAGAAATGCTTAGAAAGCTAGAAAAGTTTGTTGTATTGCGCACTATTGATGAAAAATGGAGAAATCATTTATTGGCGATGGACCAATTAAGAGAGGGAATAGGTCTTAGAGCATTTGGACAAAAGAATCCACTAGTTGAATACAAAGCTGAAGCATATAATTTTTTCCAAGAATTAATGATTAGCCTTCAAGAATCAATTATACAAAGAATTCTTCATGCTCAAATAAAAGATTCATCTGATGAAAAGCAAACTAGTCCATTAAATAGAAACATACAATTAAGCCGTCCAAATGTTTCTGGTGTCACATCTGATGAAAGTCCTCAAAATCAACAACAAAATGTTAGTATACCAAAAACGGATTCAGGAGAAAAAATAGGAAGGAATGAAAAAATTAAAGTAATTGATACAAATGGTAATGAAATTGAGATTAAATTCAAGAAGTTAGAATCTTATTTGCAAAGAGGGTATAAACGTGTCGAATAAAAAAGAGAAATTACATTTTTCAACTAAATCAATTCATATTGGCAATGATACCGATGAAACAGGTTCTGCTGTTGCACCAATTCATTTAAGTACAACTTTTAAACAGCCATCATTCGCAAGTACAGAAGAATTTGTTTATTCAAGAGTTGATAGCCCCACAGTGAAAAGATTGGAAGAGAATCTTGCAATGTTAGAGAATGCAAACTATGCATATGCATTCTCTTCAGGTATGGCTGCTATGACTGCAATTTTTACAATGTTTAAACCAGGTGATCATGTAATTATATCAAAAAATGTTTATGGAGGAGTATTTCGACTCGTTACTAGAGTATTAGATAATAATGGAGTTGATTTTGAATTTCTTGATACTACTGATGTTGAAAATATCAAAAAA
>DEAO01000020.1:982-2816 GCA_002348725.1 Fidelibacterota bacterium UBA2980 | reverse complement strand
CCAGTATTAACCAAATATACTGGAGTTTGATGCTGTTCTAATTTTTCTTTCAATAAATTTGCATATACCAATGGATGCAAAGTTAAAAATGGACCACCATAACATGGTGAGAAAGTTGCTATAGGTTCAACAATTCCTGTCTCAGTTCCTGCCATTTTAGCTGTATATCCACTGACAAAATGGTACATCGCTTGATGTCTATCAAGTCTAGCAACTGGTGGCATAACACCATAAGCATCACATGTTAGAAATATTACTGCATTAGGATGTGGTCCTGCGCTTGGCAAGCCTTTTGATCCTAAAGAATTTTCTATAAAGTGAATTGGATAGCAAATTCTAGAATTCTCACTTTTAGAATTGTCATCAAAATCAACTTCCTTTGTTTCTAAATCATAGACAACATTCTCCAATAATGATCCATGTTTTATTGCATTATAAATCTCTGGTTCTTTTTCTTTATCCAAATTGATTGCTTTTGCATAACAACCTCCTTCAAAATTGAAGATTCCATCATCAGACCAACCATGTTCATCATCACCAATTAATGGACGATTTGCATTGGTGCTTAATGTTGTCTTTCCTGTTCCAGATAAACCAAAAAATAATGCGGATTTATTTAAGTCTTTTGATACATTCGCAGAACAATGCATAGATAATACTTTTTTTAGTGGCAAATAATAGTGCATAATAGAAAAAATGCCTTTTTTCATTTCACCAGCATATTCTGTTCCACCTATGATTGCTATTTTTTTCTTGAGGTTAAATACAATAAAGTTCTCTGAATTAAGCCCAAAATTCTTCCAGTCTTTCTCTTTTACATCAAATGCATTAATAATAGTAAAATCAGGTGTAAAGCCTTCTAAGTCTGATTGTTCTGGTCGAATAAACATGTTGTTTACAAATAATGATTGCCATGCTTTTTTTGTTAACATTCTTACATTGATTTTATTTTTTTCATCATCTCCTGCAAATCCATCAAAGATATAAAAATCTTTCTCAAGGTTATTGTATGTTTCGATTACTTTATTATATAAATGATTGAAATTTTCTTCTGAAATTGGATGATTGATATCTCCCCACCATATATTATGAGATGAAGAATCTTCTTCAACAATAAATTTGTCTTGAGGAATTCTTCCAGAAAATTCTCCAGTATCGACCATCAACGCACCATTATGACCAATAACTCCTTCATTTGAATTCACTGCATTATCAATAAGCACATCAGCAGGAGCATTCCTAATATAATTACTATTTTTTATGTTCAAATGTTCTAACATTATTTTTCACCTCTAGGATGAGACTTCTTAATTGTTTCTTTTAAACCCCCAATTGTAACATGGGTATATATTTGCGTTGAAGACAAGCTTTCATGACCCAATAAAGACTGAATAGCATTAATTGATACACCACTATTTAAAAGATGAGTTGCAAACGAATGTCTCAAAGTATGAGGACCATATGAAGCTAAATTTAGCTGTCTCAAATTATTCATAACAATAGTTTGTACTTTCCTTTCTTTTAATGCCTTATTTTTTTTATTGACGAATAAATTATCGTTATATAATTTTTTTACCAAAGGATATTTTTCTATCACCTTTAGGTACTGTATCATTAAGTCTTTAGTATGGTTATCAAAATTCACTATCCTCTGTTTTTTCCCTTTTCCGAAAACTTTAATTTTGTTATTTGAAAAATCAATATCAGAAAGTTTAATAGAAATAAGCTCGTTTAATCTTACTCCAGAGCTAAAAAATAACATTATTATTGCTTGGTCTCTTTTTTTATTTCGATTATCTAATTTTTTATTAAGATTTATTCTTTCAACAATTTT
>DEAO01000020.1:0-563 GCA_002348725.1 Fidelibacterota bacterium UBA2980 | reverse complement strand
TCTTTCCATATGCAGAAATTTATAAAATGTTTTCAATGCTGATAAAATACGGGCAAAAGATCTTGGACTTATTTGACCTTCTAATGATGATTGGAACTTAAAAATATTATCTTTTTTAATTTTATGATATTGAATGGTATTATCTTTCATAAAACTATTATAAACATTTAAATCTCTTGAATAGGATTCAATAGTTTGATCTGAGTATCCTCTATCTTTTTCTAAAAAGATTAAAAACTCATTTTTATTTTTTTCAAATTCTTTCATTTAATATATCTTGAAAAATTTGTTCGAAATATTTATCTGGATCAGCTTTAAAAGTAACCTTTTTACCAGAGGCAGGGTGATTAAAAGCTATAGATTCAGCATGTAAACAAAAACCTCCTACTCTAGAATGATATTTATTCAATTGAATATTAATATCTTTAGAATATTCTTTAGATTTCTTAATTCCACCACTATATAGCTCATCACCGAAGATTGGATACCCTAACTCTTTACAATACACTCTGATTTGATGAGTTCTTCCTGTTTTTGGTAAAAACTTTACTATTGATAAACAT
>DEAO01000010.1:12060-48435 GCA_002348725.1 Fidelibacterota bacterium UBA2980 | reverse complement strand
CCTTTTTTGACTAAGTTTTTTATCTTAGGCATATCACTTGTTAGAGGGCTATGTTTATGAAATGTTATTTCATCAATACCAAGATTACTTTTCTGTTCACAAAGAATACCAATTAACGGTTCGCCAATTGTCCCTGTTCCTACGATGTGTACAATTTTTCTTTCCATAATTTTTTAAATCCCCCTTATTAATCCATCTTTTTTAATTGTTTGATATTAAAAATAAACCAAAAACTAATGGCAAAAAATACAACAAACAATGCTGATAAAAAATAACTTAAATAACTAAACATAATTCTCTCGCTTGTCGTTTAAATATAAAACTTTCATTTTGAATAATAACATAGTAAAAAAAAGCATAGTAAAAGAAAATAGAGAAAATAGAAATGGTGTTAAAATACCTGAAGGTTGTTTTGACATTCCCATCTGAGGATGAGATTGAATTTCTGCAGCCCAAAAATTAACAGAAGCAAAAATAATTGGAATATCTATAAATGCTATAATGCCAATAATAGCACATATTAATGCTAATCTCTGTCTATATATGCCAATGTTACGTAAAACAAAATATCCAACATATATAAGGAATAAAACTAATGTTGTGATTAATCGAGGTTCCCAAACCCAAGGTTGACCCCATATAGGCGTTGCCCATATGGGTCCAGTAATTAATACTAAACCGGTAAATAAAGTACCAATTTCAGCTGATGCATGTCCCATGCGGTCATATTTTAAATCTTTGGAAAAAAGATATGATACACCAGAAACCATTACAAAAAAATAGGATAAGAATCCAACCCATGCTAGAGGAACGTGAAAATAAAATATTTTTTGTGCCCATTCTTGATCTGGAACCATCGGTGTAAAAAAAATAATCCAAACCAAATTACATGACATCAAAATAATTGATAATATAAATAATGTTAAGTTCATTAATATTTAACTAACCTATCAAAAAAATTAATACCAAAAATCATTGAAACGATTGCAAAAGTTAATAACAAGAAAACTGATTCGTTATACAAAGATATTTTTTCTTCTAAGGCAATCAAAATAAATAAGTTTGAAGAGTGAACTAGAATAGGAATAATAAGTGGAAATAATATCAATGGAAAAAGAAAGCTTCTACTATTGCTCAAGCTTGTGATAAGATAAATTAATATTCCTAAACTAATTAGACCTATATTTGATAATAAACAAACAGCTAAAATTTTTATAGCGACTGTTATTGTAATATTAGAAGAAATCAATATATATCCACATAAAAGAAATGCTTCTATTGCAAGCAGAATTAAAGAAAATGCAATTGTCTTTGATGCAAAAATCAAAAATTTATCTGATGGTAAAGAATAAATTATATCATAAATCCCATATTCTTTCTCTCTTATAAAAGAGTTTTCAATTAATTTAATTGATACCAGAGATACAATAATCCAAAAGAATCCTGACAAAACGCCAATATCTTCCAATTTTGACGGTGGAAGAGAAAAAAACATAATTATTAAACAAGAAAAAGAGAAGAAAGTCATATAGAATAAATTATTAGAAGATTTTCTCTCAAAGAAAAATTCATTTTTAATCAAATTAATCATGGTTAGAAAATTTCCCACCTTTGATTTGAAATGACATGTCACATATATCGGAGATATGTATAAAATTATGTGTAGAAAATAATATTGTTTTGTTCTGGTTTTTTAAGTCTGAGAATATCTCTTTTACAATGATTGAACCTTCTTTGTCTAAATTCGAAAATGGTTCATCAATCAATAAATATTCCCAATTAGTATTTAAAGCAATTAATATCTTGTTTCGCTGAATATTCCCTGCTGACAAATGTTTCAAAGGGATAGATTGCATAGACTTTAAACCTAAGTCTTTAATAGATTTTTGATACTTATCTGAATCAAATTTTTGATTATAAATCGATAAAATATATCTCAAGTTTTCATAAATGGTTAAATCTCCAAATATATTTGGTTTATCATTGATAAAAATAAAATTACTATTATTGTAATCGATTTGGCCACTATCAATGTTCATAATATTACCTAGACACTTCAAAAACGTTGTCTTACCAGAACCGTTTTGGCCTAATAATGCAATAATCTTTCCCTTGCTAAAATTGCAACTAATATCATCAAGAACACAATTGCTTGAAAAAGATTTTCTAATATTTTTTATTTCTAACACTATTTTAACCTTTTCAATAGAGGGTAGAAAACATACAAAATAATTATCAAACAAAATGAAAAAATAAATATCTGATTGAAAACTTCCATTAATCTCTCCTTGAAGATGGCCAAAATGCAAACAAAGAACCTAAAACTATCATGATACCGCCAATCCACACCCAATTAACCAAAGGATTGATCATAATTTTAAAATAAGCCTCGTTTTTTTCTGGATCATATGATGAAAAAACAGAGTAAATATCTTTATTCATTGTGCTATGAATATCAAGCTCACTATGCGGTTGTCGTTTTTCTGGATCTGGATTCCAATAAAAATAGATTCTTTTTTCAGGATATAAAGTTGTTATATAAGCATTGCTCTCATCAATAACATCCATATTGCTAATAAATGCATAATGATTATCCCTTGCTTCGCTTGTGACACTATTTAATCTAAAGACATGGTTTGCAAAATAAATTTGCTCACCAGGACTTAATACAAATTCTTTTTCTGCTTCAAAAGCTCTTCCAACAAAACCAACAAATAATAGTGTTATTCCTATATGAACTATATATCCTCCATTTTTGTGACGATTGTGTGATAAAAGATTAAATATTGCTTTAAAAAAAGAAGGATTTTTTGAGTAATGGCTATCAAATGATTTTTTAAACTCAATGCTTATTGCTGTTAAAGTAAAAACAATTCCTAAAAGTGCTACAAACGGATAGAATCGAAATCCATCTGTAAATATCATATATAGTGAACCCATAATAAAGCTTGCTATCATTGGAATTTTAAAATTCGAAATTAAAGTAGAATTAGAAGTTTTTTTCCAAGACAATAAAGGACCAACACCCATTAAGAATAAAAGAAATATTCCAATAGGAACATTTAACTGATTAAAATAATTTTGACCTATATGAATTTTTTCTCCACTCCAAGCTTCCGATATAATAGGAAAAAGCGTTCCCCATAATACAATAAAACACATAGTTATCAGAATTAAATTATTATATAAGAAACCACCTTCTCTTGATGTGAAAGATTTAATTTTTTCCTCTGAAACTAACAGATGATAATGCTTAAAAAACCAAAAAAATGTTAACAAAATTAATGTGCACAAAAATGCAAAAAACAAAGGACCTAAAGACTCAGCAGTAAATGAATGGACAGAGGAAATAATACCACTTCTAGTAATAAAAGTACCAAGTATAACAAAGATATATGTTAAGGAAGCTAAAAGAACATTCCATGTCTTTAGCATCCCTCTTTTTTCTTGAATTATTGATGAATGAATAAATGCTGTCAATAAGAACCAAGGCATAAGAGAAGAATTTTCTACTGGATCCCATGCCCAATATCCTCCCCATCCAAGCTCTTGATAGGCCCAATATCCTCCCAAAATAATTCCTGCTGATAAAAATGTCCAAACAATCAATGCCCATGATCTTATAGATTTAATCCATTGATAATTAATCTCATCCATGATCAAAGCAGCTAATGTCATTACAAATAGAATGGTTGTTCCAATGAATCCCAAATAAAGAATTGGTGGATGAATAGCCATTGTAACATTTTGCAATAAAGGATTTAGCCCGTTTCCATTTTGAACAATAATATCGGGAGAAACTGGCTCAAATGGATTTGCTATAAAATTAGATAGAATAAGAAAAAACCCGAATATAATAGCAAAGATGAAATATGAATGATATTTGAGGGCTTTAATTTTATTCAAAGTAAAAAATATGTATATCAATGTATATATAGACATAATAAATGTCCAAAAAAGTAATGAACCTGCTTGGCCAGCCCACAAAGATGTTACCTTATAAAACATCGGTGTTTCGTAACTAGTATATTGTGCTACATATTGTAAGTTAAAATTGCTAATCAACAACTCATTTAAAAGACATATGGTAGCAAGGATAATAGATAAGCATGTAGCAATCATGGAACGTTCTGATAAATCAATGAAAAGCTTATCTTTTGTTAATCTATAATAAATAAGAAAGAAAAAAGTGGATAAAATTAAGCCACTTGCAATACTTAAGGCTAAACTTCCAATCTGAGATACCATTATGTACTATTTATATTTTTTAAATCGCCTTCATATCGAGAAGCGCATTTTGTTTGCAATTCCGTTGCTGTAATTAGATCATTGTTAAACTCACCTGAGACAACAACTTCAGCATCATCCTTGAATAGATCAGGTCTGGTCCCATTATAATATACTTTAAGGCTATCTTCTCCTTGATAAACATAGAACCATACTTCTAGTCGATTTGATTCATTAATGTCAATTGAATTCGGTTTTATCAAACCTCCAACCTTTACTTTAGTAATAGACTTATCTTCCATTGTTAATTCTTTAATGGTATAGTAACGCACTGTAAGATTTTCATCTTCTTTCACATTGGTAAGATATATTGTCCATAAAACAACCAGGCCAAAAACTAATATTAATGATGTATAAACTTTATTCATCTAAACTAAAATCCAAATGATTCTTGCCATTCTCCATAGACACTCTTCATTACCTCAACAATTTCTCCAACAGTACCACCTTTTTCTGCTACAGAAACTAGATAAGGGACTAAATTTACATTATCTTTACAAGCATTTCTTAATTTTTTCATTTCTTCATTTAAAGATTTTGAATCACGATTCTTTCTCAAATCTTTTACTTTCTTTTCTTGAGTTTTTTGAGCCGCTTCAGAGATTTCCAGTATGTCTATATCTAGCTTTTCATCTTTTTCAATAAAATCATTTATCCCTACAATAATCCTATCATTTGTATCAATTGATTCTTGATAAATAGATGCAGAATCAGCAATTTCTTTTTGAAAGTATCCTTCTTCAATTGCATTAATTGTACCGCCTAAACTTTCAATAACCTTAAAATATTCCATGGCTTCTTTTTCAATACGATCAGTCATATCTTCAACATACCATGACCCACCTAAAGGATCCGCAACACTAGCAACGCCAGTTTCATATGCAAGAACTTGCTGAGTTCTTAAAGCAATTTTTGCAGCTTTTTCAGAAGGAAGAGCTAATGTTTCATCAAGAGCATTGGTATGTAAAGAATTTGTTCCACCTAATACAGCAGCCATTGCTTCATAAGCAGTTCTAACAATATTATTTTCAGGCTGTTGAGCAGTGAGTGAACATCCAGCTGTTTGAGTATGAAATTTTAATTTTAAAGAATTTTCATTTTCTGCATTGTATTTCTCTTTGAGAGTATTGGCCCATATACGTCTAGCAGCTCTATACTTTGCAATCTCTTCAAAAAAATCAATATGTGAATTAAAAAAGAAAGATAGCCTATGTGCAAAGTCATCAATCTTTAATCCTCTATCTAAGCATTCTTCTATATAAACAAAACCATTATTTAAAGTAAAAGCTAATTCTTGTGCTGCAGTCGATCCAGCTTCTCTGATATGATAGCCACTAATTGATACTGGATTATATAGAGGCATATTTTTTGAACAGAACTCAATCACATCTACTACAAGTTTTACAGATGGTGATGGAGGAAAAATCCACTCTTTCTGTGCAATATATTCTTTTAATGCATCATTCTGCAATGTGCCTCTTAGTTTACTAATATCTATTTTATTCTTTTTTGCTAACGCAACATAAAATGCAAACAAAATAATTGCTGGACCATTAATTGTTTGTGATATAGATATTTTTTCTAAATCGATATCTTTGAATAATGTTTCCATATCATCTAAAGAAGAAACATTAACCCCACAAACACCAACTTCTCCTTCTGACAATTCATGATCAGGGTCATATCCCATCAAGGTCGGCATGTCATAGGCAACAGAAAGACCAGTTTGGCCATTTTCTAACAAATATTTATATCTCTCATTTGTTTCTTCAGGAGTGCTAAATCCAGAAAACTGTCTCATGGTCCATAGCTTTCCTCTATACATATTACTATGAATTCCTCTTGTATATGGAAAATCACCCGGATTCAAAGGATTATCTTTAGCGTTATAGTAGTCTTTTAATGTGTTACCACTAATTGTATCAAAATTATATTTTCTTTTTTTTGTCATTTTTTAGTTATTTATAAAACTTAAAACTTTTTTACTTAAAGATTCAGAATCAAGACCGACTTCTTCAAGCAAAACTTTCCTAGGACCATGTTCAACAAAATTATTAGGTAATCCAATCCTTAATAAATCATTTTTTGCTTTCACCGAAGATAACCACCCTGAAACACCTTCTCCAAAACCGCCATCTAATACTCCTTCTTCAAGTGTAACAATTTTAGAAAAATTTCTTAAAGATTCATTTAAATATTTTTCATCCATTGGTTTAATAAATCTACAATTAATTACTTCACAGTGGATATTATTAGATTCTAACTTATTAGCAACATCCAACGCTTTATCAACCATTGATCCAACTGCCAAAAGAGCTATGTCTGTTCCTCTTTTTAGTCTCTCCCAACTCCCAATTTGAATATTCTCTCCAGAAATTTCTTTATCAAAAGCTATAGATGAATCTTTTGGATATCGAATGCTAAATGGACCATCATTATAATTAATAGCAGTATGTAATAAATTTTTTAATTCATTTCCATCTTTTGGAGCAGTAACTATCATTCCTTGAATACAACGCATATATGCTATATCTAATGCACCATGATGAGTAGGACCATCCTCTCCAACTAAACCAGATCTATCTAAACAAAAAATTACTGGCAATTTCTGAATTGCTATATCGTGAATCATTTGATCATAACCGCGCTGAAGAAATGTGGAATAGATTGCAACAATAGGAATACTTCCATTTATAGATAACCCAGCAGCAAAGGTTACACCATGAGCTTCTGCAATTCCAACATCAAAATATCTATCTGGAAATTCTTTTGAAAATTTTACTAAACCAGTTCCTTCTCTCATTGCAGCAGTGATACAAACAATTTTTTCATTTTCATTTGCAAAGCTACAGCAAAGAGAACCAAAAACATTTTGGAAAATAGGAACAGTTTGAGCTGAAGTTTTATCTTCACCAATTTTTTTTGCTTTTACACCATGATATTTGATAGGATCTTTTTCTGCATAATCGATTCCTTTTCCTTTTTTTGTCACAGTATGTAAAACTACTGGACCTGGCAAGTCTTTAATTTTCTCTAATGTATTCACAAGAAGATTAACATCATGCCCATCTACTGGACCAAAATATCTGAAACCTAAATCTTCAAATACTGTTCTTGGAAGGAAGAAATTTTTTGCGCTAGACTCCATTCTTCTTAATAATGTCTTTCCATAAGCTATATCAGGTAAATTTCCAATTTTTGTCCTTATGTAATTGTAATATTTATTTGTGGAAATTTTCATGAGATAATTTCTCATAGCTCCTACATTTGGACTAATTGACATTTGATTATCATTCAAAATAACCAGTAGTTGTTTTCTTGCATTTCCAGCATTATTTAATGCTTCATATGCCAATCCTCCTGTTAAAGCTCCGTCACCAATAACGCTAACAACTTTAAAGTTTTCATTATTTAAATCTCTTGAAGAAGCAATACCTAAACCAGCAGAAATAGATGTAGACGCATGTCCGGCTCCAAAAACATCATATTCACTTTCACTTCGTTTTAAGAAACCGCTCAAACCTTTATATTTTCTAATAGTTTTAAGAGAAGAAAATCTACCTGTCAGTACTTTATGAGCATATGCTTGATGACCAGTATCCCAGATAATTTTATCTTTAGGAGCATCATACACATAGTGAAGTGCGGTAGTAAGTTCAACAACGCCCAATGTAGAAGCCAAATGTCCACCAATCTCATTAACAGTAGATGTAATATATTCTCTTAATTCATTAGATATAGGCTTTAAATCCTTTTTGGAATAATTCTTCAAATCTTCTGGAGAATTAATATTTGATAAATATTTTAAATCCATCTACTTATCTCCAAAACATAGTCTATGTATTATTGTTTCATTTTTTAGCTCAGGATGAAATGTTGTTGCAACATGCATTCCATCTTTAATTGCAACAGGCAAATCATTGTGAGTACAAATGACTTCAACATTTTTTCCTACTTTAGAAATCTTAGGAGCACGAATAAAAGAGGCTTTGAAAGAATCATTGTTTGAAACATGTTTTAAACTTAATTCTGTATCAAAAGAATGGACTTGCCTACCATATGCATTTCTTGTTGATTCAATATCAATAATTCCCAGATTTATAACTTTACTATCGAAACTATCTTTTGACATAAGAATCAATCCAGCGCATGTGCCAAGAATAGGGTGATTTTTTGAAAATAATTGAATTGATTTGAGAAATTTCTTGTCTCTATTAATCAATTTAGTCATTGTTGTAGATTCCCCTCCAGGTATAATCAGACCATCAATATCATCTAAATCTTTTGGAGACTTTACTAGTTTCGAATTATGTCCAAGTAAACCTAAAACTTTGACATGAGAAGAAAAATTTCCTTGAAGCGCAAGGACTCCAATCATTTTAGTCTCCTCTTTTTTGCAACAATTGTTCTTCAGGTATTTCTGAAATTTCGAGACCTTTCATAGCATCTTTTAATTTATAAGAGGCAGTTAAAATTTCTTTTGGATTATCAAAATTAGTTACTGCTTCAACAATAGCATATGCTCTTTCTTTTGGATCTTCACTTTTAAATATTCCAGATCCAACAAAAACTGATTCAGCTCCTAATTGCATCATTAATGAAGCGTCAGCAGGTGTTGCAATTCCTCCTGCTGCAAAATTAGGAACAGGAATTTTTCCATTGTCTGAAACATATTTAACTAATTCGATAGGAACTCTCATTTCTTCTGATTTTTCTTTTAGTATTTTTTCATTGCAATTTTTTATTTCCTCAATTTCAGAAACTATCATCTTCATATGTCTAACTGCCTCAACAATATTTCCACTTCCAGCTTCACCTTTTGTTCTAATCATAGCAGCTCCTTCATGAATGCGTCTTAATGCTTCACCAAGATTTCTAGCTCCACATACAAATGGAGCTTTAAATGGATGTTTATAAATATGATGCTCTTCATCAGCTGGAGTTAACACTTCACTTTCATCTATAAAATCTACTTCAAGAGCTTGAAGAACTTGTGCTTCAGCAAAATGTCCAATACGGCATTTTGCCATTACAGGAATTGATACAGCATCTTGAATTTCTTTAATCATGTGAGGATTGCTCATTCTAGAAACTCCTCCATCAGCACGAATGTCTGCTGGAATCCTTTCAAGAGCCATAACAGAAGCCGCACCTGATTCTTCAGCAATTTTTGCCTGCTCAACATTAGTGACATCCATGATAACGCCACCTTTCAACATTTCAGCTAAACCAACTTTCACTTTAAAGTTATTATCACTCATAAATTATTTCCTTATCAGTGGTATTTGTTATATCCTTTATTCTTTTTATAACCGAATCGATTATCAAATCTGGTGTTGAAGCACCAGCAGAAACACCTACGGAATTTATATTCTTTTTAAACCAAGATACATCAATTTCTGTTGCATTAGTAACTTGATAAGTGTTCTTATTTCTTTCAAGGCTCAGTTCTGTTAATCTTTTGGAATTAGCACTAGTAAATGAACCAATGACAATCATTAAATCTACTATTTCTGATAATTCTTTAATTTGTTCATGATTACGTTTTGTAGGAAAACAAATTGTATTAACAAATCGTAAATCAAAAACTTTTGTCATTAAAATATTAATAATATCTTGAACATTCTCAATCTTCTGAGTGGATTGGCTTACAATTCCTGCTTTCTTTGTTTTTCTTAGCTGTTCAGCTTCTTCAACGGTTGATATTACTATCGCATCCTCTACTTGACTTGCAATTCCAACAACTTCATCATGTCCATGATCACCAATAATAATAATTTTTCTTCCTTCTTGATGCAATTGCTTTACTTCTCTGTGTATTTCGTGAACCAAAGGACAGGTTGCATCAATAATATTCATTTTTTTACCTTCAGCATCTTTCCATATATCTTTTGAAGTTCCATGTGCTCTAAATAATACAGGTTTATCATCTGGAATATCATTGAGATTAGAAACAACTTTTACCCCAGTTTTTTCTAAGTCTTCAACTACACTTTCATTATGTACTATATCACCCAACATATATACTTCGCCATATTCATTGCTCGTATCATAAGCCATATCTACGGCATCTCGAACACCAAAACAGTATCCTGCGTCTTTAGCTAGAAGTATCTTCATCGTAATTATTGATATAAGTTGATAATAATCCTAAAACTGTTGATTTTACATCAGAGAATTCTCCATCTACTAAGGCTGCTGCTGCAAAAGGGTGGCCTCCACCTCCCATTTTTTTTGCAACATTATTAACTTTGTATTTTCCTTTTGATCTAAAACTCAATCTTACTTTCCCTTTTAAATCATAAAGCATTAATGCAATCTCAACACCTTGAATTCCTCTAAAAAAATCAGTAAATCCATCAAAATCTTGGTTTGTTCCATCTACCTCTTTTACCATGTCATTGTTTAATGAAAACCACAATAATTCACCATTACAATCAAAGTTTAATTTCTGAATTACATTCCCAAGAAGTTTGATTCTGCTTACAGAAGAGTTTTCATATATATTTTGATAAATCTCTGAAATATTGATTCCCATTTTTATTGCATCAACCGCAATTTCATGACTTAATTGATTTGTATTACTAAATCTAAATGATCCTGTATCAGTCAGTACAGCAGAATAGATTCCTAACATCATTTCTTTATCTATTATATCACTGCCTAAACTAGAAAAATATGAATAGAGAATTTCTCCAACTGAAGAAGCATCTAAATTAATGAAATTATGTGTAAAAAAATCATTCTCTGTAAGAGGGTGATGATCAATATTAATTGTCTCAACCGTAGTAGACTCTATGATATTTGCAACTTCACCTAATCTATAAAAATCACCAATATCTAGAATAATTCCTAAATCAGCATTTTTAATAAAAGCTATATTTTCATCGCTAATCTCATTAAAAATTTCTTTTTCATTTAAAAAACTATAAACAAGTGGAACTTCAGAATGGTTAATGATTCGACAATCTTTTCCTAGCTTCTTCAAATAATGATACATAGCAAACGCAGATCCTAGGCTATCCCCATCAGGATTTATATGAGTAGAAATAAATATTTTTTCATTTTCAGAAATAATTTGTTCTATTTTTGAATAATTCACTTTTCCCACATATTTTCATCGATGTTATTATTTTTATTATAAAATCGGGACAAAACAAATAAATAATCAGACAATCTATTGAGATATTTAACAATATTGTTATTTTCTAATTTTCCAACATATAATTCAACAACACTTCTCTCTGCTCTTCTGGCTACAGATCTAGCTAAATGTAAATTTGAAGAAAATGAATCACCTCCTGGAAGTATAAATTCTTTTAAAGGTTCAAGAACATTATTCATATCATCAATTTTATTATCAAGAAATAATAATGATTCATCTTTAAGAAGTTTTTTCTCTGAATCATTTAATGAGATCTCACCTCCAATATTAAATAAATCATTTTGTATAGTTTTGATATCTTTTACAATCGCATCATTACTACAAAAAGAATTACAAACACCTAAAACACTATTTAATTCATCAACGTCACCAATAGCATTAATAATAGGTTCATTCTTAGAAACTAAATCCCCTTGAGCAAGATTGGTTTGACCTTTATCTCCGTTGCGAGTTACAACTTTACTAATACGCATTAAATGATATTCCAAATTAAAAGATGAACCAATATGCTTGCAACATAGCCTATAAAAATAACGGGTGCCCATTTTAGATGGCTATAAAAAGTATACATTCCTCTAGCTTGACCCATTAAAGCAACCCCTGGAGCAGAACCAATTGATAGTAAGCTTCCGCCAACACCTGTTGTAAGTGTAATTAACAACCATTGAGATAATACCATTGTTTCATTATTGTGCATCTGCAAAATAGAAAACATTACAGGTATGTTATCAATAAGAGCTGAAAGGATACCCATTAAAGAGTTAGCAATAGAAAAACCAATTAGTTGATTTGGATCTGATGGATATATTGTATCAGATAATAGCCCTAAATATCCAATATATGATAACCCAGATACGCACATTATCACTCCATAGAAAAATAATAATGTATCCCACTCTGCTTGAGCAATTTGTTTAAAAACACCAAATGGTTGATCATCGCCCTCTCTGCTTATTACTGTTGAAGATTTGTATGTTGTCTTTAAATAATACCCAAATAATTGAAGTAAACTCAATCCAGTCATCATTCCAAACACAGGAGGGATATGAAGAAAATTCTCAAATGTTACTGCCAAAAATATTGTAACAAGAAAAAGAAGGACAATAGTTTTTGCACCGCGCTTTAACTGAACAGGCGGATTTGCTACATCTTTTGATGATCCATCAATAAATAAACTCATAATAAATGCAGGAATGATATAATTCACTACTGAAGGAAGAAACAACCAGAAAAACTGAACAAATTCTACTCTATCAGCTTGCCAAACCATTAAAGTAGTAATATCCCCAAATGGACTAAATGCTCCACCTGCATTTGCTGCTACAACTATATTAACACAACCTATACTAACAAAGTTTTTATTTTTGCCACCAACGGCCATAACAACAGCACACATTACTAAGGCAGTTGTCAAATTGTCTGCTATCGGTGATAAAAAGAAAGTAATAACACCAGTGACCCAAAATAATGTTCTATAACTATAATCTTGCGCAAGCAATCTAGATCTCAATTTATTGAATACGTTTCTTTCAGTCATTGAGTTAATAAATGTCATTGCAACCAGCAGAAAAAGCATTAATTGAGAAAATTCAGAGAATGCATGCATAATCGCTTCCTCAACATGATGAGAATCATCATATTTTGAACCCATCCATGCTATCATTGCCCATATGAATCCTGCAGCAAACAAAACAGGTTTTGATTTTCTCAAATGCGTAACCTCTTCTGTCATAACAAAGGCATATGCCAAAATAAAAACAAACAGACTTATATATCCAACTGGATGAAGTATTAATTCCATGCGAGTAATTTATAATAAAGAGACATAAAAACTTATGAAAATCGAAGAAATATTTTAAATTTAAATAATGGAATACTTAATAGTTATTGGCATTCTAATCTTTTGCTTTTTAATAATGAATATTGGGCTCATTATTAAGGACAAACCATTGCAAAAAGGATGTGGAAGTTCACCTGATGGATGTGAAATTTGCGGTGGTGATACAGATAAATGCGAAGAGCCTACTTAGTCTTTTGGAAAGTTTTCTGAAAAAATCTTATCAAAGGAATTATCTTCATTTGCAACGATCATTAATCCTTCAAAATCAGAATTATTAAAAAAATTAGTTATTTCGTCCATACTCATCATATATAATGCCGTTGATAGGCCGTCCGCTTCCATGCATGATGTCGCTGCCAGAACAGATATAGATCCCAAATTAGATTTAATTGGATAACCTGACAATGGACTAATTTCATGATGATAAAAATTATTTTCATTAATATAAAAATTTCTGTAATTACCTGATGTCGCTAGCGAACTATTATCAAGAGTAACGATATGTTCTATATCATTATTAAAATTTTCTATTGACGGAGTGTTAATCCCAATTTTCCAAACCTTGTTTTTAGATCTAACTCTAACTTCTCCTCCAATCTCAACCATAATGTCTTCATAATTCAAATATTCAATAATTTTATCAACTGCATACCCTTTAGCAATAGAACTTAAATCAATTTGAACTCTCGGATCTTTTTTTCTAATCTTATCTTTACTTATTTCAATCAAATCTTGTCCTACAAAACTTAAAACACTATCAATATCTGTTTGATTTGGAGGATTTGAAAAATCTTCTGGCCCAAATCCCCATAAATTCACTAAAGGCATGACAGTAATATCATACAAACCATTAGAAATATTGTGGTATTTGTAAGAAGAAGAAACTACATATGCAAATTCTTCAGATATATCAAACCATATAGTATCATTTAATGAATTAAACATAGAAATTTCGCTGTCCGTAATATAATGGGACATTTGCTGATTGATATCTGTTAATATATCATCAATTATTTTTTTATTTTTGATCTCTGAATCATCACCTGATAGATATTTTACAGAATAAGTAGACCCCATAGTTTCTCCATTGATGGAGATTATTTTTTGCTCATTATTCGATTGGTAAATTAAAAATACAGATACTATCAAAGAAAACCAGAAAAGAATTTCAAGAAGAATAAATTTTTTACCCAAAATCATCGTAATCGATCATTTCTTCCTCAACCCCAAGATCCCAAAGCATTTTTTGTACTGCGCTAATCATCATAGGTGGGCCACAAAGATAATATTCGCATTCGGTAGGATCTTCATGATTTTCAAGATGCATATCATGAGCAACCTGATGGATAAACCCAGTAGGACCATCCCAATTATCCTCAGGGAGAGGATCAGAGAGTGCTACTTGATAAGTAAAGTTATCAAATTCTTCAGCTAGAGCTTTAAACTCATCATCATAGAACATTTCTTTTACAGATCGTGCGCCATACCAGAAAGATATTTTTCGTTTTGACTTTTCTGTCTTTAGTAAATGAAATATATGTGATCTTAAAGGAGCCATTCCTGCTCCTCCACCGATATATACCATCTCACGATCTGAATCTTTAATATAAAATTCACCATAAGGACCAGACACTGTTACTTTATCACCAGCTTTCAAATTAAAAGTATAAGAAGAAGCAATTCCTGGAGGGACATTTGGATTGTCTGGAGGCGGACTTGCAATACGAATGTTTAACATGATCATATTACCTTCAGCTGGATGATTTGCCATTGAATATGCTCTAAAAACTGGCTCAGGATTATCTGCCTTGTATTGCCAAACATCAAATTTATCCCAATCATCTCTATACTCTTCACCAATATCAAAACTTTTATAGTCGAGATCTTTATATTTAGGAACATCAATTTGAATATAACCACCAGATTCAAAGAGAATAGGGTCATCTGCAGGTAATTCAAGAATTAATTCTTTAATAAAAGTTGCAACATTATCATTAGATTTAACTACTGCATCCCATTTTCGAATACTAAAAATTTCATCAGGAACTTTAATTTTCATATTATCTCTAATTTTAACCTGACATCCTAATCTCCAGTGATCTTTCTGGTCTTTTCTGCTAATATAAGCTTTCTCAGTTGTTAAGATTTCTCCTCCTCCCTCAACAACTTGACATTTACATTGAGCGCAAGTTCCTTGCCCTCCACATGCAGATGGAAGATATACATTTTGAGAAGATAATGCTGATAACACAGTAGACCCTGTTTGAACTTTTAATGATTTACTTGGATCATCATTAATAATGATATCAACTTCTCCTTGGGGCAGTAGAAAATTTGAAAGGACATTAAGAACAATTACTAATAATAATATTACAGATGTAAAAACTGTAATAGCTAACAACACTGTGATAGCAAAATCGCTCATAAATCAATCCCAGAAAAAGCCATAAAAGCCATAGATAACAATCCTGTTAAAATCATTGCCATACCAACGCCTCTTAATCTTGGCGGTATATTGGAATATCGCAGTCTATATCTAACAGATGCCAGAGCTAAAATTGCTAATAAAAACCCAACTCCAGAACCAAAACCATAAACCATTGTTTCTAATAAAAAATATTCTCTCTCTACCATAAACATAGAGCCTCCAAGAATAGAACAGTTTACAGCAATTAATGGAAGAAATATTCCTAAACTATTATAAAGTGATTGTGAAAATCTCTCTAAAAACATTTCAGTCAACTGAACTGCTGCTGCAATAACAGATATAAATACAATAAGTTTCAAAAAGCTTAAATCAATTTCAGCAAATTTAGGATTATCAGGATTGATCCATTGTAAAGCTCCTTTTCCTAATAAGAACTCATAAATGAACCAATTAATTGGAGCTGTGATAGTCAAAACAACTACTACTGCCATTCCAATTCCAGCTGCAGCATCAATTTTCTTAGATATAGCTAAAAATGAACATAGGCCTAAAAAATATGCTAAAACCATATTTTCAATAAAAACAGCTTTTGTAAAAATACTAAGATAATGTTCAAGGCCCATTATTCTTCCTCCTCAAGTCCAACCATTTCTCTTTGCATCCAGATAACAAAACCTAGTATAAAAAATGCTCCTGGCGACAATACTAACAATCCAATATTTTCATAACCAGCAGCATACAGCCAATCTGGCATCTGAAATAATACATAACCTGCTCCACCGTCTGGCAAAGTAAGAGTGCCTGATCCAAATAATTCTCTAAAAAATGATACAACGATGATAATCATTCCATAGCCTAATCCATTTCCTAGGCCATCTAAAAATGCTTTTGAAGGACCATGTTTAATCGCAAATGCCTCAGCACGGCCCATAATAATACAATTAGTCACAATAAGACCAACAAAGACTGATAATTGTTTGCTCATGTTGTACATATATGCTTGAAGCACTTCATCAACAAATGAAACTAATGACGCAATTACTGAAAGCATAATAACAATTCTAACTCTATTAGGTATATAGTCTCTTAACAAAGAAATGACTACATTAGATGAACACAAAACAAATATTACAGCAAATGTCATAATAATTGCCTGATCCAATCTTATTGTAACTGCTAAAGCAGAACAAATACCTAAAACTTGTAAAGAAATAGGATTGTTTACATTTAGCGGATCGCTAACAATTTTTTTAGATTCTGAATCAAATAATTCCATTATCTTTAACCTTATTTAGATATGCTTCATATCTTTTTAAATCATCTTTTAAGAATATAGTAACACCTTTAGAAGTAACTGTTGCTCCAGAAATTCCATCAACTTGATGTATAGAATCTTTCTTGCTATTATCTACTTTACCTTTCAGAACTTCTACTCCAATAATTTCATCATTGTCATTTCTAATTTTTTTACCAACAAAATTGTTTGTAAACCATTTCTTTTCAACTTCACCACCTAAACCAGGAGTTTCTCCATGTTTATAAAATTGGATACCCAAAACTGTATTTAGGTCTGGTTCTAAAGCAATATAACCAAATACTGTGGACCACAATCCCTTCCCTGCAACTGGTAGTGCAATTCCTTGAAATTCACCATCAACAACTCTAAGATAAACCGGTAATTGTTCAATATTTTTCTCAATATCAATCTCTTCTAGTACAATGTTATCAATGATATTACCTTGAGGATCAACACATAGACCTACAACATTAGAAGAAAATATCTTTTCAACATCTTCATTAGACCAAGAGCTTCCTTGTTTTTCTGAAAAACCAAGTGAACGAAGAATGGTTTTATTTACATCGGCTTTAAGATTGTTTTCTTGACTTTCTCTTAGATTTTCTTTGGTAAAAGAAAGTATAGTTCCTAAAACAATAGTTACTATAAAAACAAAAATTAATGTATAGCGATTACTATGCATTTCTAGCAATCCTCATATTTATATTAGATTGCACAACATAGTAATCTATCAACGGACCAAACATATTCATAATTAGAATAGCGAGCATTACGCCTTCCGGATAAGCTGGATTAATTGATCGAATAAGAACAGTTAAAACTCCTATCATAAAGCCATATATCCATTTTCCTTTTTCTGTATGTGCAGATGTAACTGGCTCAGTAGCCATAAACACTACACCAAACAAGAAACTACCAATTAAAAGATGTTCTAATGGTGTAATTGTTAACATTGCATTAGTAGAATAACCAGAAAGAAGATTAAAGATTGATGCAGTAAATACTAGACCTATAACTGATGCTAACATTGTTCTCCAAGATGCAATTCCTATATAAATTAAAAAAGCCGCACCAATTAGAATTATTAATTTATTTGTTTCCCCTATTGAACCAGGTATTAAACCCCAAAACATATTCCATAAAGAAAAATCAAATTGGGTTGATTGATTAAGTAGATTTGAAGCAGTATCATATTCAGTAGGATTAGCTGGTATAGCTAATGCAGTTGCTCCAGTATACCCATCAGGTCCTACTGCCCATATCTTATCTCCAGACATTTTAGTAGGAAAAGCAAAATACATAAAAGCTCGAGCTGTTAGTGCTGGATTAAAAATATTAGTGCCTACTCCACCAAAAATTTCTTTACCAATTATAATACCAAATGCAGTACCAATGAATACTTGCCACAAAGGAACATCCGGTGGCATTGTTAAAGGAATTAATGCGCAAGTAACAAGAAAACCTTCATTTACTTCATGTTTACGAATAATTGCAAAAGAAAGTTCGCAAATTGCACCTGAAACAAATGTTACAATTAGTACTGGTAGCACATAAGACATCCCAAAAATAAAATTATCAATTAAAGATCTTGAAACATCAGTTGCCAAAGCATTTAAATAGCCAATATTATAAGCTCCAAATAAGTAACAAGGAATTAGAGCAATTACTACAGAAAACATAACTCTTTTAATGTCCATATTATCCCTTACATGAGGGCCTGAACTTGTTTGTTTGTCTGTAGAAAACAAGATAGTATCAGTTGCTTCCCATACTGGATATGCCCATGATAAAGGTTTTCCCTCTTCAAATAATTTTCCTGATTGTTTTAATATGTTCTTTAAAAAATTCATCTATGCATCAAAGTATATTAAATCCAAACCTCTTCTAATAATAGATCCGACATCTGTTTTGCTTGGGCAAACAAATGAACAAAGCGCTACATCTTCTTCATCGCATTCATAAATGCCTAATTGTTCCATTTCATCAATATCATTTGCTTCAATGCTCCTAGCAAGAGAGTTAATATAAATATCCATTGGAAAAACTTTTTCCCACGCATCAACAGGAACAAAAGCTCTATTGCTTCCATTTTGTAAAGTAGTAAAATTATATGGTTCTTTATTGCTACCAATATAAGAATTAAACACGCTATATTTTGATGATCCTCCAGGATGTAGCCAACCAATAAATGATCTATCAAATGACTCTTCAATAATTGATATAGATGAATCATAGAAACCTAAATAGCCTTCCATATCAATCTTATTCCCTGTAAGAATATTACCAGATATAATACGAACTTCTTTTTCAATAAGATTATCTTTGCAATGAATACCTACAGGAGATCCTAATCTTGTTCTTATATAACCTGGTTTTTTTACAACAGGTCCTGCTATATTAATCACAACAGACGGATCAAAAATTCCTTTACTAAACATCTTACCAAGAATTGGCAAATGATGACCTTCTACTGTCCAAATAACATCTTTATTATTAATTGGTTCAAGATGATTGATTACAACTCCAACATTTCCAGCAGGATGAGGTCCTTCAACTTCAATAAGGTTAAGATATTCAAGTTCGGACAAATATTCAAATTCACCTGGTCTAATAACTACAAATAATTTACCATTAGTTAATTCTTTCAAATGCTTAAGAGCACTAATAATGTATTCTTTTTGTTCCGATAAAGTGAAATTATGATTAATTGCTAACGGTGCTGTATTTGCAAGACTAACAATTAATGATTTAGGCATGTCAGATGGGTTTGCAACTTTATTGAACGGTCTTTGTTTAATAAATGGCCAAATATTATTTTCAAGCATATAATTAGTTATATCTTCTTTTGATGACAAATTTGTTGTTGAAACTTCTTGCAAGGATTGTTCTTGTTGTTTATCAATATCAAAAATAATCTCTTGAATTGATCTTCTTTCACCATAAATAATTTTAGATATCTTTCCAGAAGCAATGGCGGGCCATTTTATTTCTGGATTTAGCTTATCATAAAAAATAGGATCTCCCAAATTGACTATATCGCCTTCTTTTACTAAGAGTTTTGGTTTGATATAACGAAAACTTTGAGGAGACAAGGAAGCAGAATTGCAATTTTGGGTAGGTAAAAATTCTTTAGCTGATCTTCCAGCTATATTTATATCATGTCCCTTTTTGATTTTAAGCCGAAACATTACTTTACTTACCCTCGTTTATTATAAAAATCAATTGACGATGAGAAAATAATAAAAAAGATGATTGAGTTCTATATAATTAACAAAAATTATTTCTTAGACTTCCATTCAAAATAATTTCCATTATAAGATGAACGTTTTTGCCATTCTTTAACTTTATTATTGATGGAGTCTACTGAATCAGAATCAATATCTTGAATTAAGTCAATTGTCAAATCTCCAACAGTTTTAGCACTAATACGAGAAGCTTTAATATTTCCCTTACCAGTAATTGCATTTCCCATTCCATGTACTTTATCAAGACTATTAAATTTACCAGAATCTTCATCTATAATGTCATAAGTAGAACCGTTCATAGGAATACCATCAATCGGTTCTGGCAAACTTCCAATGGAGCTAATAATAGTATTAGCTTTTAAGATTTGGTTTGAATTTTCAATCTGTGTAGGCTTATTGTCTATAATCTCATTCTTTACAACTTCTAATCCCTCTAGATTGTCATCTACAATATCTAAACCAACTGGCTGAGTACATTCTAAAACATTAAATAAAAATTTTTCTTGAGTATTATTTAATATTTTTCTTCGTGCTTGTTTGCGTTTTTCAGCCAACTCAGGCTTAGCATCAGGTGCTATTGTTGTTAATGGCATATTTTCAATATCTCTTCTGTATATAAGCGTTGTTCCTTCAATATCAAGATCTTCATATTTAATATTATTTTCTTCTAAATATTTAGGAATGCCCTGATGTTCCATTTTTACAACATCAACATCATTTAATTGCGATTGTATCTTTTGTTTGACCAATTCCATTTGAGTAATTTTACAAACATCAATTGAAGCAAGTCCTCCACCCACCACAAGAACATTGTCTTGTATGTTTACTTCTGGACCATTATAGCTTTTTTCATGATAGTGATTAAACCAATAAACAAAAGGATTTTGATAATAAAAATTAGAAAAATTTTCAATACCATTGATTGGGAAATTTCTATCGTTCCAAGCACCGTTTGCAAAATAAATACAACTCCAGTTCATGCTATATATATCTGCAAAAGAAATATCTCTTCCTATTTTTGTAGAAGGAACAAAATCTACAAGATCATGACCCATAATCTCATCAATCTTGGAATATTCATTATTACGTTGTTTGTCATGCCATCTTGGAAGTCCATCTTCAATTTTTCCGTAAGGAAGACGATTTTGATCAACTACAATACAACGAATACCGTTTTCGGTTAATTTTTTGGCTGCAGTAGACCCTGATACTGCTCCCCCTATAATTAATACTACTTTCATTGTTTTTTTTATTTATTAAATTTGTTCGGTATGAAGTTAATAAATAATTTACTAATTCAAATCATTCCTTTTTTCCCAAAAAGTTTTATAAAAATTTTTGCATCTCCATATATTGCAGGCATCACTGATGATGAAATGTTGGCTACAGTAGCTAATTTAAATAAAAAAGGGTATGATGTTGCTATTGATATTTTAGGAGAACATGTTACTACAGGAAAAGAAGCTACTGAAATTACAGAGCGATATTCGAAATTGTATGACGAAATATCTTCTAGATCATTAAGTGCAAATTTATCAATTAAGTTAACCCATATAGGCCAAGATCTTGGATATGATATTGTGAAAAAGAATCTTATGATATTGACTAAAAAAGCGAAACAACATAAAAATTTCTTAAGACTTGATATGGAAAATTCACCATATACATCTGAAACAATCAAACTGTATAAAGAAGCATTAGAAGTGTATAAAAATGTAGGGATTGTACTTCAAGCATATATGCATCGTTCAATAAATGATATGGACACCTTATCAAGCGAAAATTTTAATTGCAGAGTTTGTAAAGGTATTTATGTAGAAAATAAAGATATTGTTTATGATGACTATCAAGAAATAAGAGAAAACTATATTGAACTAGTAAAAATGGGCTTACAAAGAGGAGCCTATATAGGTATTGCAAGCCATGATGAATATATAATCAATAATTTGTATAAATGGATTAAGGATTATAGTATTCCAAAGACACAGTATGAATTCCAAGTACTCCATGGAGTCCCAATGAAAAAAATGTTAGAAAAACTTCTAAAAGAAGGTAACAGAGTTCGCATCTATGTTCCTTATGGAGATAATTGGTATGACTATTCAGTGAGACGACTTAAAGAAAATCCAAAAATGGCTGGATATATTATTTCAAATATGTTTAAAAAATAAATTATGATCCTCTTTTACCCCAAACCATTTTAGTCTTTAAGGTTTGGTAGTAATCATAATCATTAAATGTGATAAATTTTAAATGATTACTTGCTTGATTGATTTTTACAACTGAATCGCGTGTAAAATGTTCAATATGTTGTCCATCACAAATTAATTTTAGCTCTTCTTCTGAATCACCATTGAATCGAAATTCAATATCCACATCAGAAGGCAATACTAATGGTCTTGATGTTAATGAGTGTGGAGAAATTGGGGTAATTAAGATAGAAAACACATCTGGTTGTACAATTGGCCCACCTGAAGATAGAGAATATGCAGTGGAACCGGTCGGTGTACTTATAATGATACCATCTGATTTATAATTACTGACATGTTTTTTATTTATATATAAATCAAGCGAAGTAACTCGATAAGCTATTTTATTTTGAACAACAAAATCATTGATAGCAAAATAAGTATTATTTTCTCCTTCTTGAGAAATTTCTGCATTGAGAACTAAACGATCTTCAATAGTAAAATCACCATTCTTAATTAAATCTAACTTTTCCATTAATTCTTCTGGAACAATTTGAGCAAGAAATCCTAAACCCCCAATATGAACACCTAACACTGGAACCATTGGATTACTAAAAAGACGTACAGCAGATAGCAAAGTTCCATCTCCCCCTAAACATAAAACAAAATCTACATTCGGGAGCTCTTCTGAATTGTAAAAGATACAGTTATTTGCGGTAAAATCTAGATTTTCTAAAGCTTTAGGTACGAATAACTCTAAATTATTATTGGTTGCCCACTCTGCAACGCTAGAAACTAATGTTGGTACTTCTTTTTTACCAACGTTAGCCCAAATAGCAAAACTTTTCGGTTTCATATTATCTATCTATTTTTTTTCTTATGTCTGTCTGCACGTAAACGTTTTTTACGTTTATGTGTATTCATCTTTCTTTTTTTTCTTTTCTTACCGCAAGGCATTAAAGTTCTCCCTATTTAGTATTCAATTAAGCTGTCGTTAACAGATTTTTTCATTAATTGAGAAGGTTTAAAGGTTGGAACATAACGTTCTGCTAAATAAACAGGATCTCCTGTAGCAGGATTTCGTGCTTTTTTTGGCATTCTATGTTTTACTGCAAAAGTACCAAAACCTCTTAATTCAATTCTTTCATTCTTACTCAATGCATTAATAATCTGGCTAAATGATTCATTCAATACAGCTTCTACTTCTACTTTAGTCAAACCAGTATTTGCTGAAACATTGTCAACTATATTTTGTTTAATCATATACCTACTTCCTTTACAACTTTATTCTGTAAATAATACTAATTTTTGTCCAGGATAAATAGCATAACTTCCTGGTTTCATTTTATTCCACTCTCTAATCTTTTTTGCGCTTGTATTGTATTTTTCAGCAATATATCCTAGCTGATCTCCAGACTTAACAGTATAAATAATTCTTTGTGGAGAATTATCAGATTTATTACCATTCTTGCCAACAAATAATACCAATTTCTGTCCAATACTTATCAATGAATTATTTGGATTCATTTTATTCCATTTTCTAATTTCGCTTGCTCTTGTATTATATCTTTCAGCAATTGCACCCAGTGTATCTCCTTTTTTAACGGTATAAGTAATTTTTTCAGGATAATTAGAATAAATACCGCCTTTTACTGGAATCTTTAATCTTTGTCCGATTTGCAGTCTATCATTTCTTAGATTATTAATTGTCATTAAATCTGAAATTAAAACACGATATTTCGAAGCAATAGTTGATAAATTTTCACCTTTCTTAACACGATGTTCTACTTTTTGAGTAGCAAATCTTTCTGTCTCTGGTAATGCATTAAATGTTTTATAAAACGCCTCTTTTTTTCCATAAGGAATTCTCAACATATAATCTTGATTTGCAGGTGTTGCAGATTGTCTTAATTCTGGATTTAGATATTTTATAGTGCTTGTTTTTGTTTCTGCAGACTTTGCAATCACGGATAAATCAGCACTTTTTTTGATTACAACTTCATCATATTTAAATGATTTTGCTTTTGGAATTTTAAATCCATATTCCTCTGGATTTTTTAAAATAATTGCAGAAGATAAGAAATAAGGAATATAATTTTTTGTATCTTTAGGTAGCGAATAAAGCTGCCAATAATCAGCGGTTTCGTGGAGATTTACTGCACGATTTACTCTACCCGGACCAGTATTATATGCAGCTAATACTAAATACCAATCTTCAAACTCTCTATATAAATCTTTAAAGTATTTGGCTGCTGCTTCTGTAGATTTAATGATATCTTGACGTTCATCTACATACCAATTTCTTTCTAGCCCATATTGTTTTCCTGTCAAATACATAAATTGCCATAAACCAACCGCTTTAGCCCTAGATACTGCCTTTGGATCAAATCCAGATTCAATCATAGATACAACAATTAATTCTTCAGGTAAATCGTTTGCGTCTAATATGGGTAATATTATATCTCTATATTGTACATATCTCCTAAGCCAAATATTGAAGCCTTTTCTTCCTTTGCCTTTAAAATAACGAATGTAACTCTCTACTTGAGAATTAGTAACTAATGGAATGTGTCCTTCTCGATCATCAAGGACAGTAAATTTTGTAGTGCCCATTTCGACTGATTCATTTTCATCTGTTAGCTCTATAACTTGCTGTCGAATAAGTTCAGCATTTAATATTTGACTCGAATTTTCTAAAGTATTCAACTTTGTAGAATACATTTTGATAAAATCATTTTGAAATTTCTCAAATTCAATTTTATCAAGTTCATTACGAACTCCAATTTGTTCTACATCAGATAAAAGATCAAAAATTCTTTTTATGTTATATACGACTTCGATTGTATCTTGATTGATATCTGCAATGACTGCATCTGCAAGAAATTGTTTTGCTTCATCTAAAATTGGTGAAATATTATTAATGGTAGCAGAAAAAGCAATATCGCTTGTATTCATAAATGGTTTTCTACCATTGCCATTGATTACATCCTGAGCAAACATATTGCTTACGAAAATCATTGTTAATAAATATAGTTTAATCTTTTTCATAAAACGTGCCAAATTATATTGAAACTAAATGACAATCAAGTCACTGTTTTTTTATTTGATTAATAAATTGGGTAGAACTATAACCTTTATGAAAAGGAAGAGATTTCACTAAACCGCCATTTTCAATAACCTCTTTATGTCCAACAATCTCCTCGATTCTATAGTCTCCCCCTTTAACTAAAATATCAGGCATCACTTCTTTAATTAAATTTAATGGAGTTCTATCATCAAAACTGACTACATAGTCCACAGATTTTAAGGCTAGCAAGACTAGTGCTCTATCCTCTAAGCTATTGATTGGCCTAGAAGGACCTTTAATCTTTTTAACAGAATTATCAGAATTTAATCCTACAACAAGTATATGCCCGAGACTTTTTGCTTGATTTAAATATCTGATATGGCCAACATGAAGCAAATCAAATACACCATTAGTAAATACTATTTTTTTAGAATTTTTTATTTCATTTATAACATTTTCTATCTGGTAATCATTTTCCATTTTTTCTTAATCCAATTATTCGTTTTTTAATTAAATCAGTAAGATTATTGCGCTCACTATACTTTATGTCTTTAGTTAAAATAGGTTCCCCAAAATTAACGACAATTTTATTAGAATTATCTCTAAAATTTGCATTCCACCAATTAAAAGATCCGTTAATATATACTGGAATAATTGGTAGCCCAGTATTAATAGCTAATACAGCTGCACCCTTTTTAAAATTACCTAATTCAAGAGATTTTGAACGAGTCCCTTCGGGAAAAATTACAATAGATCGTGGAGTATTTTCTATGTCTGCTTTTAATTTATCTAAAGATTCGACTGCTTTATCAGTATTTTTTCTATCTACAAAAATACATCCTGAAACATCTAATATAGAATTAAAAATTGGAATTCTTTTTAATTCTTTCTTTGCAACAAAAACTAAATATTTACCAACAGAAACAAAAAGAACTGGAAAATCTATGAAGGAGGTATGATTTGGGGAAAAAATATAGTTTTTATTATCTTCAATATTTTCTTTGCCATTTATTTCTAATTTTACGCCAGATATTTTGATTAAAAATTCTGACCATTTTATGCTATAATATTTAAAGCTACTTTTATCCCCAGATATTTTAATAGAAATGACAGATGATACACCTAAAATTAGTGTCCAAAAAAGAATATTGATACTAACCCAAATTTTTCTCAACTATTTAATCTCCGCTAACCCAGTATAAGGCTGCAAAGATGATGGAATACTAATTGATCCATCTTCTTGTTGATGTGTTTCAATTAGTGCTGCTAAAACTCTTGGTGTTGCCAGACCGGAACCATTCAAAGTATGAACATAATTAGTTTTATTATCTTCATCTCTAAATCTTATATTACCTCTTCTGGATTGAAAAGCTTCAAAATTGCTACAAGAAGAAACTTCTAACCATTTCTTTTCCCCAGGTGCCCACACTTCTAAGTCATAACACTTTGAAGCTGCAAAACTTAAATCTCCACTACACAATTCAACAATTCTGTAATCCAATTCTAGCATATCTAGAATTTTTGATGCTTGATTAGTCAAAGTTTCAAGTTCAGCATAGGAATCATTAGGGTGTACAAACTTTACCAATTCTACCTTATTAAACTGATGTACTCTTAACAATCCTCTTGTATCTTTACCATAAGAACCTGCTTCTCTTCTAAAACAAGCTGAATATGCTAAATAATATTTTGGTAAATCCTCTAAATTTAATATTTCATCTTTGTGAATATTTGTAATAGGAACTTCAGCAGTTGGAATTAAATATAAGTCATCCTTTTCTATATGATACATATCTTCACTGAACTTTGGCAATTGCCCAGTAGTAATTCCTGAATCAGGTCTGACTAAAAATGGTGGAAAAATTTCGATATAATTATAATTCTTTAAATTGTAATCAATCATAAAATTGATTAATGCTCTCTCAAGCAAAGCTCCATTCCCTTTATATAAAGGAAATCCAGTACCGCTGATTTTTGCCCCTGCTTCAAAATCTATTAGATCTAAGCTTTTTACAATATCAACATGGCTTTTAGGTTCAAAAGTAAATTCTTTTTTTGATGAACAATCTTTATAAATAACATTTTGATCAGAATTTTTTCCTATCGGAACAGAATCATGAGGAATATTTGGAATTTCAAGAAGCATATTTCGAAATTCTTCAGATTTAATACGATGAGTACTTTCCAAATCTTTTACTTCGTTAGATAGATTCTTAAGATCACTAAAAATAGATTTATCTTCCGAATTTTCAGGTTTTAACCTTCCAATTTCTTTCGATTTTTTATTTTGTTCTGACTGAAGATCATTTAATTTTTTTGTTAGATTTCTTAATTCAGAATCAAATTTAATAATCTCATTTAAGTTAACAGATTCTCCTTTTTTTGATATTCCTTCTTCAACAAGAGATTGGTTATCACGAATTTTTTTTATTGCTATCATTTCTTATAATTTACTCAATTCTTCTGGAATATTAATAGCAATCGTTTGAACTATAAAATCATTTTCATCAACAATCTCTATAGTATAATCTCCCGTACTATTAGTATTAATTTGTGTAAAATAATAATTTGATATTGGATTCAAATATAATTTCTTTTCATATACATATTTATCATTAATAAAGACATTTGCAGTAAATAGTTTTTTGTCTGAATCAATACGATTAGAAAAACCATAAATGAAAATTTTGTCATTAATTTGGTAATGTTCGCTCCCAAGGAAAAAATTGTAGTTTAATTTTCTATTATCTAATAACCATCTGAAAGATTGGGTAATATAATCGATATCCCCATTAAAGAAGTCTTTATAAAAATTTGTATTATTAATTAAAACAGATTTAAACTGATTTTTTTCAAATAATTCTTTATTTGATATTTTATTAATATCATCTCGAGATTTGACTTTCAATCCAAAAAGAGGACTAATTTTAACCAAAGATTCAAAATTCTGATTTTCTCCAATGAATAGAATCAAACTTGTATTTTGAGAATAAATTTTTCTAGCAAATAATTCTAGCCATCTATCAGATATTATGTAGTTTGGAAAATTATCCATTACTAAAAGATCATAATTTGTAAACCAAAAGTCTTTAAAATCATGAATACCAGTATTTGGATCAATTAAAAAGTGGTCAAATTTTTCTGGAAGATATTTGATAATAGCCATTGAATTGAAATTTAAATTTCCGGTTATTAATGCCACCTTTAAATTGTCTTCTTCTAAATTGACATTAAAACTATATCTATTATTTTCAATATCTTCTTCAAATTTTAAGCTAGAAATTTTAACATAAAATTTTGAATCAAAATCAACGCTTTCCTCTAATAAAAATGATTGAGAATATTTCGTTTCTTCAGGTTGCAACAAAATTTGATCTGACCCAATCAATTTATTGCCATTAGAAAGACTAATTTGCACTTTTTCATCTCCGTTAATATTTTCTATATCAATATCAACATATAAAGAATTTTTATTATCCCAATTTGGATAAACAATAATATTCTTTATTGCTACATCTGCAATAAAATCATTTGTGAAATCTTGTTCTATAAATTCATTATTACTTAAATCAACTTCCTGAGATTCTTCTTTATTAAAATTTTTAATAAAAAAACTAATGCAAATTATAATTCCAAAAAAAATAAGTAAGTAATTATTGCGGATCATAAAACCTTATAGTGTTATACCTCTAGAATAAGCAGAAAAATCCATACTCTTTTTAATATCTTTATTTTCAGCTTTCTTCATTGCTAAAAAAGCAATCATATCAGCATTGTCAGTACAATATTTTAATGAAGGAAAAAGAATTTCTTTATTCAATTCATTTAACTTGTCTCTTAGTCGGCTGTTTGCTGCAACTCCTCCACAAATAATACCTGTATTAATTTTAAAATTTTTCATTGCATAATCTAATTTAAAAGCTAATGTGTCGACAATAGCCTCTTGATAGCTTGCTGCAACATCTGACAAATCATATTCTCTGTTATTTTTAATATAATTAATCAAGGAAGTTTTTAAGCCACTAAAACTAAAATTATAACTCTTATCATTTATCATAGGACGAGGGAATTGAATTAAATCTTTATTCCCTGCCTTAGAAACTTTTTCTATTTCTGGTCCTCCAGGATAATTTAATCCTAGTGTCTTAGCTCCTTTATCAAATGCTTCACCGCATGCATCATCTAAAGTTTCACCTAATAATTCATATTCAAAGTTAGATTTTACCATCCAGAGTTGTGTATGTCCTCCAGAAACTAAAAGATTAATAAAAGGAGGTTGGAGATTAGGGAATTCAATAAAAACAGAATTTAGATGTGCTTCAAGATGATTAACTGGAATTATTGGTATATTTAAACCTTGAGAAATACCTTTAGCAAAAGATACGCCAGATAAAAGAGAGCCCATCAAGCCTGGACCATTTGTAACAGCAATTGCATCTAAATCAGAATAATTCAAACCTGATTCATCAAAAACTTTTTTTAAAATTATAGGTAGAAATTTTTCATGTTCTCTTGATGCTATTTCAGGTACAACTCCGCCGTATTCTTTATGTATATGTTGTGTTTTATTATGGCTAGAAAGGATTTTATAATCCTCACAAATTGCTACACCAGTTTCATCACAAGATGTCTCTATTCCAAGAATAATCAATTGTCTTTTATTGGTTCTTCTCTATCAACAACAAGAATTTCTAAATTATTTGGAGATAGATTTTCCCACTTAAAAAGATTATTAGGTATATCTATCTTAGGCGAATAAAACTGTTTTTTAGGACTCCATTCACTGAAATCAATTGTAACTAAAATATCTTCAGGAAGAGTATTTGCAACCTGGTCAAGTCCTCCAATAATAGTTAGTGATACCGTAGATGGATTAACAAAAACTTCAACATCTTTAGGCTTATTAATTAAATTGACAGGGATAGATGTTACAATTGTTTCACTAATTGGCTGAATATTAATATATCCTTCAACTTTTTTTGGATCAAAATCAACTAATTTGTTTGGATTAATAATTGGAAATTCATTTTTTACAGATGCATTTAATTTAAAAAAAGTGTCATTTTTAGTATTCACAAACTCAATATTTTTTACAACTTCTTGCGGTCCTCCAATACTAATAGAATCCGGTGAAAACAATGGGTTTCCAACTTGTACGTACCCTGCCTCTGTTGAAACAAGAAACTGTGATTTAATTGGCACTTTCTTCACTAAATATTGGTCCAAGTTTATCACAATATTTCTAGGTGAAACTACCTCTATAAATTCTAAATCTAGAGATGTTGGTAAAACTATTTTTGTAGGATTATCTCTATAGTAATTATTTAAGTCAAAATTATATTCATCAGCAATACTGCTCAAATCAAGAATTGCTTTGTAATCATCATAAAATTTTTCAAAAAATGTAAGCCATATAAATGACCGTCCAGATCCTTTCATTGTTACAAAAATATAATCTGGAACTTCTTCTTTATATGTTTTTTGTTCTTGAAGATTTCTAGCCACTAGAGGGATTTTTTGGGTAACGAGATAACTATCTTCACTCTTAATAAAAAACCAGAAAATAAATGCTATAAGAAATGAATAAAATATTCTTCTTGATTGAGGAATTTTAATATTATTGATTTTGCTGGTTATATTAGTCTTCATCAGGTTGATCAAGCATTAGAACAATTCTCTTCTCTTTCTCATTTACTTCCACAACTAAAAGATCAACAGAATCCCCCTGCTTAATTGATGACAGATAATTTTTCTTTAACTTCTTTGAAATATTATCTATTGGAATAAAACCTTCGACATCATCAAGATCAATTACCATCCCAGAATCATTCAGATTATTAAAAATTCCTTGAATTTTTTGTCCAGATTCATATTGATTTTTGATACCAGGCCAAGGATTTTCGCTAAGCTGTTTTATTCCTAAAAATATTTTTCTGTCTTTGTCCACAATTTCTAAAACAACTGCTTCTACATTTTCATCTTTATTAAGTAACTGTTTAGCATGGACAACATTTTTTGTCCAATGTAAATCAATATTTCTTATAAACCCTTCAATGTCATCTCCTAAGTTTATATAAGCACCAAATTTTGTAATATTCGATACAGTGCCGCTAACTTTATCATCTAATGAAAACTTAGTTGCAACTTTTTCCCAAGGATCTTCGGTTAATTGTTTAATTCCTAAGCTAATTTTTTGATCTTCTATATCAATAGATAAAATCTTAGATTCTATACTATCCCCTACATTGTAAGTGTTTTCTAAATTCTCAAAATTTTTCTTCCATGAAATTTCTGATACATGAATCAAACCTTCTATACCTTTTTCAATTTCGACGAAAATACCATAATTCATAATACTTACAACTTTTCCAGAAATAGTATCGCCAACATTATATTTTTCAGAAATTTTCTTCCAAGGATTATCTACTAGCTGTTTCATGCCAAGAGATATTCTTGAAGTTTCTTTATTATATTCAATAACCTTAACTTCAACTTTATCACCAATTGAAACGACTTCTGATGGATGATTAATTCTTCCCCAAGAAAAATCTGTAATATGTATCAAGCCATCAATCCCGCCTAAATCAATAAATGCGCCAAAATCAGTAATATTTTTCACTATACCAGAGACTTTTCCATCAACTTTAATCTGACTCATAATTTCTTCTCTTTTTTCATTTAAAGATTCCTGGAGTATAGCTTTTCTTGAAACAACAAGATTCTTTCTCATATCATCAACTTTGACAATTTGAAAATCAAATTCTTGGTTTAAATATTCATCAAAATTCTTTACTGGTTGCACATCCACTTGAGAGCCAGGCAAAAATGCTTGAATCACACCAAGATCTACTACCATACCACCTTTAACTCTTTTAATAATTTTACCTTTAACTGGTTCACTTGAATCACAAAAACCTTTTAGCTCATCCCATCTTTTTATGAAATCAGCTTTGTATTTAGAAAGAGTAATATTTCCATCTGTATCTTCAAATTTCTCAAGGAAAATATCAATGTTTGAACCAATCTCTGGTAAGTCTTTATTATCAAATTCTGACCTATTAATAAGTCCTTCAGATTTAAACCCAATGTCAACCATAACATCTGAATCGCTAATTCCAATTACTTTTGCAGATATAATCTGGTTTTCTGAAATATCTTTGAAAGTATTATCATATTCAGAAAGAACTGACGAATCAGAACTTGCCGATTCTTCAATATCTTCATCCTGAGAGACAACTTTAATATCTTTAAATAAATCTTTGCTTAAATAATCTTTAATTGTTTTACTAGAAATATCTTTTTGTTCTTCTGTTGGCTGTTGTTCTTCTATTGAACTATCACTGGCATCTAAAACAACCTCTTCTGTGGTTGTTTCTTCTACATTCTGATCTAATAATTTTTCATTCATATTTTTTATACTTTCTTAATATAGTTATATATTTTATCAACTTGTTCATCAATAGTGCAATTTGATGTATCAATCACTATTGCATCTTCTGCTCTCTTAAGAGGAGAAAGAGTTCTATTGCTATCTATTTCATCTCGTTCTATCAAATCTTTCTTAATATCATCTATTTGAAGATTTTCATCAACTTTACTAAAATCCTTTGAACGTCTCTTGGCTCTTACATCATAGTCTGCTGTTAAAAAAAATTTATATTCAGCATTTGGGAATACAACAGTCCCAATATCTCTGCCTTCAACAACAAAGTCATTATTATTAACAATTTTTTTCTGCAATCTAACTGTTTTCTCTCTTACTTTTTCTAAAGCACTAACTTTACTTACATTGTCAGTAACTTCTTTCTTTCTAATATCATCGCTGATATTTTTATTACCTAATACAATTTTTGTTTGGTTATCAATTGGAAAATCAACTTCTAGCTCTAATAAATCTAGAAAATTGGCTACCATTTCTTCTGAATTAATATCGACATTATTTTTAATAAAAAAATAAGTTATTGCTCGATACATCGCACCAGTATCCAAATATCTAAATTCTAGCTTCTTTGCTAGTTTTTTAGCAGTTGTTGTCTTGCCAACTCCTGCAGGTCCATCAATTGTTATAACCATAAAATTGCTCAGAAAGTTAGTCTTACTTTAAATAAATGCCAACATTTTTAAATCTTGTTATTTTCGACTGAATTTTTCTAAATATTTCTTATCTTTTTTTGACAATTCTCTCCAAGAACCTTCATTTAAATTTCCTAGAGTAATTTCACCAAATTTTATTCTTTTAAGTGATATCAATTTTATATTTGAAAATTTAAAAATGCGTCTTATTTCATTCTTTTTCCCCTGTCTAAGAATCATATTAATAAAAAATGTATTTTTTACCTTCTTCTGAGATAAAATTTTTGCTCTACCTCTATCTCCTGAGCCAATAAAGATGCCTTTTTCAATTTTTTTAACATCTGAATCTTTAATTCTTGTAGCAGTTTCAGCAATATATTCTTTAGAAATTTTGTTTCTTGGATGTGTTAAAAAATCAGATAATTTTCCATCATTAGTGAATAAAATTATACCAGTAGTATTTTTATCTAATCTCCCAACATAATTAAGAGGAGGTTTCTTAGGAATTAAATCAAAAACTGTTTTTCTATTTAATTCATCATTTTTTGAACAGACAAAACCTTTTGGCTTATTAAGAATGATTGTAGAAAATTCCTCATTAAATTTTATTATTTGTTCATCAAATCTTACTATATCTTTTTTGGGATCAATTTCTATGAAAGGATCTAATATCACAACATCATTTACTGTTATAAGTGCTGATTGAATAGATTCTTGAGATTTTCTTCTAGAAAGAACTCCAGAAGCAGCAACGAATTTAAATAGCTTCACTATTTATTTTATCCTCACCAGAATTAACTATTTCAGATATTTCATTATGTTTAGGCATATCAGATAAATCTTTTAAGCCGAAGTGTTTGAGATATTCTTCTGTAGTGCAATAAAGCAAAGCTTTTCCAGGGCTATCGTCTCTTCCTTTAATTTTAATTAATTTTTTAGTTAATAAATTTTTTATAACGCCTTTGCAATCAACTCCTCTGATAGATTCAATATCGATTCTATTAATTGGCTGTTTATAAGCAATAATTGCTAATACTTCTAAACTTGCATTTGATAACATCAATTTCTTGCCTGGTAAAATTTTAGCGATAAATGGTTCAAATTCTTTTTTTGTTACAAGGATATATCCACCGCCTACATTTTTAATCTCAAAGGAATGATTGGCATATTTTTTATTCAGATTTTCTACAATATCTTCTAAAGATGGTGTATCTCCATTATCAAATATTTTTTTCAAATCTGATTGTTTTAATGGTTGCGATAAAACAAACAACAATGATTCAATAATTAATTCGTTATTCATCAAGCCTTAGCAGTTATATTTAATTTTATTTCAATCTGTCCAAAGATATCGTTTTGTTTACAAATTATTTCGCCAGTTTTAATCATTTCTAATAAAGCTAGAAATGTTACAATAATTTCTAACTTATTATTCAATTTCTTTACCAGCTTATTTAATAAAAGAATGCCTTTTTTGTCAAAATTAGAAATTATAAACTGTCTTTGATCTGTAAGAGATATAGTTTGTCTTTCTAAATAGAAAGAATCATCAATTGGAGCATTCGAAAGCGCTTCTTTGAATATTTTAGATATATCAAATAAAGATACTTCTCTCAAAAATTCTGTAGGACTATGTTCTATATCTGATAGATTAATATCATTAGGACGATAAAAAATATCTTTATTATTATTCTGTATTGTTCGTAATTGGTTTGCAATATTTTTGAATGTTTTATACTGCACTAATTGATCAACTAAAACACTGCGTGGATCATCAATTTCAAGGCCTTCTTCGTCTTCTTTTCTAGGAAGAAGCATTCTTGTTTTAAGACGAGTTAACATAGATGCCATCAAAATAAATTCTCCTGCAATTGCAACATTAAGTTTCTTCGTACGATTTATAGTATCAATATATTCTTTGGTAATTTTTGATATTGGAATATCATAAATATCTATTTTGTCTCTTTTAATAAAATAAAGCAGTAAATCTAATGGACCTTCAAAATTTTCAAGCTTTACGGTGAACATCTAAAGCATTCCAATCGATTTTTTTACATCTTCTATGGTTTGTGCAGCTACGCTCTTTGCTTTTTCTTGACCTAATTTCATTAAATCATAAACATTATCTGGATTATTGAGATATTCATCTCTTCTAGATCGTTGATCAGAAAAATATTCCATAATACACTTGAACAGTTCATTTTTAACATCCATGTATTTTAATCCAGGTGTATTATATCTTTCTTCCAGTTCTTTAACTTCATTTTTATCTAAGAACAATGAATAAATTTTAAACAATGGAGTATTAATATCCTTTGGTTCGTCTAATCCTGCAGAATCTGTAACAATATTCATTATTTGATCTTTCACATATTTTTCATCACCAAAAATTGGAATGGCATTATTATAAGATTTACTCATTTTTTGATCATCAATTCCAGTAACTATGTTAGTATTTTCTTCAATATCAATTTCTGGAACAGTTAAAACATCGCCAAAAGCATTATTAAACTTGATTGCGATATCTCTGGTCATTTCTAAATGCTGCTTTTGATCTTTCCCTACTGGAACAATATCAGAATGAAACAATAATATATCGGATGCCATTAGAATTGGATAGGAAAATAGTCCCATATTTGGTTTTAACCCTTTACTAATTTTATCTTTATATGATGTAGATCGTTCCATCATGCCTACGCCAGTAAAATTAGATAATATCCAAGCTAATTCAGTGACTTCTGATACATGAGATTGAATCCAAATGGTAGACTTTGAAGGATCAAG
>DEAO01000010.1:574-11676 GCA_002348725.1 Fidelibacterota bacterium UBA2980 | reverse complement strand
AGAGAAGTCAAAGAATGATAATTTGCAATAAAACAAAATAAATCAGATGATTCCTGAAAATGAATCATACGTTTAATCATTCCAAAATAATTACCAATATGTAATAAACCTGATGGCTGTACTCCACTTAATATTCTTTTTGTGCTCATATCAATTTTTCCTAGAAAATATATAGTTTTCCCAATCTACATTCTTTTCCTTAACAAATTGTTTAAAATAAATAAATCTATTTGGTTTTCTTGCTTGCTTCATAAGTTTCATATTTGCTTCTTTAGGAGTTCTATTTCCTTTTTTAGAATTACAAGGAGAACAAGCTATAATTAAATTTTCCCAAGTATCAGATCCTCCTTTTTCTTTAGGAAGGATATGATCAACAGTTAAGTGAGATTTTGAAAGACAGTATTGGCAAGAAAAATTGTCTCTTACTAATAAATTTTTTCTATTTAAAACAACATCAAGATTATTGTGTTTAACATATCGCTTCAGTTTTACTACGCTAGGAATTTTTACTTTCATAGATGGAGAATGAGCATAATCATTATAATTATGAATGATATCAATTTTATCGAGAAAATAAAGGCATAAGGCTCGCTTTGATGAGCATACAGCTAAGGGAATATAGCTTGCATTCAAAACTAAGGTGACATTTCCGTTGAGTTTAGATACTGGATTATTGTTATACATTATGGATACAAATTTATAAAAATATGTTTGATTATAGAATAAGAATCCTAATCATCAAATTCCCATAAAATACCAAATGATATCATGCTGTTGACTGGATTAAACAGTTCATGTGTTCTTATTGAGTAATCTCCATCAATAGGTAAACGATGAAGCAAATTATTTACACGAAAATTTAGAATAACATCTGCAATTGATACATCAAGGTTGACTCCGATGCTATAGTTTTCATCTTCTTCAAAACTATTACCAATGATTGGAACATTTTTAAAATAATCAAATGAGAATTCTGAATTATTATCTCCATAGTAAGCTAAAGATATCTGTCCATCCACGCCCAATTTTTTATTAACTAAAGATGTTTGAAAATGATAATTGATGTTAATTATATCTGAACGGTTTGAACTAATTATACTATCATAAAAATTACGATAATAGGTCAAATCAATATTGTGATTATTATTCAATGAAATTGCAAATTTTGTGTTAAATGATAATAAGTCATCGGAAACAGTAGAAAAAGAATTGCTATTTTGGTTATATGCTGTAATATCAGATGCTTCAATCCATTTTAGATTTGTTTCCAAAACAAAACCAGTTAAGAAGCTGTAACTTAAATTAACTGTGTTCCAAGTTTCTATGCCTTGATAATGAGGATTATCGAATAAAAAAGTTGTTGGTTTGTTCATCATATTTAATGATAGAGCATAAGCTTGATTTCCAACATTATGATTAATTTCATAATAGAGATTTGGCAATACTTCTTCGCTATTAGATCTGCCTTCACTGCTAAGAGCGCTACCTTTAAAATAATCAAATCCATATCTAATTTTTGATGATTTAAAATCACTCTTACCAAATAAATGGAGAGAATTTTGACTATATGACTGTAACGGGTTATCATCTGTCTGATTTGAACGTAAGTCAAAATAGAATTTGTTATCCAAAGAAAGATTTAAAGAGATATTCTTATTATTATTTGCATTAATTCTAATAATATTCCTACTTATATCAATATCACTATCTAATAATTGTTCTAATAGAAAAAGTTTATCATGTTTTGTAAGATGATTGAACTCAAATGCATAGCTCCATAATCCTTTTTCAAGCTTATCAATCAAGGTTAAAGAGATAAAATCTGAAAATTCTCTATTATTTGAATTATCCTCTACAGTATTAAATAAAAAATCAGAACTTGTTTTGAAATACCCCAAAGAAAATAACATAGAATGTTCTTTAAAACGCTTTGAATAATCAATTTTATATAAGAGACTTAATGGACTGCTATCTTTATCTGCAAATTCAGAGTAGTTCCCAAAAAAACTTTTTTTAAGACCTAAAAATTGAAAATCACTATCTTCAGAATATTTTTTTAATCCAACATTGAGTATATCTAAACCATAATCTCCGAATTCATAAGAAAATTTACTTTTTGTATAAGTGGAATCAATTTTGATATCATCAAAATCAAAAGAATGGAATTTTTGTTTAAAATATTTTGACGATGAATCAATGAATAATTGATCAAACCTTTGATCAGAATTCCATATGATTTGATTATTTTCTAATTCAACTCCAAATTGATTTGATAAATCATAAGATATATTCTGGCACAAGACAATCTCAATAAGAAATAAAAAAATTACTTTATTTTTCATCTCTACTCATAAAATTTACCTGAGAATCCATATAATTAATTGTATGCAATAGAATTGCTTCTATTGTCTGAGGTTCAATGGGGCTTTGCCATTCTCTTCTGCCTTGATAAGATAATATTAAATGCTCTAGTTGAACTTTATCATCTTCAGGAAATTTCTTTATTTGATTGATATATTTATTAACAATATCACGTGATAAGATTGCATTTCCAACTAGTTGTTTTGAGTCATTTTTTTTATCTGAAAAACCGACATTAATAGAGTATAATTTTCCAATCTGATGTAGACAAGCTCCTGTCAATAACAAATCGGAATTTACTGCATAATTCCTTGCTAATAATTTAGCAATTTTTATTAATGAAACAGTCTGCTCTAAAAGACCATGTTGATAATTATAATGAAAAGAAATACTTGCAGGATAAATTTGAAATTTTTGTTTATGATCTGTTAAAATTTTGGTAACTAATTTTTTAAAATGAGGTTTTGATATTGTTTTAATTTCTTTTTGAAGCTGAATCCACAATTGCTTTACATTAAGTTTTGATGTTGGAATCAAGTCAGATGGTTCAAATCCATATTTTTTGTACTTATCAATAGAAGCTCTATTGATATTTTTTATTTTAATAAAAAGATTATCTCCATAACTATAAGTGATTCCTTTTAAAGCAATGGGATCGCCATTATCAAATTTTTTTATCAGTTTATCAACATTATCCCATATTCTCGCTCTTATTATACCAGATTTATCTTGCAATAATAAATCAATGTAAGGAGATCCATCTCTTTTTCTACGTATTCTTTTTTGAATGCATAAATAGAAGCCTTGCAGCTTCATATCAGAAACTAAATTATTAATAAAGACAGATTTCATTTAAAAAATTAAGTATTAGAATGTGAACAGTTACCATTATTGCAAGTGCCAGAAATTTGATGAACTCTTTTTGTAACCTTAATATTCAATTTTTTTGCAATTTTATCTTCTATAGCAGAAATATTATGATCAAAAAATTCAAAAATTTCGCCGCAATCTTCACATAAGATATGATCATGTTTTGGATTAATAGATTTTCTATTGTGTTCATAAAGAGTTTTGCCATTAGATAAAGCAATTTTCTTTAGTAAATCATGTTTCACTAAGACATCAACTGTTCTATAAAGAGTTGCTCGTGAGACATTTATTTTTTTCTTCTTCAAATCAGATAAGATAGATTCAATATCACGATGATCATCAGTAGCACATAACTCATCCCATATATCAAGACGCTGTTTTGTTGTACGCAAGCCTTCAGATTTTAGAACTGCGCTAACCTCAACGTGGAATCTACATGGTATTAATCTTTCCATAATTCAAATTACATTAAATAAATTTTCTAATCTATCCTTTTTAGATTCGCATACTTTACAATCAACTTCTTTTTTAATCCATCTTTGAATTCTATGCCAACTTTTTGGTTTTCACCTGATCCACTAAGAACTATGATTGTTCCAACCCCAAAAAGATTATGTTGTACCATATCGCCAACTGAAAAATCATCAAATTCAGTTACGGTCCTTGAAACTTTTACTGATTTACCATTCGCTGAATTGACAATACGCTTAGTGTAAACACTTTTATATTTATTGATTTTTAATGTGTTCTCATCAATTTCATTTAAGAAATCAGATTGTACAAAGGATGATATATTTTGTGCGCCAAACCTTCTTCGCTGATGCGCATTTAATAAATACGCTTTTTCCATAGCTCTTGTCAGTGCTACATAAAATAATCTTCTTTCTTCTTCTAATTGATCATTAGTATCATCAATTCTAATCAATGGAAACAATCCCTGTTCTAACCCTGTTATGAATACGGTAGGAAATTCTAATCCTTTTGCTGCATGTACGGTCATAAGCGTTACAGAATTCTGCTTATTATTCCAGTCATCTAAATCTGTATATAAAGATATTTCCTGAAGAAATTCTTTTAAACCGCCATCAGAATTTTGAGCAAAATGATCTATGCTAGACTTTAATTCCTGAATATTATTATAACGATCTTGTTCAAGAGGATTATTCTTATAATAATATTCAATGCTAAATTCTTCCAATACAACACGGAATAATTCTTTTGAATCTAATTTTTCTAATAATTCATGAAATCCATTAATGGAATTATAGAAATTATTGATGGTCTCACATTGTTTATTTCTCAATTTTAATTCATTTACAAATTCCAAAGATTTAAATAATGAAATCTTTTTCTCTTTTGCTAATTCTTGAAACAACTTTATTGATTTCTCACCAAGTCCTCTAACAGGAAAATTAATGATTCGTTTTAAAGCAATATCATCATTTGGATTACAAATTAAAGTCAAGTAAGCAATAACATTCTTGATTTCTTTTCTATCATAAAACTTTGTACCACCAACTATATTGTATGGAATACCTTCTCTCATCAAAATCTGTTCAATCATTCGAGATTGAGCATTAGTTCTATAAAGAATTGCAAAATCCTGGAATGTGCTTTTGTTGACTTTGATATCTTTTTTGATTGAATCTGCAATAGCAAGAGCTTCTTGTTCATCATTGCTTGCAGAGATTAAAGATATCTTATCGCCTTTGCCCTTTGTAGCTACTAATTGTTTTTCAGCACGGTTAGTATTATTAGAAACAACAGACCAAGCTGCATCAAGAATTCTTTGAGAAGATCTATAGTTCTTCTCTAGTTTGATTTCATTTGCTTTTGGAAAAACTTTTTTAAAATTAGTGAGTATATTGTCAATATTTGCACCTCTCCAACCATATATTGATTGGTCATCATCTCCAACTACAGTGATATTTTTATGTCCAGAACCAAGAAAGCTGATAAACTCAAATTGAGATGAATTAGTATCTTGAAATTCATCAACTAAAATATATTTCCATAGATTTTGATAAGAGCTTAATATTTTTTTATTCTTTTTAAATAATACAATTGGAAGGAGGATTAGATCGTTAAAATCAACAGCGTTGTTGTTAATTAATTTCTCTAAGTATAAATCATAAATCTCAGCAATTTTCTCGTTTTCAAATCCATTAGCTTGAGATTGAACATCTTTTACTGACATGGAAGAGTTTTTAAAATTATCAATTCTTGATTTAAGTATATTTGGATGAAATTCTTTATAATCACTCAAATCTAATTCTTGTATAATATCTTTTAAAATCGACTTTTGATCTGACTCATCGTAAATCGTAAAACTATTACTATATCTCTCATCAAGATGTTGAATATGTTTTCTTAGAATTCTTGCACCTACTGAATGAAAAGTACCAACAGCAACACCATCACAACTAACGCTAGCATTGATACGTTCTTTCATTTCTGATGCTGCTTTATTGGTAAATGTCAAAGCTAAAATTTCATTTGGAGAATAAATCTTATTTTTAATCAAATACCATACTTTATAAGTAAGTACACGAGTTTTTCCACTTCCCGCACCAGCAAAAACAAGTACAGGGCCTTTAGTAGCTTTGACTGCTTTTAATTGTTCATTATTTAAATCGGATAATTTCATTTCATTCTTTTCTGTTTCTTATACGCTCTTTTTGCTTTTAAATGATCAAATTCATTTGTGCTAAATACATGAGATCCATCCCCTTTGGCAACAAAATACAAATAATCAGTGTCTTCTGGATAAAGCGCAGCTTCAATTGATTTAATTCCAGGGCTATTAATCGGACCTGGCGGTAAACCATAGTATATATATGTATTATATGGCGAATCAATTGTCAAGTGTTTTGTTAATAAAGTTTTTGGTCCGTCTATAAATAAATACTGTATTGTAGGATCTGCTTGTAATTTCATTCGCTTTTTTAATCTATTATGATACACTGAAGATATTGTTGTTCGCTCACTGTCAATCATTGCTTCACCTTCAATAATAGATGCTAGAGTTACTACTTCGTGAACTGTTAATTCCAATTCATTTGCTCTATTTAATAATGATTCATCGAAATTATTCCAAAATTGATTGATCATAACTGTTAAAATTTGTTCAGCATTCATATCATAAAAAAAATAGTAAGTATCGGGATATAGATAACCTTCCAAAGAGCTAGAATTAATCCCAAATTGATTTATAAATGTAGGATCATTAATTAAGTTGGTAGTATCATGTCCAAAAATAGTATCAATTTTTTCAACTATCTTATCAGATCTTAGCCCTTCAGGAAAAGTAATCTTTATTCTCATTGGTCCATCATTAAAAATTGTTTCAATTATTTTGCCATTACTTACATTGCCCTCTATAACAAAAGTTCCCGTTGGGATATTTTCAGATAAACCTCTTAATAAAACTGAATATTTAAAAACAGCCTTATTGTTAATGATATTCTTTTCATATAAAACATTTGTAAGGCTATTTAAAGACATTCCTTTTTTAATTACAAATGTTGTTTTTTCAATTGAAGTAGTATTCAATGCAGAAAAAGATAAAAAAATCAAAAATCCAATAACAAATAAATTAGATAGAATAGTTTTTGTTTTATTATTGATATCCTTTTCCATTAGGAACGCAGAAATTAATTATATTTTTGGAAACTTTGTATAACACATTTAACTTTTCTAGATAATGAGCGATAATAAAGATAAAGTAAATTTTCAATGGCCATATAAAACAAAAAATTATGTTTTGTTTAGCATTGGAGTTTTCGTTATAATCTTGGGTTATTTGATAATGTACTTAGGAGAGGTTAATAGCTTTCAAAGCCTTACCCTTTCTCCTATACTTTTATTAATCGGTTATTTAATTATAATTCCATATGCATTATTGCATAGAAATAATTAATGGGGTAGTAGTTCAGCTGGTTAGAACGCCGGCCTGTCAAGCCGGAGGTCGCGGGTTCAAGTCCCGTCTATCCCGCAGCGATTGACAAAAAAATTCTGCTTATTCAAGTAGGTTTTATCGTCATAAAAAATAAAAAAAGGTAAAGTGAAGGGATTTGGAATATAGTCCCTTTTCTTTTTCCAGTCCTAATAGATAATATCAGTATCTCTTCACAAATTTTTCAATATTCACTTTTGGAACTTTTCTACCATCTCCGCTTTGAGTTCCAACATAAATATATCCTAATATTTGATGATTAATATCAAGATCAAAGTATTTTGCTATATTATCGTTCAAAGCTAGCTTTCCTGTCTTCCAAATTCCTGCATATCCTTGCGCACTTAGTGCTAATAAAATATTTTGAGCAGCTGCGCCTGTGGATAGCATTTGTTCAATAGGTGGAACTTTTGGATGTTGTTTAATTTCAGTAACCAAAACAATAACCATAGGAGCTCTAAATGGTGCCTTCTTTGCCTTTTCAATAAATAATTGATCATTTGAAAAATGATTTTTTGCATAATTTTCGAAAATACTTGATAGTTTTTTTAGAGATTCACCTTTGAATTCCAAAAATTTACTTGGTCTAAGCCATGCATGATCTGGAGCTCGTAATGCTGATTTATAGACTAAATCCATTTCTTTTTTTGATGGAAATGGAGGTTGAAGATTATTTGAAGACCTTCTATTTATCAAATTTTTAATGGCATCCATTGTATAAGAATTTTATAAAAATTATTATTGAATAACAAATTATTGAGGAGATATAATATTTTCTAGTGCTGAAATAAAGTGTTCATTATCGTTAAGGCATGGTATATAAGTAAAAGATTTTCCACCAGATTCTGCAAAACTCTCTTTCCCTCTCATGCCAATTTCTTCTAAAGTTTCTAAACAGTCAGCAACAAATGAAGGGCAAACAATCCCAATATTTTTAACACCATTTTTTGGAAAATTCTCCAATTCAATGTCTGTATATGGTTTAAGCCAAAACGGGCTGACAACAGATACTCTTGACTGATAAGACATTATCCAGTCAGAATTTTTTAAATTAAGTTTGTCAGCTGTAAATTTTGATGTCATAAATGTGTTACATTTATAACAAATACAATGTTCAACGTTATCTTCAGAACAACAATTATTTGAATCATAACAATCTTTTCCGACATTACAAGATTTGGTAACATGTCTTATAGGTATACCATGATAACTGAATACAAGCTTGTCGATTCCATTCAAATGAGGCTTTATTGATTGTGCAAGTGAATCAATATAATCCGGGTGATTATAAAATGGCTTAATGAATTCTAATGTTAACTCTGGATAGATTTCTTTTACTATTTTTTTAACTTCTTCATTTGTTGAAACGGTAGTTGATGAAGCATTGTGAGGATAAAGAGGTAATACATATAACTTCTTTATTCTTTTTTCTTTAAATCTCATTATAGACTCTTTGATAGATGGATATTGGTACCTCATTGCAATATCAACGTCCCAACCAGTTTTATTTGCTAAAGCATCTGCAATTTTTTTGGTGTTTATTATAAGAGGTGAACCATCTTCTTCCCATATTTCCTCATAAGCTTCTTTAGCTTGAGCAGGTCTAAAAGGAAGGATAAATAATCTTAAGATTAGTTGTTGAAAAAATTTAGGAAAATCAAGTACATGGTCATCTGACATAAATTCTTCAAGATACTCTCTAACATGTCTTTTGTCTGTGCTTTTTGGAGAACCAAGGTTTAATAAAAGTATATTTTTCATGCTATTTCCGGATAATCTGGCCTTGAAATAATAAACACAACTATTGAAGTTCCTACCACTGCCAATAAAATGTCAAAAACTAAGATTTGATTAAAATAGATTGCTCCTGAAAAAGAAAAAATTATCAATAATGTTGCACTAATTTTTGCTTTTTTATTTATCGAACCATGATTTCTCCAATCTTGTATCATTTTTCCAAAAATTTTATGATTGACCAACCAATTTTCTAACTTATTAGAAGATCTTGCAAAAAACCATACTGATACCAAAATAAAAGGAGTTGTAGGCACAATAGGTAAAAATAAACCTATAAAGCCCAAGACCAAAAAAAATGATCCTAGAGTTATATATATATAATTTTTGATTATTGCCTTCATTTTATCAATTAAATGGAAATTAATTAGTGCGAATATAATGTCTAAAATATTCAACTAAAACCAAATAAGACAAAAAAACTTAATTTATATATTATCCAAAAAGAGTTATCTTAAAGGGTGTAATATTTGGTTGCACAAATTGATAATGATGAATAAAGCCTACAAAAAAATTTCTTCCTTCCAAGCCGAAGTTTGCGGGTTCGATTTCCGTCTACCCCCTACATAAAAGTGGCTCATATCTTTCAAATTGGCAGTGGAATGGTTGGAAGCGCAATGGCAATAGACCTTGCAAAGAGCCACAATGTCTCTTTATCGGATAACAATATAGAATCCCTCAATAAAATTAAATCTAAAGATAATTCTATTAGCATTTGTCAGTTAGATGTTCAAGATAAAATTGCTCTACAGGAATGGATTAAGCCTGCAGATATTGTTTTATTAGCTGTCCCTGGTTTTCTAGGCTATAATGCACTCGAAACGATTATTGAAGCTGGGAAAAATGTTGTTGATATTTCATTTTCACCAGAAAACGTTCTAGAACTTAATAATCTTGCAAAACAAAAAAGTGTTATTGCTATTGTGGATGCAGGAGTTGCTCCTGGAATACCAAACTACCTACTTGGATATTATAATACAAAAATGGATATCAACGTATTTGAATATTGTGTTGGAGGTCTTCCAAAAAATCCTACTCCTCCCTTTTATTACAAAGCACCTTTTTCCCCAATTGATGTTATAGAAGAATATACACGTCCAGCTAGAATGATGGTTGATGGAGAGATTGTAACAAAACCTGCTTTATCTGAAATAGAAACTATAACATTTGAAGAGTGTGGAGAATTAGAAGCATTTAATACCGATGGATTGCGATCTATTTTATCAACAATGAATCATATTCCAAATATGAAAGAGAAAACTTTACGATACCCAAAACACGCAAATCTTATGAAAGATTATAAAGAAAAAGGTTTATTTAGCGCAGAAAATATCAAAGATACTTCAGAAAAATTATTCAAAGAATGGCAATTAAAAGAAAATGAAGAAGAATTAACAATTATGGACATTGTTATAGAAGGCAAGGAAAATAAAGTCGAATATCATCTTTATGATGAGTTCAATATTGATTCCAATACAACATCCATGGCACGTACTACAGGATATACTGCAACCGCAACAATCAATTTAATATTAGAAAAAATATGGAATAATACGGGTGTTTTCCCTCCAGAAACTATTGGAGAAAAAGAAGGATGTTTAGATTTCATTTTATCGTATTTAAATGATAGAAATGTATCAGTGACAAAAAAATAACCAAATAAAGACAATTCTGGAAAAATGGCTACAATTATTGTAGATTAATCTTCAACCTATTAAGGGGTAGCCAATTTTGAAAAGATTAGTATTATTGTTTTGGATTGTATTGCTAAGCTGCGGCGGTGGCGGTGGCGGTGGCGGTGAAGATGGTGGAGGAACCGGGCCAACTGACCCAGCTCCAGTAGCCCAATTCACAGGAAGTCCTTTATCAGGATCAGTGCCATTAACAGTGCAATTCGCATCTACATCTACAGGAACAATTAATTCTCATCAGTGGGATTTTAATAATGACGGAACAGTAGATGGTGGAACCTATACTCCAACTTATCAGTACACAGAACCTGGCACTTATAGTGTTAAATTAACTGTTGTGGGACCAGGTGGAACTGACTCTATTACTAAAACAAATTATATTACTGTTCAAGCAGTACCACCAAATGCTGCATTTGAAGCAAACACTACTA
>DEAO01000010.1:0-264 GCA_002348725.1 Fidelibacterota bacterium UBA2980 | reverse complement strand
AAACACTACTAGTGGTACTCCTGACTTAAGAGTTCAATTTATTAATAATTCTGTACGTTATTATCAATCTACTTGGGATTTTGGAGATGGTAATACAAGCACTGAGGATAATCCTATGCACACATATACTGCAACAGGAAGCTATGATGTATCTTTAGATGTTTTAGGTGAAGGTGGAACAGCTTTAGAAACAAAAACTGGATATATTAATGTAAGCGATCTTCTTACACCAGCGCTTATTATTGATCCAAAATATACAGATAC
>DEAO01000021.1:4619-9431 GCA_002348725.1 Fidelibacterota bacterium UBA2980 | reverse complement strand
ATTCTTTTAGGAATTTTTGCTTATTTAGTTGCAATGTATTCTGAGTGGAGTGGAAAAACTATCTTTAGCATTGTTAGTTTTGCTTGGAGTGGGCTTGGTTCTTCTTTTGGTCCTGCGCTCTTGCTTGCGCTATGGTGGAAGGGCATTACAAGAAAAGGTGTGATTGCAGGCTTATTTACTGGATCTATTGTAACAATCGTTTGGGGAAGCAATCCTTATTTGCAGGATATTATTACAGAGCGTTTTATTAGTTTCGCACTTGCTTTTCTTGCTATCATCATTGTGAGCAAGTATAGAAAAGAAAATATAGAACCTAAAAATAATTCTGAATCTTCAGTCTTGCAATCAGGTAGTTATGGTGTCGTAGTTGATGAATCTGAAAAATAATAGAATATGATTAAAGCAATACAAGCAATACAAAATATTAAAAAAAATCCACAATCTAATTTTTTATTAGTTGGTGATAATGATTTTCTTTATATCTATATCAAAAATTTGATTAAAAAAAGTAATACAGATTCTTTAGAATCTATAACATTTGATTGTTCTGATAAGGCTAGCGTTCAAGATGATATTTTGAACAGTCTAAGCGCAATAGATCTTTTTCAGTCAAAAAAAATTATAATCATCAAAAACATCAATAAAATCAGTAAAAAAAATAAAGATCTATTCATTAATGCTTTGTCAAACAATGAAAATTCTAATATTATTATATGTACTGATAGCTCATTTCTTGGTTTTGATTATAAATCAAAGAAAAATTTTATTAAAAGTCAGTTTGTTAATGATATTACACCATTTTTTAATGTAATTGATATCACCGTTCCATTTGAGAGTGAGATGGGTAAATGGATTACAGTTTTTTCAAGTGATTTTGATTTTCCAATTAGTAATAAGATTGCTAATAACTTGATTGAAATATTTGGCAATAATTTTTCAGCAATTTATAATGAAATCTCAAAATTAAGCGTTCTTGCTGAAAGCGTAGAAGATATCAATGAAGATTGGTTAGACAGTTTTTATGATTGGAAGAAGAATAAGCAGATCTGGGAATTAAATTATGCTATTTGCGATAAAGATGTTGATAAAGTAATGTCTTCAGGAATATCAATTCTAAACCAATTTGGCCTCTTGTATGTTTTGAATTCATTCTTTACAATTTTTGAAGCATTATTTTTTACAAAAATAAACAATGGAACAATCACCGACTTTAGTCGTAACAACTTAAGAGGGAAGATTATTACTAAGATTCCTTCATCTTCAGAGAATTATACTCTTGAAGAAATTGAAAGAGGTATTAATTTATTAGCCGGTTTAGATAAAAAAATTAAAACGAGAAATATTATTAATGAGTCAGAATTTACAAACCTTGTCACCCAGATCTACCGATATGAATGAAGAATTTAAATTAACTGATGAACAATTAATTGAGCGATTTCAGAACGGTGATCGTCATGCTTATGATGAATTAGTAAAACGATATAAAGATCCTTTATATAATTTTGTATTTCGATACTTAAATAATCAATTTGCTGCAGAAGATATTGTTCAAGAAACAATGATTAAGCTATTCACTCATAAACATTATTATAAACCTATTGCAAAATTTTCTACATGGATATACACCATTGCTAAAAATCTAGCATTGACAGAAATAAGAAAAAATAAACGAAGAAAAACTGAATCAATGTGGAATGATCAAGGGCAGCCTATTGATGTTCCAAGCAATGAAGATTCTTTAGAAAAAAAGGTTCAAAATGAACTTGCAGTAGAAGAATTAAACAGATGTTTAGACGAGATTCCCGAAAATTTTCGTATTGCAGTAGTTTTAAGAGATTTTCAGGAACTTTCTTATGACGAAATAAGTAAGATACTAGAAATACCAGTTGGTACAATCAAATCTAGAATTAATAGAGGCAGAATTCAACTGGCTGAAAAATTGAAACACTTTAAGGAGTAAAAATGGATTATAATAAATTTGAAGATAGAATCTCAAGTTGGATTGAAGGAGATCTTGATTTAAAAGATCGTAAAGAGTTTGAAGCTTTTTTAGCTGATAACCCTGAATATCAATCAAAGGTGGATGAGGTGCGCAATATTATCTCAAGAATGCAAGAATCTGAATCCTTGAAGCTTTCAGAAGAATTTGATAAGAAATTAGCTAACAAAATAGATAGTCTTAATGTTGATATAGCTGATAGAAAATCAAATGATATTTTTGGTTTTTCTCGTCAAAATTTTGCATATCTTGCTTTATCTTTAGGTGCAATTTTATTTCTTATTTTTCAGTTTCCTGCAAATTCATTTGATGAAAATATCATTAATAATTCTCGTTTAATATCAGAAGAAAATCCTAAAACTGTACCAGTGGATGGCGATTCCTTGGATTCTGAAGATAAAGAAAATAATAATTACAATATTAATGGGACCTTTGTTAACGATAAAAAGTAGCATTCGTTAAGATTTTTTATAGTTATATAATCCTGTCTAATTAAATTCAAAACGTATGTAATTTGTTGCATGATGTTTAAAAAATATATAACTATAACATGTTTATTCTTTATTTGGTCCTGCGGTACGCAGACTAGCCAAATTGATATATCTTCTTTATCTGATGACAATCAAGAGAAAAAAGAAGATTCATCAAATCAATCTATAGATGATGCCCAAGGAATTCAGTTTTTTATGGATGGACTTATGTTTATGGAGCAAGGGGACTATTCAAGAGCAATTATTGAGTTCCAAGATGCAATTGAAATGGGATCATTGTCTGGAGAGATTTACTATTCAATATCTGAATCTTATTGGATGATTCAAAAGTACGATAAAAGTATTCAATATGGATTGTTAGCAATCGATTATGATGATAACAATAGAGATTATAGTATTTCATTAGGGAAAAAGTATATTGCACTTAATGAATTAGAAAAAGCATTAGATATCTTTATTGAAGTTGCAGAAAAATATGAAGATAATGCAGATGTTTTATTTATCATTGGTGATTTAAAAGCGGAATTAAATGATGTTGATTCAGCATTGGTATATTATCAACAGGCTTACAACAAAGATAATTCATTAATTCTTGCTCTAGAAGTAGCAGCAGAATTATCATTAAGATCTAATCATCGTTATTCAAAGACAATATTAAAGAAACTCTTACTCGCAGATCCATCTAATCCAAAATATTTACAATTATTTATTGAAGCGCTTCCACAATCTAATAATCTTGATGATATTGAAGATCTTGTTAACAATGAAGATATAAGAAGCAACCCATTTATTAACAATTTATATAACCAATTAGGCTATGAATATCTAATGAATGGTTCAGTTGATAAAGCCGAATTATATTTTCAAAAATCCTTGTCAGTAAATGATAATGATAGATTTGCTTTATATTATCTCTCAAACATATATAGAGATTTAGAAAAATATGATGAATCAATTGCAGTAGCAGATAAACATATCGCTATTTATCCAGAAGAAAGAGAAGGTTATATCAATAAAATCATTTCTTTACTGACTTTAAAAGATTATGAAAATGCGATTGAAATTTCACTAAAATCTTTGAGCATTTTTCCCAATGACTTTGATATCAATTATTTTTTAGGCATCGCTTATTATTCAACAGAAAAATTTATAGAAGCAGAATCATACTATGCAAAATCTCTTAAAATAGATAATGATTCTATTGCCGCTATGCATGGTTTGGCTATGGCATATGATAAAAATAAAAAATGGGAAAAATCAGATCAATTATACATTGATTTGATTGCAAGGAATACTAAAGATGCACAAGCTTATAATAATTATGCTTATAGTCTAGTTGAGCGTAATGAAGAAATTGATTATGCACTTACTCTAGCTGAGAAAGCAATTCAACTAAGCCCAAAGACATCCCCTTATCTTGATACTATCGGATGGATATATTTTAAATTAGGCAATCTTGAAAAAGCAAAAGAATTTATAGCAGAATCAATTGTATACGATGATTCAAGTGCCGTTGTTTTAGAACATTATGGAGATGTTCTTATTGCACTAGGAGAAAAAGATGAAGCGCTAATATTTTACAAGAAAGCACTTGAATTAGATCAAGACAATATTGCATTATCAGAGAAGATATCTTCATATGAAAATCAATAAAAAACTCCTTATAAAATTCACAATATTATTCGCATTGGTTAATTGCAGTTCTAATAACCAATTTGTTGAAATAGACTATTCAAAAAATGCAAATCTTATAACCATGGAGCAAAAATTCTATAAAAGTTCTGGTTCAGGAAAACTGATTGCAAAAGGAAAGAATAATTTTGTTTCTTATTTTGATTTTATATCTACAGAAAGTTCATCATCAATCGTATTTAGAGATTTCTTGAGAAGAAAACAATTCCTTGTAGAGATTGTTGACAAAAATATAAGATATCATGATATGAAAAATAGAAAAGATATTGATATAGAAAGTTTTAATAATTTTTTTCCTATAGCAACAAGGATGGATGCGAATACATACAAAAAATTGATGTGGGGTGTCCCAGATGTTTTTAGTGGAATGGATTTAAGTACAAAAAAAGAATTTTTAGTTTCAACTAAGCTTATTTCAGTTGATGATAGGAATTTAATTAACGAATTGATATTTTCTTTTAATAATAATAAACAAGAGTATAAATTACTTTTTTTAGATAGGAAATTTTTAGATAAAGAATAGTCTGATATGAATCTTTCAATTATAGTCCCTCTTTATAATGAATCTGAATCAATACTTCATTTTATTGACGAGCTATCAGCTTTATATAGCAATAGCTCTGATACTGA
>DEAO01000021.1:2804-4232 GCA_002348725.1 Fidelibacterota bacterium UBA2980 | reverse complement strand
CTGCCAAATTCTAGAATTATTAATTTGTATAGAAACTATGGGAAGTCAATTGCTTTACAAGCAGGTTTTGATGTAGCGCAAGGATCAATTATTGCAATGATTGATGGAGATTTGCAAGATAATCCAAAAGAGATTAAAGGCCTTGTAGATCATTTAAACAAGGGATATGATCTTATCTCAGGGTGGAAAAAGAATAGAAAAGATCCATTTGAGAAAAAAATTGCATCTTCAATATTCAATTTTTTTGTAAGATTATTTAGCGGTTTAAAGATTCATGATTCAAATTGTGGTCTAAAAGTTCTTCGAAAAGAAGTTGTTACTACACTCAATTTGTATGGTGGTCGCCATCGATACATCCCTCTCTTAGCTCATCAGAAGAATTTTTCTGTTTCTGAATTAGCGGTTGATCACAGAGAAAGAAAGTTTGGAATATCAAAATATGGCACAAAACGTTATTCTGAAGGATTTTTTGATTTCCTAACTATTTTATTTCTTGGAAAATATATGGATAGACCTCTTCATTTTTTTGGAGCAATTGGTTTGTTGTTTTCTTTATTAGGAGTTATAGTTGAGTCTTATATTTTATATTTAAAATATTTTCTTTTTGAACCATTTCAACAGCATATTGCTTTATTAATCTTTGGTGCTATTTTAATTATTGTTGGACTTCAACTTTTTACTTTTGGTTTATTAGGGGAATTAATTGTCAATAAAGAGCAAAAAATTAAGAATTATATTAAAGAAATAATTGAGTAGATCAATTGAAGATTCTCACCATCGGTCCATTTCCACCATTAAGAGGTGGTATTTCTGACTTTCATTACTCTCTTTTTAACCAATTTTCAAAACACCATGATGTTAGCGTATTAAGTTTTAAAAAACTTTATCCTTCTATTCTATTTCCTGGAAAAAATCAATACCATGATAAACATGTTGATGTTGATAGTGTTTACAACATTTTAGATCCAATAAATATATTTTCTTGGTTTCGTGCTAAAAAGATAATGCACAGTATTAATCCAGATAGAATTATCATTTCTTATTGGCATTTTTTCTTTATTCCACTGTATGTGTACATATTAAAGAATACAAAGAATGTTAAACGATATGTTTTATTTCATAATGTTTTGTCGCATCAAAGAAAATCCTATGAGATATACCTATTAAGATTGTTACTAAAACATATTGATTGTTGTGTAGTTATGAATGATTCTGCAAAAAAACAAATAAATGAAATTNNAAAACATTTCATCCTTTATATTATCTTAGTGATAAGTCATATACAAAAGAGAATGCTAGAAAAGAATTAGATATAGCAAGTAGTAAAGTAATCCTATTTTTTGGCTTGATTCGTCCTTATAAAGGGCTTGATACTCTCATTAAAGCAGTAAAGCATTTAAGTAATTCTTTATCTGATTTTAAAGTATT
>DEAO01000021.1:0-2510 GCA_002348725.1 Fidelibacterota bacterium UBA2980 | reverse complement strand
TTCTTTATCTGATTTTAAAGTATTTGTAGTAGGTGAAAATTATGAATCAATGTCCAAGTACTACAATCTGATTAATAAGTTCAATTTAGAGGAAAAATTTATTTTCAATTTGGAGTTTGTAAGTGAAGATATTGCCGCTAAATATTTTATAGCATCTGATATTGTTATATTGCCTTATAAACATGGATCACAAAGCGGAATAGTATCTCTCGCTTATAACTTAAATCGGCCTGTCATTGTAACAAATATTGATGCTCTTAGTGAATATGTTATAAATGGTAAAACCGGCTTTATTGTTGAAAATGAGAAAGAATTATCTAATAAGATAGGTCATTTTTTTAAAGAAAATCTCNNGCTAGAAAAGAATTAGGCATAGTAAACAGTAAAGTAATTTTATTTTTTGGATTAATTCGTCCATACAAAGGTCTTGATAATCTGATTAAAGCAGCAAAGCATTTGAATAGCTCTTTATCTGATTTCAAAATAGTTATAGCCGGTGAAAATTATGAATCAATGTCAAAATATTATAATTTGATTAATAAGTTCAATTTGGAAGAAAAATTTATGTTCGACTTAAAGTTTATAGATCAAAATAATACTGCTAAGTATTTTATGGCTTCCGATATTGTTGTTATGCCTTATAAACATGGTTCACAAAGCGGAGTACTATCCCTTGCTTATAATTTTAATCGACCTGTAATCGTAACAAACGTTGGTGGTTTAAGTGAATATATTGTTAATGGTAAGACTGGCTTTGTTGTTAACGATGAAAAAGAATTATCTAATAAGATTGGTCATTTTTTTAAAGAAAATCTCTTTGGAGAGATGAGTTCTTTTATTCGTGATTATAAAAAACAGTTTTCTTGGGAAGAATTTGAAAGAAAAGTAAATGAATGATCAGGCATATCCAAAAGTTCATGTTATTGTTCTTAATTGGAATGGTAAAGATGTTATAGAACAATGTTTGTCATCTCTGAAAAGAGTTGATTATCCAAACTATGAAATTTTAGTAGTTGATAATAATTCTTCTGATGACTCTGTCAATTTTTTAAAGGATAATTTTTCTGATATTAACCTTCTTTGTTTAGAAAAAAACTTAAAATATGCCGGAGGTAATAATGCCGCTGTAGACTTTCTTAGATTTGATGAAGATGATTTCTTTATTTTCATAAATAATGACACAATTGTTAGTAGAGATTTTATTAATCATTTAATTGATCCTTTTTTAGAGAATTCTGATTGTATCATTTCAGTTCCGAAAATTTTATTCTCAAGAGATACGAATATGGTATGGTATGCTGGGGGAGTAATTGATTTATGGAAAGGAATTATCAATCATATTGGAATAAGAGATTTTGATAGCCCAAAATATTCGTTTCCAATGGAAACAATGTATGCAACTGGATGTTGTATGTGTATTAAGGCTTCTGATTTTGAACAATTTAATCGTTTTGATGAATCTTTTTCTATGTACTGTGAAGATGTTGATCTGAGTATCAGAACAAGAGTTGGTAATAATAAAATTCTCTATGCTCCAAAATCAGTTATTCTTCATAGAATTTCCCATTCGTTAGGCGAGAATTCTTTTCAGAAGATAAAAATGAAGTTATTTTCCCAAATGAAATTATTTTGGAAACATGCATCGGGTTTACAGTTATTTACCATAACCTTCTATTGGATATTTTTTTATTTACCAGGTGGTCTCTTAAAGTGGATATATTTTAAATTAAGATAATTATGAGTAATAATCTTATAGGAAGAAAAGTAGCTAAAGAGGCATCTATATCATTTGGTGGCATGGGAATGGGATCATTGTTTCGTTATTTATTCTCAATAATGATGGCTAGATGGCTTGGGCCTCAAATGTTGGGTATTTATTCTCTTGGTAATGCCATCACTAGGATTGGTGAAATTTTTGGTATTATGGGTCTTGATAATGGTGTGCTTCGCTATGTTAGTAGAGAAAAAGAAAAAAATGATAATGTTAGAAATAGCATTTATTCATCTATTAAGATGGGATTTATATCCAGTATTTTTATTGGATTGTTACTTTATTTTTCTTCTGATTGGATTGTCCTGAATTTATTCAATGAAGATACATTTTTATCCACTGTTATCAAAGTTTATGCCCTGACATTACCTTTTACAGTCACAACGTTGATTGCTTCTTTTGCTACACAAGGATTTAAGATATTAAAGTATAAAGTTTTTGTTAATCAGATTGTTAATCCATTTACATTATTGCTTACCATGATACTTTCTTATGTATTTTTTGGTGTTAATGTTGCGATTTTAGCTCCTACAGTTGTTTCTGCTGTTATTGGATTCTTCTTAATATTGCATTATCTCAATGGTTTTGTTGATGTAAGCGTTAGCAAAGTTTTGAATGCAAAATTTGATAACAAAATCTTAAGATTTTCTCTTCCTTTGATGTTTGTGTCTGCCATTGGCATTATTATGCATTGGACAGATATCATTATGCTTGGAATTTTAAAGGATGCTAAGGATGT
>DEAO01000039.1:15934-16359 GCA_002348725.1 Fidelibacterota bacterium UBA2980 | reverse complement strand
TAATCATCCATGAGTGCTGTATCTCCAGAAATAATTACAGAACGATCTTGGCAAGTAATACGATACCCTACTGCGCCTGTAACTGGATCATGTGGTACTGAAAAAGCTGATACTTCAATGTGGTCATCTTTATAAACTAACACTTCCCCATCATCTGTATTAAAGATATTTGCTTCCATCATTCCTGCTTCTGGATCAATAAAATCTGCTCCATGATGGGCAACGCGATGCATTCTATCAGGCACATACCCTAAATTATATCCATCGACTAAATCTTGAACTGTTTCTGTACCGTAGACTTGCAATGGTCCATTTCTTCCTCGTACCCAAGATGCTAAATTTAATTGATATAAATCTCCTACATGATCTGAATGGGTATGAGTAATGAATACTCCTCTAATAAAGCCTGGTTCCAAAGTCATATT
>DEAO01000039.1:0-15915 GCA_002348725.1 Fidelibacterota bacterium UBA2980 | reverse complement strand
GTCATCTTTATAAACTAACACTTCTCCATCATCTGTATTAAAGATATTTGCTTCCATCATTCCTGCTTCTGGATTAATAAAATCTGCTCCATGATGGGCAACGCGATGCATTCTATCAGGCACATATCCTAAATTATATCCATCGACTAAATCTTGAACTGTTTCTGTACCGTAGACTTGCAATGGTCCATTTCTTCCTCGTACCCAAGATGCTAAATTTAATTGATATAAATCTCCTACATGATCTGAATGGGTATGAGTAATAAATACTCCTCTAATAAAGCCTGGTTCCAAAGTCATATTGTTTACAAGATTTGCATTGGAGCGTGGCCCAGAATCAAATACATAAATATTATCATTGATAGCAATTGCGACACTTTGCGATGCAAATTGTGCTGTTAATGGCGTGCCTGTTCCGTTAAATACCACTCGCATCACATCTTTCGGGTCTTCTTCTACTACTAACAGCTCTTCCACGCCTCTGCGTACCATTTCATCCATAAGCTGTTTTGGAGATTTAATCGCAAGCACAACAAGCGTTGTTAATATGGCCAACCCTATAAAAAACAACACAAGATATTTTAAAATCTTGCCTTCGGTTAAATTGTCTAGTTTCATCTTGTTATAATCTTGAAATGATATAAAGCTGTAGACTTAATACAAGCAATGCTAATACAGTTCTTATAAACTCCATTAGATGATTATGTCTATCAAAAAAGCGTTCAATTTTATACCATACAGATTCTTTATAATTGTTACCACTCATATTTATTTCTCATTCAGTAATTCATTGACCCAATTTAAATAATCTGAATCAACATTTTTAGTTTCCATTGTTGTAATCTCAGGAATATCATAGTTATGTAATTCCTTAATTGTTTTATATACATTTTTTTCCATCGCATCTACTGTCTTAATTAACAGCATGGTTTCTCGTGACTCAGCAATACGTCCTTCCCAAATATATTTCGAACGCATACGCGGTACAATATTTATACATGCTGCATACTTCTTATTGAGTAGCGTATTGGCTATCAATTTAATAGTCTTATGACTATCAGAAGTCGTTTTAATAATAATCATACCTTATTGGTTATCTACCCAGCTATACACTACATCTTCTAATACATCCATTGGCATAGCTCCATTTTGTAACACAACATCATGAAAGTCTTGTAAAGAGAATTTTTCTCCTAATTCTGTTTCAGCGTGTTTACGTAATTCTTGAATTTTTAACATCCCAATTTTATAAGAGACTGCCTGTCCTGGCCATACAATATGACGTTCTACCATTTTCACACATTCTCCCTCTGGATTTGCCGTATTATTACGATAATATTCAATTCCTTCTTCACGAGTCCAGCGATAGTGATGAATCCCAGTATCTACTACCAAACGACATGCTCTCCATAACTCTCCAGAAAGTCGTCCAAAATCAGAGTATGGATCTTTGTATAATCCTACTTCTTTTGGAAGGGTTTCTGAGTATAATGCCCATCCTTCACTGTACACACTATAGCCTCCATATTTTCTAAAACTAGGCATCCCTTTTACTTCTAATGCAATGGATATTTGCATATGATGTCCAGGAATTGCTTCATGGTAGGCTAGGTTTTCTAATTTATAAATTGGCATATCTTTCATCGTGTATAAATTTGCATAATATACTCCTGGTCTACTGCCATCTGCTTTTCCGCGTTGATAAAACGCAATTCCAGCAGATTTTTCACGATATGGCTCTACAGGTTTTACAATAAATGGAATACTTGGTAATCCATGAAACAATTGATCAATATTGGCTGTTAAGGTGTCCATCACCACATTAACCTGATTGATATATGCATCACGCCCTTCTTGATTGTCTGGATAGTAAAATTGTGGGTCGGTACGCATAAACTCAAAAAAGTCCTGTAAACTGCCCTCAAATTCTGTTTTTTCCATAATTGCATAGATTTCTTCATGGATACGAGCTACTTCACTTAATCCGATTTCATGAACCTCTTCAGCAGTTAGCCCAAGGGTTGTATACCCATCTAATTGATATTGATAGTATTCGGCCCCTTTTTCTTGTTTCCAAACCCCAAAATTATCAGTGGATTGTAATTCTTGTGCTGAGAGAAAATCAATCAATTTTCGATAAGAACTATTGACAATTGTTACAAGAATAGCTTCAACTTCGCTTGTATATCTTGTTTTAATTGGATCACTCAAGTCTAAGCTGTTCAGTTTCTTTATAAAATCTTTATAAATCACATTCTGTTCTTTTACTTCTTCAAAAGGAAATCCAGAGACAATATTCTGAGCAACCTTGATTGCTTGTGGATACACAAATTTTGGCGCAACAATGTCTATTTCCCCTCTTAATCGTAATTCTTCAATCAGTGTATCCATCAATGGTTCAATATTGCGTAATCGACTCAAATAATCTTTAACATCTTGTTCATCATCTACTTGATGGTAATTAATTAAAAAAGATGGAATAGATGAATGTTTTCCTCCTCGATGTGTAACTGGATAATTATTTAAAGTGAATTCTCGTGATTTAATTCTACGTTCTAAACTTTTCTCCATTAATCGATAGCTTAATTTTGTTTTATCATCTAGTAAATTATAGTCAATATTGCTACGCAAATAATCTAAATCATCCATTGCACGCTTAGCGTTTCTTTTGCTTCTGTTCCAACTAATGTCATCCCATTGATCATAGTTCGATTTATAGCCTAATCGTGATTGAAATTCAGGACTATCTTGAACCCTATCTAAGAAGATAGATTCAAAAAATTGATTTGCTTCTTTAATTTCAGCTTCATCAACTTTATTGCCTGTACATGCAACAATAAATAATAAAATAAATATTAAAAATTTCTTCATAATCTCCTCAATTTGTTGATAATTCCGCAGACAGTACTGTATTCTCTACTAACATTGCTATCGTCATAGGACCAATGCCTTTTGGTACAGGAGTTAAGGCGCTTGCTTTCCCTGTTACGCTTGCTTCGTTCACATCTCCTACAATAACTGATTTTCCATCACGTTCTATGCGATTAATTCCTACATCAATTAAACAAGCACCATCTTTAATAAATGATGCATCTAAAAATTCTGGTGATCCCATGGCTGCAACCACAATATCTGCTTGTGTAGTAAATTCTTTTAAATCAGGGGTTCCGCTATGACATATAGTAACTGTTGCATTTCCCATTGATTTAAGACTGGAGAGCACCGATACTGGTCTTCCAACAATATTGCTTCTTCCAACGACAACAACATGCTTTCCATTGATTGGGACATTAAAGTGTTTTAATACATACATAATTCCCTTTGGAGTGCATGGAATAAATCGTGGATTGCCAATGGATACTAATCCTGCATTTTCTGGATGAAATCCATCCACATCTTTCGACGGAGAAATCGCATGAATAACCTTTTGACTATCAATATGTTTTGGAAGTGGTAATTGCACCAAAATTCCATGAAATAAATCATCATTATTAATCTTATTGATTAATTCGAGCAATTCTTCTTCTTTGGTATCTTCTGGAAGACGATAAATGTCCGATTTTAGACCAAGAGAATCAAATTTTTTGGTTTTGTTACGCACATAGATTTGTGACGCAGGGTTTTCTCCTACTAATATTGCTGCTAATCCAGGAGTAACTCCTTTTTCTTTTAACGCACCAATGCGTGCATGCAAACTATCATAGAGTGCGTTACTCGCCTCAATTCCTGATAAAATTACTGTATCAGCCATTTACTTTTCCTTTTCCTTTATATCGCCTGATCAATACGTTCAATCAAAGACTCAATTCTAGACTCAATTCTTCCTTTAAAAGAAGATTCACCTACCGTCGAGCTACTATATTCATCAAAAATATACATTGCAGCCAATATTGCAACGTCTGAAGTGGATAAATTAGGAGATTTTCCTCCTATTTCTCTCATTTTTTGGTCAACTTGAGTAGCTGCTTGTCGTATATTGTCTTGATTTCCAGTAGCTTTAAACGAATAATCTTTTCCAAAGATTTTTACTATTATGCTTTCTGATTGTTGATTTTCCATAATTTATTATTTCCTTTTATTGATCTCTTAATTTTGCATCAAATTTCTTTGAAATTAAACTTATAATTTCAGTAATAATAGAATTTACCTGATTATCTTCAAGTGTTTTCTTAGGGTCCTGAAAGGATAACTTAAACAGGACACTCTTCTTATTTTTTAACTCTTTTGACTCAAATATGTCTACAGGGACTACCTCTTTTAATAATGCTTGATTTACATTTTTCATTGCGGTACATACCTGTGCTAATTCTATGTCATGGTCTAATATAAAATTTAAATCTCTATTTACCATAGGATAAAGAATAATATCTTCTGCTTTTATATTATAACCTGAACATTCTTTAAATCGATATGTGTCAATATCCATTATACATACATCTGTCTTGTAAGAAGTGTCCATTTTATCTAAAAATCCTTTATTAATAATACCAATTGAACCTACAATGCTTTTCTTGGAATCTATGATATGATAAAATGTGTCACAATATGGATGTGACTCTCTAACAAATTTGATCTTTATCTTTAATAAATTATTAAAAATACCTTCTGCTAACCCCTTTAATAAAAAGAAATTTCCTTCAATTGGATCAAAATGTACATTTGGTGCACTAAAATCGCCATGCACCAGACAAGAAAAAGCATTTTTCTGCTCAATATCTTCTAATTTTTTTCCATTATTCTTAAATATGGTTCCTTGTTCATAAATCAATACGTTTTGAGAGCCATTTTTATAATTAAAATCAAGAGTATTGAGCAACCCTTGATGTAATGAAGTTCTTAGTGCATTCATTTTATCTGAAGAAGGATTCATTACCGATACAGATTTCACGCCAAAATGTTTAATCTGACTCTTATCTTGAAGAGAATTATTGTAACATTGCTGAAATCCAACTGATGATAAATATTGTTTTAATTTAGAGATTGGACGTTCTTCGTCTTCAACATACTGCATTTGAGAAGAAAAACTATAAGATGCATCAATATTATCATATCCGTAACAGCGTAATACTTCCTCAATAAGATCGGATTCATTCACTAAGTCTCCTCTAAAAGATGGAATTGTGCAAACCCACTTCTGAGTATCACGATTATTAATGTTCTTTTTTCCTGTAGTTTTAACAACAAATTCACTTGGTAAATCTTGAGAATGTTCTTTTTTCAATGTATTTGCCAATTCTACTAATGTTTCTTTGGATCCAAATCGAATTCTATGACGATAACTGCTTGCATCTTTTCGTGTAATTTTATCTATTTTGTATAGGTGGTCAACAATATTGCGCATAAATGGCCTAAATTCTGTTCGAATTCTCATAGATTGCAATTTATTGGTATCAGATAAAATATCGGCTATATCCATAGAAATAAGGCCTTCTCCTCTACTTTTACAATCAATATGTAGTCCAGATAAAATATTTTGTACTTTATTTGCTGGAATATCAAAACCAGCATGTTGTGATAATTTTTTATTAGAAAGTACTATCTTGCGTGGTGTCAAATCGAGTGCACACTCATCTGTAACAATAGAACTTAGTTCTCCTCCTGCAATCTCCTGCATTAACCTCACAATCATATAAAATGCATCATTTGCTGCAGCAGGATCTGCTCCTCTCTCAAATCGTCTAGATGCCTCAGATAATAAATTTAATTTTTTTGATCCTTTTCTGACAACAATCGGGTCAAAATAAGCGCTTTCAATTAAAACATTTGTCGTCGTATCAGATACAGCGCTATCTTTCCCTCCAATAATTCCTGCTAATGCAACTGTATTGACTGAATCGGTGATAACAAGATGGTCAGAATCTAAAGTATATGTTTCCTCATCAAGTGCATCAAATTTTTCACCTTTTTTTGCCCATTTTACTTCGATAGCTTGCTTTGATAATTTATCTAAATCAAATATATGAGTTGGTTGCCCAATTTCAAGCAGCATGAAGTTTGAAATATCGACCAAATTATTAATACTTTTTTGTCCTACAGATTTTAAATAATCCAATAACCATTGTGGAGATGGTCCAACTTTTACTCCCTTCACAACTCCTGCAATATAGCGAGGACATCCTCCTTTTTTATCTAAAACAACTTTAACCTTCTTGCTTGAATCAGGAATTACCCTCTTACTGTTTAAAGGATTCTTTAATTTTTTATTCAATTTTGCGGCAATTTCTCGAGCAATACCACGATGACTCAATGCAAAAGCTTTATCTGGAGTAATATCAATATCGATAGCGTCATACATTGGGCCAAGTATATCAGCAATATTTGTCCCATTTTTTAGAGAAGAATCCAAGACCATAATTCCATCATGTTCTTCTGAAATTCCTAGCTCTCTTTCAGAGCAAATCATACCATTGCTTTCAACGCCACGAATTTTTGCTTTTCCTATCTTAAAATCACCTGGCAATACCGCTCCTACTTTAGCAAAAACAATTTTTTGTCCAGCAGCAACATTTGGAGCACCACACACGACTTCATGTGATATTTCTCCATCATTCACAATACAAAATTTTAATTTATCCGCATTTGGATGTTTTTCAGCTGATTCTACCTCGCCTACTACAATATTTTTCAACGAAGAAAAATCTGTTACAACTTCAGATTCAAACCCTAACATTGTTAAGATTTCTGCTAACTCAGATGCAGAATGATCAAAATTAATGAAACGTTTAAGCCATGGAATAGAGATTTTCATTAGAACTGCTCCAAAAATCGTTTATCATTCTGATAAAACAGTCGAATATCTCGAATACCGTATTTAATCATTGCAATACGTTCTATTCCCATGCCAAAAGCAAATCCTTGATATTTTTCGCTGTCATATCCAACATTTTCTAACACATTTGGATTAACCATTCCACACCCAAGGATTTCCATCCATTGGTTTAATTTTTCATTCCAAATATCGACTTCAGCACTAGGTTCAGTAAATGGGAAATAACTAGGTCGGAAACGCATTTTTATATCTTTTCCAAACATTTCTTTTGCAAAATATTCTAAAGTGCCCTTCATTTCGGCAAAAGAAGAGGTTTCATTGATTACTAACCCCTCTACCTGATGAAATAAACAAAAACTTTTATAGCTTACTGCCTCATTGCGAAAAACCCTACCGCAACAAATGTGTCGCAGTGGAGGATCTTGATTTTCCATTAAATGTATTTGTACATTGGATGTATGAGTGCGTAAGACCGTATTTGGGTCAACAAAGAAAGTGTCTTGCATATCTCTTGCAGGATGGTGTTTTGGTACATTAAGTGCCTCAAAATTATGATAATCATCATCAATTTCAGGACCATAGGCTACTGAAAATCCAATTGATTTGAAAATAGACTTTATCTCGTCAGTAACTTGTTCTAAAGGATGAATATTCCCTTTTGGTAATGCATATCCAGGTAAAGAGAAATCTTTACTGTCTTTTGTTTCTGATTTACCGAGCCCTAATGAATTTAATTTATCGTTATATGATGAATTAAGATCTGATTTGAGAATATTTAATGTTTTTCCGTATTTAGGCTTCTCTTTATTACTTAGACTAGCAAATTGATTAAATAATTCAGTTAGTTTACCCTTCCTTCCTAAATACTTAATGCGAACCTGTTCAAGATCATCAGCTGTTTTACAAGATTTTAAATCTGAATGAAAAGATGTCTTAACCTCATTAATAGTTTTATCCATGGACACCTTTTACTTTATTTTTTTAGATATTTTACTAGGTCTTCAAAAACAGATGGATTGTTCACAGCTAAATCTGCTAGAACCTTTCTGTCTAAATCGACACCTTTCTCCTTTAGTAAGTGTAAGAAGTTTGAATATGATAATCCGTTCAATCTTGCAGCAGCATTAATACGTATAATCCACAAACGTCTAAATTGACGTTTCTTTTGTCTTCTATCTCTATATGCATATAATCCTGCTTTTGTAACTGCATCTTTTGCGGCCTTATAATTGCGACTTCTTGCTCCAAAATAGCCTTTGGCTGACTTGACAGTTTTACGATGTCTTCTATGTCTTGGAACTGAACTATTAGATCTTGGCATGACTAACCTACTTCCCCATCATTTTTTTAACTTTTTTCTCATCAGAAGCTGCAACAAGAGTCGATTTCTTTGCTGCACGTTTCACATCGTTATCTCTGCGGATTAACATATGCGAGTGCCCTGCCTGATTGCGTTTTATTTTTCCGCTACCAGTCAGCTTAAATCGTTTTGATACACTTTTTCTTGTCTTTTGTTTCGGCATTATAAATATCCTTATTTAGGGGCTAATATTATAGATTTTTTTCGTCCCGCCAAAGGATTATCTTTTTCCTTTTCTGCAACTTCACTTAAAGTTAATACAATTTTCTCTAAAAGTGAATCACCTAAATCTTGTCTGGACATTTCTCGTCCACGATATACAATGCTCAATTTGAGCTTATAACCTGAACTTAAGAACTTTCTACCCATTTTAAGCTTATTTTCAAGATCGTGTTCTCCAATGTTTGGTCTCATTCTTAGCTCTTTTACTTTAATTACTTGATGTTTTTTTCTGGCTTGTTGGGCCTTCTTTTTTTCTTCGTATTTATACTTCCCGTAGTCCATTATCTTACATACAGGCGGTTTTGCTTTTGGTGAGATTTCAACTAAATCGAGCCCTGCTTCTTCTGCTAATCTTAATGCTTCAGGTACTTTGACGACCCCCACTTGATTTTTATTTTGATCGATTAAACGAATTTCATCTGCATAGATTTTTCCGTTTACTCTTACTCTTTGTTTTTTAATTCGTAACTCTCCTTTCCTTAATTTCTTTCTTTATTTCACTAGAAAACTCTTTCAGTGAAATTGTTTGTTGTTCCTTAATGAATCTTCTTCTTACTGTTACTAATTTATCATCTACTTCTTTCTCTCCAACAATAAGCATAATATTAATCTTTTGGAGTTCTGCATCTCTTATTTTAGCACCAATCTTCTCTGAACGATTATCGACTTCAACTCTTATGCCTTGTTTTCTTAATTCCTGATATAAACTATCAGCATAATCATTATGTTTATCAGAAACCGGCAAAATAACAACTTGTTTAGGAGCTAACCATAGTGGAAAATTTCCACCAAAATGTTCGATTAGAAACCCAATAAAACGTTCGTGCGTTCCAAGAGGAGCTCTATGAATGCATAATGGTGTTTTAGCGCTTCCATCAACATCAGTATATGTCAAGTTAAAACGCTCAGGAACTGCAAAATCTACCTGATTGGTTGCAAGACTGAATTCTTTGCCAATTGCACTCCATACTTGTACATCAATTTTTGGACCATAAAACGCAGCATCTCCAACGGATTCAACAAACTTTAATCCAGCATCTTTGAGCGCATTTCTAACGTCTTCTTCTGTTTTTTCCCATAGCTTTGGATTGTTGATATATTTTTTTCCCAATCCTTTTGGATCATGAAGACTTAATCGCATTTCATATTTCTCAATACCAAATATCTTGAAATAATCCATATAAAGATTACATACACCGATAAACTCTTCCTTAAATTGGTCTTCAGTACAGTAAATATGTGCATCATTCATTTGCATGCTTCTAACACGCATTAGACCAAATAATTCTCCAGACTTTTCATAACGATAACATGTTCCATATTCCGATAAACGATATGGTAAATCGCGATAACTCTTTGGTGTGTTAGCATAAATTTTATGATGATGAGGACAATTCATTGGTTTCATATAATAATCTAAACCATCAACATCCATTGCAGGATACATGCTTGAAATATAATGTTCTAAATGTCCAGATTTCTCATAAAGAGTTCCTTTTGTTAAATGCGGAGTGCGTACTCTTTTATACCCGCTTAAATCTTCTTTTTCTTTTGCTAATGCTTCCAGCTCATCAATAATTACTGCGCCATTTGGAGTCCATAATGGTAAACCAGGACCTACTTCTTCATCGTGAAAATATAAATCAAGTTCTTTTCCTATTTTACGATGATCGCGCTTTTTTTGTTCTTCTAACATCGTTAGATATTTCTTTAAGTCTTTTTCATCTGGAAAAGAAGTTCCATATACACGCTGCAAGGTTTGATTATTATCATCTCCTCTCCAATATGCAGCTGACGAAGATAAGAGTTTAAAATGCTTAATAACTCCCGTTGAAGGAACATGAGGCCCTCTGCAAAGATCAGTAAATTCTCCTTGAGAATATGTCTTCAACGCTTCGTCTTTATCTAAATCATCAATAATCTCAACCTTATACGGTTCTTTCATTTTTTTAAATAAACCAAGCGCTTCTTTTCTTGATGTGACTTCATGAGTAATCTGAAGATCCTCTTTTGAAATTTTATGCATTTCTTTTTCAATTTTAGCTAAATCTTCCTCTGAAAAAGGAGTTTCAACATCAAAATCATAATAAAATCTATTATCTAAATATGGGCCAATAGTTACTTTTGTTTTTGGAAATAAACGTTTGACCGCTTGTGCCATCAAATGTGCTGTGCTATGCAATAATACGCTATGACCATCTTTACTTTTTCCATCTAAAAATTGCAGCTTAATATCTTGATTTATTGGTTCATTTAAATCAGTTAAGACATCATCAACTTTACAGATGATAGTATTTTTTGGTCCTCCTTTTAAAGATTTCAGAACTTCTAATGGTGTAGTTCCAGAAGGATAAGACTCAGTAGAAAACCCAATAATATTTATAGAAATATTCTTCACTATAGTGATCTGTCAAGCAGCCAAATACCCATAGAAAAGAAGCCTACTAACATACTGACACCACCACGATGTTTCTTAATTAATGCTTTCTCTTCTTCACTTAGATATTTGTTGGGTTTATTTAATTCAGAATTCATATAAATTTCTTGTTTCTGATCATAAAATTTTGCTAAAAAACCATCACGCCAATGAAGTCCTTCTTCGCATGATATATCCTCTTCTTCACAGTAAACAAGATATACAGATTCTGAACTTCCAGGAATTGGCCTAACTATTTTTGAGCCAATTCTCATGCGTTCTAATTGGTCTTGCAAAAATTCAAATTCTTCTAATGGTCGATTATCAAAATCAAAGGTTTGTAATTCTTGTGCAATAGCTTGATAATGTGATTTTTTGTATAAGCTAATTACATATGACCTGTTATCGAGAGGCAAGTTCACGCGCGCTGGAAAAGTTCTTGTTTCAGAATACCACGGAATACCCCATACATACAAATTATGCACCATTGCATTAGAGTAAATGGTAACATCTGTTTCAGTGATGCCAAGTGTTGTTCCTCCTGTATATCCACCGCTTGAAGAAAGAGTGGCATCATCGACTAGTAAGGTTTGCGCAAAAAGAAATGAACAGCTAAATAGTGTGATAAAAAAATTCTTTCGGATTTGCATTTTAAAAAATTTAACACAGAACCAGTGAAAAAGATATGAATTTATCATCTAAACAATAATGTATCTTGTTCTTCGGAGAAACAATCAAGCCATAACTTAAAATATTCTTCTGCTCTCGCTCTACCATGAACTTCAATAAGCATAGACAGGATGTCATAACTTTGACTTTCTAAATAAGGGTCAGCAATATAAAGAAATGTATAGGTTCCATCTTCGTTTTGATCATCAGGTGATAAAAATGTTAAACTGTTGTAAACCGACGGATTAACACGCTCAATTGATGGCATAATAATTGTTTTATTTAACATTTCAAATGCAGCACGTTTCTTAGGTAAAATCTTATTAAAAGCAACCATAGTGTTTGCATTTGAAGCATAGACACTATTACCATTTGTTACAGTATCTTTAGCATTCGTTTCTGTTGGAACGCTATTGCCTATAGCAGTAGCACAGCTATAAAATGTTAATACAAATAATATTAATAATATTCTTTTCATTATCTAAAACAAGTATTGAAACTTAACAAATAATTGACGTTCTGACTCTGTTAAATTTGAAAACATATCATCTTCAGTGTTAAGCAGATCATTAATTCCAAAATATAATGCAGAAAATGCATTTGGTTGATAGGTTAACAATGGTTCAATAAACCACGTGTTTGAAAAATCGCTATACTGCACTTTAGCTCTTAAAGAAAGCTTAGATGTAAATGAATGTGTATAACGTGCATTGATTAGAAAACCATCATAATACTCTTGGGCTTCTTCATAATTAATACCGACAGAAAAATTAGATTGGTTAGACAGTTTAATTTCTGTATAAAACCAAATATTATTTTCCCAAGTAACTTCAGGTACAGATAAATATCTGATAATTTCATCATTGAAATTAATTCCTGAATGAATTTTAGTTTTTGGGTTAAGTTTTCCAGTAAAAGATATTGTGAAATCTGAATGGTTATCAAACTGTAATCCTTTAAAATTTTCATCTTGGATTTCACCTTCAAAACTCAAATTAAATCCATTTTTAAAACTCAATTCATTCTTGATAGTAATTTCTTGCTTTTTTGTAAGCCCGCTATAATTTTCTTTGTGTATTAATTGAATAAAATGGTCAGATTTTAATAATTTTGGATGATTGTCATAATAAATGTTCTTTCCCCTCGAAAGCTTTATCCATTTTGTTGAATTATTCCTCTCAAAACCATTGCTAGTTCGAAATCCAGGAGAACGTAGCCTTACTGTAAGCCCAGCATTATCATGTCTGTCAAATTTTGACAAACTAAAACCCATTGCATTCCCAGTTACTTCTTCCCCATCAAACGCTTTGGTATATTTATCAAATGTTTGATCTTCTTCATCTACGGGATTGTACTCTAAATTATCAGATTCATTATGAACTGAACTTGTAGCATGTAGTGTTAAATGCAAATTATTTCCAGGATGATAATGAAAATCAATCCCTGCAGTTGTCATATCTCCACCTTTATCAAATGTACGATTAGTGATAATAGCACCAAGTTCACCTGCATTTTTTAACATGCGCTTCATACGAATGATATTAGATGTACTCTCGCCCATTGGAACAATAGTGCTTGATTCTTCAAAAGGAAGGAGTAATAGCGATGATTCATCTATAGCGCTGATTACTCCAAAAGCTGTTTTCCCAATTTTTCCTGTATATTTCAATGCTACAGATGGATCATTGATAGTTCTAGAATAAAACAGATTAATATAACCACGATCTGAATTAAATTTAAAAAGCTCTGCCCCTTCACTAAAAAAAGGTCTTCTTTCTCTAAAATACAATGCATTTACGGTATTGATATCATTTTGAATATCATCTGATTCAATCTGACTAAAATCAGGGTTTAAAGCAATTTCTAGCAAATCAACAGATGAAAGAGGATACTTAACAAATAAAGAAGGTTCGAAGTTATCACTAGTTGAATCATTGCTAAAATCTTGAGAATATCCGCCAACCAACGAAGGAATATACTCAATGTCTCCTCTTTCTTGTTTTGGTGGCTCAATATTGTTTAAATAAGCCATCTGACAGCTTTGACATTCTATGCCTCGCATCGTTGATGCCCAAAATACTTCATGTCCAATTTCATCATCAGTGGTATATCGGCGATAAAAATTTATTCTCCAATTTTGTGTTTTTGCTACAGAATATCTTAAGCTCGAAAATGGAATCGCAAATTCTACGATATATCCATAATCTGTAATAGTTGTTTGGACATCAAAAATTAAATCCAAAGATTTATCAAATCCAAAACCAGAACGGCCATCAATTTGTGTTGCAGATGGGCTAGCTGCAATTCCATAAATAAGAGCTTCATCATCAAATAAATCAAGCTGAATACCCACATAATCATCATCATCGTTAATGTTGTCTCGTTTTGAGATTGATGTTCTTATTTTCTCAGGAGGAGTATAAGCAATAAACCCTACATACAAATTCTGATTATCATACAATGCTTTGACTTCTGTTTTAAATGCAGATTTTTCCCCTTGAAAAATACCTGTATCAGTAAACCCTGTTGCAATCTGTGCAAATTCCCATACAGATTCATTTAACTGTCCATCTATTATAATAGGAGTATCGATTTTTTGAATATCATACGAAGGACGTGGAGTGAGATCTAAAAAAGTCTGTGAATAAAGCGAACTGACAAATGCTATGCAAAGTAAAATTTTATATCTCATAGAAGACATAAGTATAATTATTTTTTTTCAATTAACAAATAAGTTCGCTATCATTTTTTCTCTATAAAAAAGTAACGCCCGATTAAATCGGGCGCTACTTCTAACTTTTTAAGGTAATCTAGTATGATACTAATTACGAGGTTTCTAGATAGAAGTTATGACAAGTTTATATTATCCCCTTAAAAAGTATATGAAAGTCCAAGTGATATAGTTCTAGGCATTGATGGTCGAACACCATAAGGTCTTCTTGCAGCAACTCCATTCTCATCAAGTAAATTCTTGATATGAAGTGATAGAACCATATTATTTTGTACTTCAAAGTTTGTTGCAACATCAACAATCATTAATGCATCTGTTGATTCTGCGTCATCAAGACTACCAGAACCAGCTGATGTTCTCATTGCTGAAGTATGTTTTAAAGATACATTACTAGACATTATGCCCATATTCATCCCAACGTTTAAATACAGTATATCGCTAGGAACATATGGAAGCTCATCTCCAGATGACACATCGCCCCAAAAATCACCGTCAAATGATTCTTTAAACTCAGTGCTAGTATGCGTATATGCAAGTTCTATAGGGATTTGAAGTCCTTCACCTTCCCATAGCATACGTCTAAGATATAATTCGAACCCTGAAATATCAACAGCTCCACCATTGTAGAGTGCGTCCGTTCCAGTTCCAGCAGCTTGAGTGTCTGCTCCTAGAAGATTATCATAATTGTTCATAAAGTATGTAAACTCCATACCTTCTAACCCATCATATGATCTCCACCCTATTTCATGATTAATGCTTGTTTCAGGTTCTATTTCTTGAGTTACACCATCAACAACTGTAACACCTCCTGGTCCATAAGGAGCAAATCCTTTATGGATACCATAAGATAATGTTTGTTTTGGTGAAAGCGCATACTCAACAGAAACGCCAGGAACAATAACATCAATTGTTTGATCTTTTGTTGATGGTGTTTCAGAACGATCAGGGTCAGTTTTACCCCAATCATCTCTATTTACTGTAATTGATTCATATCTAAGACCACCTGTTACAGTCCAATCTCCTGAAGTCATTCTATCTTCAATAAATAGTGCAGTAGCATCAGCAGAGTCGATTCTATTAGAATCAGAACCTTTAACTGCCTCAGTTGTCATTACTAGGTTACCACCAGACATTTTATATCTGTGTTCCCATTGGAATCTATCCATTTCATCATAATGAACTCTAAGTCCAGCCTGCAGATCATGATTTCCAAGAGAAGCATTAAGAACTGCTTGCAATCCTTGAGAATAATATTCTCTATTGTTTGCTTTAACTCTATATGCATCGTCAGCGCTTTCTGTAGCATCCATTAATGCATAAAAATCTGCCCATCCATCGCTGGTAGGATCTCCTGCAATAGTGCTTAATTTTGCGCCATTAACCTTGTTTAACTTAAACCAGTTTCTTGCAAAATCATTACGATACCATGACGCACTTAAAGAAAGATTGTCAGATAATTTAGCTGCGTAAGACAATACAAGCTGTGAATGATCTGCGTCCATCTCATCTAACTGAGTTGCACGATATCTTCTTAATGGATTTTTAGCAAAATCATCATCAGTTAATCCAAGATATGTTTCATCAGATATTTCATCAGTCATAGACCACTTCATTTCCATTGCATGATTATCATTAATCATGTAACGGACCTTTGTTAGAAGATCAAGTTTAGAATAGCCTGTATTTCCCCCGCCATCTAATTCCTTGAATCCATCAGTTTTATCATTAAATAATTGAACCAAATAAGC
>DEAO01000023.1:11681-12439 GCA_002348725.1 Fidelibacterota bacterium UBA2980 | reverse complement strand
TCATTTGCCCACTTCATTATTTTGCTTTGACTTTCTTCTTAATCATAACCAATAAATTCTGAATGACTTCCATCATTCTCTAAAATCCATTTAACATTACTTCTATCAAAGGTAAATTTTTGACTACTTTTTGCGAGATCTTTCTGTTTTTGCATTGCTTCATCAAAGCCTTTTTTGTCAACTTTCATTCCTTTTTCTTCTGCCATTAATTCTGTTAAATCCAAAGGAAATCCATAAGTATCATATAACTTAAATGCATCAGCGCCATCTATAATTTTAGAAGAGTTTTTTATAATCTTTTCAAATTGAATCACACCTCTTTCAAGAGTAAGAAGAAAAGATTCTTCTTCATTCAGTATTGTCTGCTCTACATGTTCCTGTTTTGCTTTGAGCTCAGGGTAAGAGTCAGACATTGTAGAAACAACTGATTGGACTAATTTATATAAAATTGGTTCTTTAATATCAAGATTCATTACAAATTTAGATGCTCTTCTTAAAACTCTTCTTACAACATAGCCTCTACCTTCATTTGATGGCAATACTCCATCAGTTATAGCAAATGATAGCATTCTAATATGGTCGCATATAACATTATATGTCACTTCATTATCAGTATATTTTGTTTTCGATATTTTTTCTAAAGCTGATATAGTTTCTGAAAATAAATCAGTTTTGTAATTCGAATTTTTACCTTGAAGAACAGAACAAATTCTTTCTAATCCAGCTCCAGTATCAACATGTTTTTTAGGTAAATCTTC
>DEAO01000023.1:7727-11310 GCA_002348725.1 Fidelibacterota bacterium UBA2980 | reverse complement strand
TCCCAGTAATCAGAAGAATGGTTCACATGGCTTGCATCTTGATTGTCAACTTTATCTCCAACATAATAATGGATTTCAGAGCAAGGACCACAAGGACCGGTTTCTGCCATTTCCCAGAAATTATCCTTCGCATCTGATTTTACAATTCTATTTTTATCAATATCAGTCTCTGTAGCCCACAAATTATATGCTTCATCATCTTCTTCAAAAACGGTAACCCATAAACGGTCTTTATCTAACTTCCAAACATCCGTAAATAATTCCCAAGACCATTGAATTGCTTCTTTTTTATAATAATCTCCAAAAGACCAATTCCCTAACATTTCAAAAAATGTGTGATGAAAACCATCTCTTCCTACTTCTTCTAAATCATTATGCTTCCCGCTAACTCTAATACATTTTTGACTGTTCACAACTCGTAAGTGTTTTGGATCTTCTGATCCAAGGAAAATTGACTTAAACTGGTTCATTCCAGCATTTGTAAAAAGTAGAGACTTATCACCATGAGGAAGAACAGGCGCACTTTCAACATGATGATGTTCTTTATCTTCAAAAAATTTTATAAATGATTGTCTAATTTCTTTACTGTTCATTTGTAGGTTATTTTAAAGAATCTAAACAAATAATATATTCATTATTATCAAAAATATTAGCTAATATAATTCTCATAAAAACGTTATAAATTCTTCTATGTTCAGAATAATATTAGCCTGCTTTTTAATTTCCTCTGTATTCGCGCAAGATAATAAGATTAATCAATTAGATATTGATTCTAGAGATAATGGAACAATCATAAAATTGAAATCAACAAAAAAAATAGATTTAAAAAATGTTACAGCTTGGTATTCATCCGAATGGTTTTATCTGACAATATATGATGCAAAAAGCGATAGTACAAAATTGTCTAATACACCATTAAATAAAATTGTAAGAAAGATTGAAGTTGCCAATAGCGATGAGTCTACACAGATTGCATTAAAAGTTAATGAATCAATTGAATCATTTGAAATTATGTCACCATCAAAAAGAGAAGTTTCATTTATTTTGCGTTTTCCTCAAGAAGAAATAAAGAGTGATTTATCTGACAATAGCTTAGAAGAACTCATAGAGGTTGACGAAGTAAAATCTGGTAAACAATCTTTAGCAATTGGTGAAATGAGCAATGCAAGTAAATTTATGCCTTTTATAGGGTTAGTCGTTGCTGCAAGCGATATTACTAATCCAACTGTTTTTCTTGGTGGGACTTTAATCAGTCTATTGAGTCTATTCTTATAGATTAGAAAATCTATCAGTATACTCTAAAATCTTATTTTTTATTCCATCTTCAAAGATAGAATGTCCAGCATCTGGAATGATATGCAAGTCTGCTTCTGGCCATGCTTTGTGTAAATCCCATGCTTGTATCACTGGACAAATAATATCGTACCTTCCATGAATAATTACTCCAGGAATATGTCTAATTTTATGCATGTTCTCTATAAGATGATTATCAGAATCAAGCCAACAATTATTCATAAAATAATGACATTCAATCCTTGCAAATGCTTCAGCAAATTTATCGTCTGAGAAATCAGAAATAAAATTTTCATCCTGCAATAGTCTAACAGTGCTTCCTTCCCATGTGCTCCATGCTTTCGCTGCTTCAATTTTTTTTGAATGATCTTCACCGGTTAAAATTTCATAATAAGCCTGCATTAAATTATCTCTTTTTTCAACAGGGATAGGCTCTAAAAAAGATTCCCATCTATCTGGAAAAATATTATTAGCTCCTTCTTGATAAAACCAATCTAATTCTTTTTTTCGCACTAAAAAGATACCTCTTAAAATCAGACCCTTGCATGAATCAGGATGCGTTTGGCTATAAGCTAATGATAACGTACTTCCCCAGCTTCCCCCAAACACAACCCATTGATCAATAGAAAGATGATTACGAATTTTTTCAATATCGCTCACTAAATCCCAAGTAGTATTTTCTTCTAACTCTGCAAAGGGAGTGCTTTTACCGCACCCACGTTGATCAAACATAATAATGCGCCACTTTTCAGGATCGAAGTATCTTCTATATTTTGGATCGACACCCCCTCCAGGACCACCATGTAAGAATATAACTGGTTTACCATTTTTATTACCTGACTCTTCTACATATATAGTATGCAAATCAGATACCGGTAAATTGAAGGTATTAAAAGGTTCAATATTTGGAAATAATTCCATAGTAAAATTTAATAATTTATCCTAATATTACGCTCGTAAAACATTGTTATGAATATTGGTGTACTAAAAGAAACAAAATCGCTTGAAAAAAGAGTGGCTATCATTCCTTCTACTGTTAAAGATTTAACAGAAAAAGGTTATTCTTTCTTTGTAGAAAAAGATGCAGGTCATTCTTCGCACTATTCAGATCAATCATTTGTAGATGCTGGTGCAAAAATAGTTGATAGAAATGAAATATTTAGTTGCGCTATAGTTGTGAAAGTTAATACACCAACAGAAGATGAAATCGGATTATTAAACTCAAATTCTCTTCTAATCTCGTTATTTCAAACAATTAAAGATATTGCATTAGTTAAAAAATTAAAAGACAAGCAAGTTTCTGCATTCTCATTGAATCTTCTTCCAAGAACTACTTTAGCGCAAAAAATGGATATTTTAAGTTCCCAAGCAAATATTGCAGGATACAAAGCTGTGTTAATTGGCGCAGATCATATTGAAAAATATATGCCGTTACTAATGACAGCTGCTGGAACAATTCCTCCAGCAAAAACATTGGTAATTGGTGCAGGAGTTGCTGGATTACAAGCAATTGCAACTGCAAAAAGACTTGGAGCACAAGTAGAAGCATTTGATGTAAGACCTGAAGTAAAAGAACAAGTAGAAAGTTTAGGTGCAAAATTTATAGAAGTAGAAAGTGATAGCGATGATGGTGTAGGATCAGGTGGATATGCTAAAGAAACAAGTGAAGAATACAAAAAACGTCAGCAAAAGTTGATGGAAGAAAGAATATCAAAATCTGATTTGGTAATTACAACAGCGTTAATTCCGAATAGGCCTGCACCTGTTCTAATACCTACTAGTATGGTTAACTTAATGAAATCTGGATCAGTTATTATGGATTTAGCATCTGAAAATGGTGGAAATTGTGAATTAACTAAACCAGATGAATTAGTAAATCATAATGGTGTTTTAATTGATGGAAATACAAATTTGCCAAGCACAATGGCAACACATGCTAGTCAATTATTCTCAAAAAATGTTCAAGCAATTATTGAACATTGCAATACTGAAGAAGGGTTCAAATTAGATAAAGAAGATGAAATTATTGATGGTATGCTTTTTATTGAAAAAGGTGAAATTAGACATGAACCAACTAAAGAGGCATTATAATGGATGTTAATTTAATAACAATTTTTATTTTGGCGATATTTGTCGGGAATGAAGTCATAAATAAAGTTCCTCCTACCCTTCATACTCCACTAATGTCTGGTTCAAATGCAATTTCAGGAATTGCAATTGTTGGTGCTTTACTGGCGATTAGTACTGATGGTCAAATTAGCACTTATCTTGGATTGGCTGCACTGATTTG
>DEAO01000023.1:3599-7356 GCA_002348725.1 Fidelibacterota bacterium UBA2980 | reverse complement strand
ATGTTTAAGAAAAAATGAATTTATTTTATCTCATATCAGCTGTTTGTTTTATCCTAGGGTTAAAACGTCTTTCACATCCTAAGACTGCTAGAAGCGGTAATTTCCTAGCAGCACTTGGTATGTTAATTGCTATTGCTGCCACATTGGCTTCTTCTGATGTACTAGATCTGCAATTAATTGCAATTGGAGTTGGAGTTGGAGCTGTTATTGGTCTACTATTTGCAACTAGAGTTCAAATGACAGAAATGCCTCAAATGGTTGCAATCTTTAATGGTTTAGGTGGAGCTGCATCTGCTTTAGTGGCATCTTCTGAATTTTTTAAGATAGATGACTTAAGTTTTATTATTTGTCTTAGTGTATTTATTGGAACTTTAACTTTTTCTGGAAGCTTTATTGCATTTGGAAAATTACAAGGAATAGTTTCAGGTAGAGCCGTTACTTTTAAAGGACAACAAGCACTGAATGCTTTGATTTTTGCTACTATTGTAGTTTTAATTTCTGTTAATAATCTAGAAGTAATGTCGGCTTATAATATTTTTTATTTAGTTGTAATCTTGGCATTTATATTAGGCATAGGATTAACAATACCAATTGGTGGTGCAGATATGCCTGTTGTTATTTCTCTTCTTAATTCTTATTCAGGAATTGCTGCAGCTGCTACAGGATTTCTAATTGATAACCAAGCTCTTATTATTAGCGGATCTCTAGTTGGTGCGTCTGGTCTAATATTAACGAACATTATGTGTAAAGGCATGAATCGATCTTTAGCTAATGTAATATTTGGTGCTGTTGGAGCTGAAACGTCAGATGGGAGTTCTGGTGATGGCAAAGAAATGAACATTAAGAGCTATTCAACAACTGAAGCAGCAATGATTCTTGATGCAGCAGAAAAAGTGATTATTGTTCCAGGGTATGGATTAGCTGTTGCACAAGCACAACATGTAGCAAGAGAAGTTGCTGATAATTTAGAAGCAAAAGGTAAAAAAGTGTTATATGCAATTCATCCAGTTGCTGGAAGAATGCCAGGACACATGAATGTGTTGCTTGCAGAAGCAAATGTGTCTTATGATCTATTAAAAGATTTAGATGAAATCAATCCTGAATTTGAAGATTGTGATGTCGCATTAATTCTTGGTGCCAATGACGTAGTTAATCCTGCAGCGAGACATGATCAATCAAGTCCTATCTACGGTATGCCAATCTTAGATGTTGATAAATCACGTACCGTAATTATCAATAAAAGAAGTATGAATCCTGGATTTGCTGGGGTACAAAATGAATTATTTGGCTATGACAATTCCATTATGGTATTTGGAGATGCAAAAGATATGCTAAATGATTTATTAAAAGAAATTAAAGAATTATAATTTTTCTCTTTTAAATTTAGGAATGTCATTACCTACCTTATACGAACTAGCTGATGAATTCAAAGATGCATTGGAAAATCTTACTGAACTTGATGATCAATCAGTTATAGATACACTAGAATCTTTAGAAGGTGAATTTAAACTTAAAAGCGCTAATGTAGCCAAGTACATCAAAAATTTAGAACATACTCTTGATGGAATGAAAGAAGCTGAATCTAACATGCATCAAAGAAGAGCTTCTTTAGAAAAAAAAATCAATCATATGCGTGAATATTTAAGAGCTAATTTAGAAAAGAGTGGGATTAAAAAAATTGATGCACCTGACATAAGCATTTCGATGCAAAAAAATCCTTACAAGGTGGTAATAACTAATGAAAATGAAATTCCTGAAGATTTTATCGACACTAAAGAAACTAAAGCAGTTAATAAAGAAAAAATCAAAGAAGCTCTAAAAAATGGTGAAGAAGTTCCAGGCTGTGAATTAGTACAAGAAAATAGAATCACAATCAAGTAAATATGCTAAACTATATCATTAGAAAAAGAATATTGCTATCAAGAATATTCGTTGTATCTATGATCATTATTATTGTTATGAATGATCAATTTAGAGTTAACACTTTAGATATATCAGATATGCAATCAATAGTATTAAGTATTATAGGGTTTGTTCTTGTAACATTCGGCGGTTTTGGAAGATTATGGGCGTCCTTATATGTTGAAGGATTCAAAACAAAAAGGTTAATTACAGAAGGGCCATATTCCATGGTAAGAAATCCATTATACTTCTTTACTATTGTTATACTATCAGGCTTTTCCTTAGTGGTAAAGTCTATTCCAATTGCAGTAGCTCTTTTAGCAGCGTTTACTGTGCTACATATTCCTGCTATCATCAAAGAAGAAAGAAAACTATTAGCCCAACATGATAGCTCCTACAAAGAATACTATGACAGCACACCGAGATTGATTCCAAATATCTTTAAATATAAACGAACAAAATCAACCGATAGGATTGAAGTAAAAATTGATAAGATTAATCAAGTGATATGGGAGATAATCGGTTATTTTATGCTATATCTAGCAATAGACTTATATATCTTAATATAATTATTCTTCATCATCTGAAGAATCAGATGAACTTATTTTGTTGACAATCTTTTCTAATGCGTTTTTTCTAGGCCCTGTTATGTCATCAAAAGAACTTTGAGCAGTTTTAAGCTGTTTACCATGTTTATCAAATTCTTCCGTCATATTATCCCATTCAAGCTTAAACTTATTTATTCCATCAATAATCTCTTTGGTAGATTGCTCAATATTGAAGTTATCTATAGCTTTTGTAAGGAGATTAAGGATACCATACAATTCAGATGGCCCCACAAGCAACATCTTTCTTTTTGATGCATAATCATACAAATCTTCAAACTCTTCTCTTACAAAATTTAAAACCTGCATATTAGGTATGAATACCATTACAAAATTGACACCTCCATCATGCTCAATATAGTCTTTCTTTGCACCTTCAATTTTTCTTAAAAGAGCTCTAACATTTTCTTTAAAATTTTTCTTTGCAGTATCTTCTTCAGGTGATTTAGGATTGCATTGTATCATTGTATGATAATTATCTAATGGAAACTTTGCATCAAGATGCACATAACCACCTTTAGGAAAATAAAATGTAAAATCTGGTCTAGAGTCTCCAAATGGCTTTTGCTTATCCCAAGATTTCCCTTCCCCTTCTTTTAAGCCTATCCACTCAATAATCTGTTCAACTACATATTCACCAAGAGCTCCTCTTGTTTGATTTGTTGTAAATACTCTTTCAACGTTTGTTATTCTTGTAATCATATCTCTATAATTATCTGTGGAAGTTGTAGATGCTTGTTCGGCTGATTGTTTTAGTGCACCTAAAGATTCTAATACGCTTTTAATTGTATTATTTGTTTCAGAAAATTGATGATTTAAATCATCTTTTGATAAATGATCTTGTTGGTTATCAGAAGATGAATCAATGCTTTTCTTTAGATAAAAAACGGATGCGATAACAAGTATAATTAGAATAACTAGCAGTATTTCAATCATAATAATTCTTTTTCTTTCAACATATTTACTAAATCATCCTCATGATAATTTACACTATAAGTTTTAAACTTGTCTTGCTTTAAATGAAATAAAGTTTGACTACCAACTTTTAATCCATAATAATTTTCAAGAATATAACGATAAAAAGATAGCTGTAATGAATAATGGATAAAATTACAATCATCTAAATGTTGGGTAGAATTTAGAATTCCTTTCTTATTACCAAAGGACTCTTCGCTAATACGCTTATTTGTTTTCCAATCAACTAAATGATACATATCCTGTTCTTTGTTATATACTAACAAATCAATGGT
>DEAO01000023.1:0-3223 GCA_002348725.1 Fidelibacterota bacterium UBA2980 | reverse complement strand
TCTGGATTCTTTTTCTTTTCTTTAAGCCATTCAGCGCCTATGCAAGCAAGGCTATTTTTTGGTTCAGTTCCATCCTTTATAAATAATTCTAATTCATTATGAACGATTGTACCTCTTTTGGCGCCTTTCCCCCACTCTTTAATCAATTGTTCAACGGTCATATCAATATATTTTGGATGTTCTTTAATTAGTTTTCTTGCAGTTTTTTCCTGATTAAATTTTCTAAAAAATTTATGAATAAACTCTGTGACACTTGCAAAATCTATACCTGGATTATCTGATAGTTGATAAGTATGATTTTTATGATCAAGTGTTATATCATTCGCAAATAAAGAATTCATTTTTTTAATCTATTAACCCTTCTTCTTGTAATACGTCTTTGTACATATCCTAATGTCCAACTAATTAGCAATAGGATTGGCACAATTGCCATCTCTTTTCTATCAGAAGTAATAGTGAAATAGAGCAATAAGCTTGCAGTACACAATTGGATATAGAATTGGGCAGTATTAATAGATTTAAGTTTGTTCATTAGACACCAAGTAAATCTAATACAAGTCTAATTACTTGGCCTGATGCACCATCTTTTTGAGCATAACTTCTATTTTCAACGTGATAGGATGTACCAGCAACATCAAAATGAACCCAAGGAATATCTTCTCTTACAAATGCCTTCAAAAATGCTCCTCCAGCGATTGAACCTGCTTGCCCTGGACTTCCAAGATTTTTTACATCTGCTACATGAGATTTCACTTGATCACAATATTCATCCCACAATGGTAATGGCCATACATGTTCACCGGTATTTTCTGATGAAACTTTGATATTTTCCATTAACACTTCATTGTTACCCATAATACCGGTTGCAATCTTCCCTAAAGTAATAACTACTGCACCAGTTAATGTTGCAAAATCAAGCATATATTCTGGATCATAATGTTTGCTAGCATATGACAAGGCGTCTGCTAAGATTAATCTGCCTTCCGCATCCGTATTTAATACTTCAATTGTTTTTCCATTATAAGCAGTTAAAATATCTCCTGGCAATACTGCAGAACCTCCAAGCATATTGTGAGTTGAAGGAACAATAGCAACTACGTTCATTTTTGGTTTTAATGTTGCAATAGCATTCATTACACCAAACACAACTGCTGAACCACACATATCAAATTTCATTTCATCCATGCGTAAACCTGGTTTTAGTGAAATTCCGCCTGTATCAAAAGTCAATCCTTTCCCTACAAGCATTACAGGTTTTTCTTTTTTAGGACCACCAAAATATTCCATTATAATAAATTTTGGAGGCTCATTTGTCCCTTGCGCTACCGCAGCAAAAGAACCCATACCCATTTTGGTAAATTTGTCTCTATCAAATACAGTTACTTTCATATTGCCTTTTTTACCAACTTCTTTGGCAAAATTTGCTAATCTTGTAGGTGTAGTGATATTCCCTGGATGATTTGCTAAATCTCGAGAATCACATACAGCATTTGCAATTATTGATCCTTTTTTAGATGCATTTTTATTACACGTTCCCACCATAGTAATATTTTTTAAATGGTAATCTGCTCTTTCATCAGAGAAGTAATCAAGAAAGCGATAACTTGCTAAAATCAAGCCTTCTGAAAATGCTTGGCAATTGTAAGCATCCATGCCAGAAGAAGGACAGTCTACTGCTAAAGAAGCATATTTTTTATCAATCACAAAATTTACAATTGAACCAGCTGCTCGTCTAAAATCTTCAGGTTTTACATCCTTTTTCTTTCCAAGACCAAAAAATAAAACCTTCTCATCTTTATCAAATGAAAATGCTAAATCTCCGACCTTTCCTTTCATCTGGCCGCTAGAAATTGTCCAATGCTTCTCATCTTCAAAAATTCCTTTGGCAATAATATCTGATTTAAGATTTTTGAAATCTTTTTTATAGTTTAACTTATTAATATGCGCCATTATTTCTCCTTATCTAAACTTAAATTATGATCAAATTTAACTAAATCTCCATTTTCATCTTTAATAACTGAAACAAAAGTAATATCAGCTGTACATGCTAATCTCTTTCCATGATCTTTACTCTCAGCAAATGCACTAACTTGTACTACCATAGATGAATTTCCTACTTTTACAATTTCAGATTTGCACTTAACCCAATCGCCAAGAAAAACAGGTTCTTTAAATTCTACCTTATCTAAGGCACGAGTTACTGCTCCCCAAGCATCTGTATGCTCTAAAAACTCAGATGCAGCCTTTGCTGCAGCAAGATCCAACCATGCTAACATATAACCACCAAATAAAGTACCTGCTGTATTGATATGTGTTGGCTGTACTAATTCTGAATATTCTGATATTTTATTCACGGTGCTAATTTAAAAAGATTTTTATCGTTAGTAATCAGTTATTTGCAAGATTATAGATGTTTTTTTGCAATTCTTTCACCTTCAGCAACATCAACTTTAGATAAAACAAAAGCTCCAAGAACAAAAAGTATAATCAGTGATTGTAAACCAATGCGAGCAGAAAATATTTGATCGCCTGTCATGTTACTTACAAGCAATGTAATTGAGCCCATCATAACCGGTCCTATAACAGCAGCAAACTTCCCTAACATGTTATAAAATCCAAAGAATTCAGCAGATTTATCTTCTGGTATAATGCGGGCATACAAACTTCTACTTATAGCTTGTATTCCACCTTGAAAACATCCTATTAAACTTGCGACAGCATAAAACTGCCATAATTCTTCAACAAAATATGCTGATAAAAGAATAACAATATATGCAACAATACCAACATAGATTGCATTTTTAATTCCTATACTATCTGAAAATTTTACATAGAGCAAAGTTGCAACAAATGCAATAAACTGAATTAAAACAAGTGCACCCATAACAGAACTAGAATCAAAACCAATTGTAATTGCAAAATCAGCTGCCATTCTTACTGTAGTATCTACACCATCAATGTAGAGCCAATATGCAATCAGAAATGTAGCTACAACTTTGAGATGTTTTATCTCATTGAAAGTATTTTTGAATTGTCTTAAGCCAGATTTAATAGTCTGTAGAGTAGTTTCTGGATTGTGATATTTAGGTTCCTTTACAAATAATACAATTGGGATTGAAAATAACAGCCACCACAATGCTACACTAACAAAAGACCATTTTATTCCTTCAACACTGTCAGTAAAACCAAAAGAAGCAGGATAACTAATCATTAAAAAATTAAT
>DEAO01000045.1:8445-11138 GCA_002348725.1 Fidelibacterota bacterium UBA2980 | reverse complement strand
CAATCTGATTTATTGCAAGCTCTTTATGGACGTAATGGGGAAGCGCCAGTTGCTGTAATCGCTCCTGCAACTCCAGGAGATTGTTATTTTGCGACATATGAAGCATGTAGAATTGCTGTAAAATATATGACCCCTGTTATGGTTTTATCAGATGGTTATCTTGTAAATGGTTCAGAACCATGGCTTATTCCAAATCCAGATGATTTAAATGATTTTATTGTAAAATTTGAAGAGGAAAATACTTCAGGTGAAAAATTTTTACCTTACAAGCGCAACAAAAAAACCTTAGCTAGAGGTTGGGCTATTCCTGGCACAAAAGGATTAGAACATCGAATTGGGGGGATAGAAAAGCAAAATATTACCGGTAATGTAAATTATGATCCGGACAATCATCAAGAAATGACTGACACACGATATCAAAAGATTCAAAATATTGCTGATGAAATAGATCCTACTTCTGTATATGGAAAGAAGAAGGGAGATTTGCTAATTCTTAGCTGGGGAAGTACTCATGGCGCTTGCAAATCTGCAACAGAACAACTGATAAAAGAAAAGCATAAAGTTGGGCATGCTTCAGTTCAGTGGATTAATCCATTGCCACCAGATTTGAAAAAAATTTTAAAGAACTATAAGAAGGTTTTAATTCCAGAGGTTAATTCTGGTCAATTCAGAAAAATTATTCGATCTGAGTTTTTAATTGATGCTATTGGATTTAATGAGGTCAAAGGTAGACCATTAAATCCTTCTAGCATTGTAAGTAAAGCAAAGGAATTAATAAATGAGTGATAAACCTATACTCAAAAAAAGTGATTTTGAATCTGATCAAGCGGTGCGTTGGTGTCCAGGATGTGGGGACTATGCTATACTTGCACAGACTCAAAAAGTTTTTCCTGAAATTACTACAAAGAAAGAAGATGTAGTTTTTATATCGGGAATTGGCTGTTCAAGCAGATTCCCTTACTATATGGATACTTTTGGTTTTCATACTATTCATGGTAGAGCACCAACTATTGCAAGCGGGTTAAAGGTTGCAAATCCAGATTTGTCAGTATGGATTGTTACAGGTGATGGTGACGGATTTTCTATTGGTGGAAATCATATTATTCATTTAATGAGAAGAAATATCGATTTAAATATTATGTTATTTAATAATCGTATTTATGGATTAACAAAAGGGCAGTATTCTCCAACATCTGAACAAGGGAAAGTCACTTATTCTACGCCAATGGGTTCATTAGACCATCCATTTAACCCATCAAAGTTAGTTCTTGGTGCTGAGGCAGGATTTGTTGCAAAAACAATTGATAGAGAATTAAAACATTTACAGGAAATGATTAGAAGAGCAAATGAATATAATGGAGCCTCTTTTATTGAGATTTACCAAAATTGTAATATTTTTAATGATGGTGCTTTTTCTGAATTAACAGATAAAGAAACAAAATCTGAAAAATTATTACGTCTTGAAGATGGCCAACCAATGATTTTTGGACCAACGGACAATAAAGGTATTTATTTAGACGGTACCAATCCAAAGGTAGTTGATATTGGTAAAAAATATTCTGTTGATGATATATTAGTACACAATGAAAAAGATAAATTTATTGCAGATATGCTTTCAAATTTTACTTCAGATGATGTTTTTCCGGAACCAATAGGTGTGTTATATTGTAAAGAAAGAGCAACCTATGATGGTTTGATGGAACAACAGATGAAAGAAGCTCAAAAGAACGATAAAAGCAAGAAAACTCTTAATGATCTACTTAATGCTGGCGATACTTGGGAAGTAAAGTGAAAAAATTTAGAACAGAAAAAGATAGTTTAGGACCAGTTAAGGTTCCATCAAAAGCATACTATGGAGCACAAACTCAAAGAGCAATTCAAAACTTTGAAATTGGTTGGCCAATGGATTTTAATTTGGTTCTTCCTTTAGTTATTATTAAAAAAGCAGCTGCAATTTCTAATGCTAATCAAAAAATCCTTTCTAAAAAACTAAGTAATGCTATTATTAAGACTTGTGATGCTATTTTAAAAAATCCTGAAGATTTTATAGATGAATTTCCTTTATCTGTTTTTCAAAGTGGTAGCGGAACCCAGACTAATATGAATGTTAATGAAGTCATTGCAAACAAAGCGAATGAATTGTTAGGAGGCAAATTAGGAGAATATAAATTTGTTCATCCAAATGATCATGTAAACATGTCCCAGTCCACTAATGATACTTTCCCTACTGCAATTCTTATTGGTTCTGTTATGAATGTAGAAAATAATTTATTACCAAGCCTTGATTTGCTTCAAACAGCACTCAAAGATAAAGAAAATGAATTTAAATCAATTGTAAAGGTTGGTAGAACTCATTTGCAGGATGCAACTCCAATTACATTAGGGCAAGAATTTTCTGGTTATGCATCCATGATTGCTAATGATATTAAGAGAATTGAAGCAACTCTTAAGGAATGTTCTTATTTGCCAATAGGGGGAACTGCAGTTGGGACAGGCATTAATACAATTCATGGATATGATAAATTAATGGTTAAATCTATTAGTGATGAAACTGGATTTGATTTTAAAGTTTGCGCTAACAAATTTGAACTTTTATCGTCTCAGAATGCTATTTCAGATTTATCATCTAGAATTAAGATTTGTTCTGGATCATTGAATAAGATTGCAAATGATATTAAATGGCTTTCAAGTGG
>DEAO01000045.1:3006-8059 GCA_002348725.1 Fidelibacterota bacterium UBA2980 | reverse complement strand
AAAGTAAATCCTACTCAATGCGAAGCAGTCAATATGGTTCATGCACAAATTCTCGGAAATGATTTAACAATTGCTTTCTCTGGATCAAATGGAAATTTTGAATTAAATACTTACAGACCTCTAATTGCATTTAATATTCATGAATCAATTTCTTTATTGAGTGAAGCATCAGAGTCTTTTGTGTTAAATGCACTAGATGGATTGTCTGCAAATAAAGATAAGATTGCAGAAAATTTAGGTAAATCTCTAATGTTAGTAACAGCACTTGTTCCAGAGATTGGATATGAAAAATCTGCAGAAATTGCAAAAAAAGCATTAAAAGAAAATATTTCTTTAAAAGAAAGTGCAAAAAAATTAAAATATTTATCTGAAAAAGAATTTGACAAAATTGTTAAGCCAAAATCAATGGTATCTCCCAAAAAAGTATGATTAACTCTTTTTTTCGTTCTCTTAAAATCATCTTTTATCTTTCTATAATACTTTTATTTTATTTGCTATACTTGTCTAGAGATCTACCATCGCTTGAACGTTTAGAAACATTTGACCCAGCTATGCTCTCAACAATATATGATCGCAATGGTGATGTGATTGGTGAATTTTATATTCAAAAAAGAGCATTTATTGACTTAGATGATATGCCTGAACATCTAAAGAATGCAGCTATATCATCAGAAGATAAACGATTTTATCAACACTGGGGAGTCGATTTACAAAGTGTTTTTCGCGCAGTTGCTGTCAATGTAGTCGCCATGAAATTTAGACAAGGGTTTAGCACACTTTCTCAACAGTTAGCACGGAATTTGTATAAGGAAATTGGATTTAGAGATAGTATTACAAGAAAAATAAAAGAAATTATTACTGCGATTCAAATTGAGAGGACATACACAAAAGAAGAAATATTAGAAATGTATTTAAATACAGTGCATTTTGGACATGGGACATATGGTGTAGAATCAGCTGCAAAAAGATATTTTAACAAAAAAGCTTCTGAATTGACTATAGGCGAATCAGCAATGCTTATTGGGTTGCTGCCTTCTCCTGCAAACTATTCCCCTTTAAGAAATCTTGATAAATCAATTGAAAGACGATCTCTTGTTTTAAAATTAATGTATAACCAAGATTATATTTCGCATGAACAGTATATAGAAAATAATAGTATCATTCCTGATAATATTTTTTATGAAATACCAAAGAGTAAAGCTCCATACTTCACTGAACATGTTCGAAGAGTCCTTGAAAAACAAGATGAAGAATTGGGTATTAATATTTATCAAGATGGTTTAAAAATTTATACTACTCTTGATTATAGGCTACAAAAAATTGCAGAAGATGTCGTTATGAAAACACTACGTGACAACCAAGATGAATTTAATAGTCAACTTTTTGCAAATGAGGATCTTTTTTCAGAATTAGGTTATCTGTCAATATTCCCAGAAGATTCAACAAAGATGATGTTGAATGGTCAAATGCAATTATATGAAGAATTAAGAAAGAGTTTATTAGTTCAATGTGCATTTATTGCTTTAGATAGTAAAACGGGTGAAATATTAGCAATGATTGGAGGAAGATCTGATTATGTTGATCAGTATAATAGAGCAACTCAGGCAAGAAGACAACCTGGTTCTGTGTTTAAACCTTTTATTTATACAGCTGCAGTGGATAATAATTATCCTGTAACAACTCAATTGCTAAATCAACCAGTAGCGTTATATAGAAATAATGCAAGAGGCGAAAAAGAGAAGTGGACTCCAAGAAATTATGATAATAGTACTGGTGGATTAACTACGCTAAGAGAAGGATTGAGACGATCATTGAATCTTATATCTGTGCGTATGGTGCAAGAACTTATTCCGGCTCAACAAGTCAAAAATGTTGCAAAACGCATGCAGATTAAATCGCCAATTCGTGCTTTTGATTCTATTGCGTTAGGCGTTTCAGAAGTAACCCCAATGGAAATAGTGAGCTCTTATTCAATTTTTTCTAATAAAGGAATTTATTCTGAACCGATTGCGATTACAAAAATTGAAGATAAATATGGACAAATTATTAAAGAATTTAATATAACACAGAAAGAAGTTTTAAGTCCTGAAACAGCTTATGTAGTCACCAATCTATTGCAAACTGTTATTGATAAAGGTACTGGTGGTAGTGCACGATGGAAGTATAAATTTAGGCATACAGCTGCTGGGAAAACTGGCACTACTCAAGGATTTAGTGATGCTTGGTTTGTTGGCTTTACTCCTAATATTTCTGCTGGCGTATGGTATGGTATGGATGATTATTCCGTGAGCTTAGGAGATAAGCAATCAGGGAGTACAGCAGCGTTACCAGCTTGGGCACGCTTTATGAGAGAAGCTCACAAAGAATTAGGTATCCGTGATGAAGATTTTGTAATGCCAGAAGGAGTCATCGAAGTTGAAATAGATTCTGATACCAAATTACTTCCTCGTTCTAATAGTAGAAATATAGAAAAAGAAATTTTCTTTAAAAGCAATAAGCCAACTAATTAGAAATATTGTTGGTTAATCTATTTTTTTTAAGGCTTCAACTAATTCAAATTCTTTCTTAAATGTTGCTTTCGCACCACCTTTTTCTTTAAGTAAGATATAACCATAACTTCCCAACTCCATTGCAACTTTATCTCCATAGCGAGTATCATACCAATTTTTTTGGCCTTCATCATCGATAATTACTTGGTATCTACCATTTTTTTGAGCTTCATCTTCATGGTCATCAAATCCCATTAATAAAAACAAGTTAACTGCTGTTAGTACTCCAATTAAAAAACTCTTAATATTTAATTTCATTTCTACTCCTTTTTTTGATTTAAAACTGTTCACTAATTTTGTTTATCTGAAAGAAAGAATAAAACTAATCCTACAATAAATAAAATTATATTTGGCATCCATGAGCCAAATGTAGGATCTAAAAGATTTCTATCTGCTAATTGTTCTCCCCATATCAACATGATATAGTATACAAGAAAGAATGCAATGCTTAGAGCTGATGCAATTGTAATTCCTCCTTTGCGTACTAGAATTCCTAGCGGAGCTCCAGTCATTGCAAAGAGTAGACAAGCAAAGGCAAGTGTAAATTTCTTATGAATTTCTACCATATATTTGTTGTTTGTTTTTTTGTAGTTCGATATCAGCATAAATTCATTTTTTAACTGCCTAGATATATTATTAAATGATCGCAATTTTTCTTTGACTTCGTATTCTGAAATTGGAATATCATCTCTATAGATTTTTTCTTCTCTGATTTGTTTACTATTCTCTTTAAGAATTTCAATGGATGATAATACTTTTTCTAAATCGAAATCTTCATTCCATGCAATACCATTATTATCTAATACGGTTTTGATTCTATTATTGACTTGAACCATATATTCTTTATTTTTTTCAATTTTTTGAATCATTTGTGATACTTTCATTTCTCTGTCTGTACGCACTGATTCATTATTTCTGTTCAATAATAAATCATCAATAGGAATAGTAATTTGATGTGTAAGAAACTTAATTCTTCTATAATGATTATAGTCTTCTAAGTCAATCTCATGGATTTCACCATTTTCTAAATCAAGGATAATGATATCTTCTTTGGAAGTGAGTTTCCCTTTATCAGCATAGATTGTAACCTGCTCTGTTCCAGAATATTTACTAAATATTTTTACATCTTTAAAATTATTACCTTCCATTTCTCTAACAATCATACTGTATTGTGGAATTGTATTAATAAAATATCCAGGTTCGATTGTTAATTCAGGACTTTTTTGGTAGATATCTCTTGCAAGAAGCCTTGCATGATAATTCATATCAGGAAGAACAAAATTATTAAATAAACATAAAATTAATCCAACAAATCCTCCAAAGAATACCGCTGGTTTAATAATGTTAAAAACACTGACACCTGCTGCTTTTAAAGCAGTGATTTCATTGTCTTGCGACATTCTTCCATATGTCATGACTGTTGATATTAATAGTGACATTGGGACTGATAATGCAATAATCCATGCTAAATTGAGGTATAAGTACTCTAAAATAATCCATACATCTAATCCTTTTCCTAAGAAACGATCAATTGCTCGAATAAGGAATTGTAAAAATAATACGGTAGTGATTACCCCTAAAGATAGTAAAAAGGGAATTAACGATTCTTTTACTAGATATTTGTTCAATGTATTCATTATATAAAAAATTTAACTCTACTTGCTTAAAAAGATAAGCTATAATAAGTTTCCACGCTTAAATTTAAGCCAATGGTAGCCGTAGCTCAATTGGTAGAGCCCCGCATTGTGGTTGCGGTTGTTGTGGGTTCGAGTCCCATCGGTTACCCAAATCAATTTCGGGATGTGGCCCAGTCCGGTTAAGGCACTCGCTTTGGGAGCGAGGGATCGCAGGTTCGAATCCTGCCATCCCGACAAAATGAAGAAACTGTTATCTATGCCAATGATTGGTCTTGGCACTTGGCTTATTCCTAATGATGATGCTGAACGTGTATCAACTGATGCACTCAATTTAGGATATCGCCATATTGACACTGCTCAGATATATCAAAATGAAGCAGGTGTCGGAAATGCGCTTGTATCGTCTTCTATTGCTAGAGAAGATATTTTTATTACAACAAAAATGTGGCCTGGAATGTATGGTGATGAAACATTTCAAACCTTTAGCGGTGCTATAGAAGCTTGTGAACAAAGTTTAAAACTCCTTCAGTTAAATGAAATTGATTTATATCTCATTCATAATCCATTTGCAACCAATTCTAGAGTAGAATTATGGGAAGCAATGGTTGAATTAAAGAAACAAGGCAAGGTAAAGCATATTGGTGTTTCTAATTATAATGTAAAGCATATTAAAGAAATTGAAGATGCTCAACTAGAAATGCCTGTTGCAAATCAAATTGAGATTCATCCTTACCATATGGTCCCAGATACATTAGAAGCATACATGAATAATCATAATATTCTACCAATTGCATATTCAACGTTAGCACCTTTACCTAATTGGAGAGAAGGATCTCGTTGGAACTCAAAACCTGAAGCGATGAAAAA
>DEAO01000045.1:1183-2712 GCA_002348725.1 Fidelibacterota bacterium UBA2980 | reverse complement strand
TGAAGCGATGAAAAATGATCCATCTATTCCTTTTTTAGAGGTTGCAGATAAATATCATGTTACTGTTGCTCAGCTGTTGTTGAAATGGTCAATCCAGCTTGGATATCCAGTACTGCCTAAATCTGTTAATTACGAACGTTTAAAAGAAAATTTAGATTTAAATTTTACTATTACTAATGAAGATATGAGTCATCTTTCTGTTTCAAACAAAGCACAATCTTTGGCGTGGCAAGAAAAATTTGACCCATTGGATGTAGATTAAAGGAAAATCAATGGCATATGAATATAGACCTTTAGTTGGAGAAAATTATCGCTATAAGACAGATAGTGAAAAACCATTTAAGATTAGTCGATCTAAAATTGAGTTATTTTATAATTGTCAAAGATGTTTTTTTAAACAGGTTAAATTAGGTCTTCGAGAACCTCCTATGCCTTCTTGGGCTATCAATAGTGCTGTGGATGCTTTATTAAAAAAAGAAATGGATTTCTGTAGAAAAGAAGATAGACCCCATGGCATTTTTAAAGAAAATAATTTAACTATTAAACCATTTCATCATAATGACATTGAAAAATGGCAAAATGCCTTTACTGGAATCCAATTTTTAGATGAAGAACATAATTTTTTATTATATGGCGGCGTTGATGATATTATGGAAGATGAAAATGGACAATTAGTAGTTGTTGATTTTAAAGCAACAGCAAAAGCTGCTGAAATTCTTTCTCCATCAGATGTATACAACAATGGTGAGTCATATAAAAGACAGCTTGAAATTTATAGTTGGCTTTTACAAAAGAATGATTTTGATGTTTCTTCAACAGGGTACTTACTCTACTATAATGGCGATGCAAGCAGAGCTCATTTAGGCAAAGATATGAATTTTAGAAGAACATTAGTTCGTTTTGATTTAGATACTGCATGGATTTCTCCTATGATTAGTGATATGCACGCTTGTCTTCAATTGGATGAAATGCCAACAGCGCCTAATACATGTGAAGAGTGTCTATACTTAGAAACAGCTTCCAATCTTTAATCTTTTCGTACTGCTAAATAAAATATATAGCAATAAGGGAAAAATATAAATTCAATCCATAGGATATACCATGGCCAAGCTGTGATTGGTAATAAAGGATTGTATACTAGTAATTCAGGTGCCTTCATTAAGAAAAAATAATTTTGTCCTGTTAATATATCAAATAACCCAATTGGGATTATCATAATATTTAAGAATAAGAAGGCATTTAAAATAGAACGTTTTGTGCATCCCATATTTAATGCAGAAACACACCACATAATATTTATAATAATAAATGAATGTTGAAAGTGCGCTGTTAAGTTAGACCATAAACTGTAAATACCATCATTGCCAGGGGTAATAATTCCAAGTAGAGCACCAGAAATTCCAAAAAAATATCCAATATCAAAGAATATTTGTTTACGTGTATAAATTGCAAGCAAAATAGAAAAGTAAGCAAAGTGACACGGTTGTAATGGAAGCTCTTTTAGCAGTTGAAAATCATATAATCCATTA
>DEAO01000045.1:864-1092 GCA_002348725.1 Fidelibacterota bacterium UBA2980 | reverse complement strand
AATAATAAATGAATGTTGAAAGTGTGCTGTTAAGTTAGACCATAAACTGTAAACACCATCATTGCCAGGAGTAATAATTCCAAGTAGTGCCCCAGAAATCCCAAAGAAATATCCAATATCAAAAAATATTTGTTTGCGTGTATAAATTGCAAGCAAGATAGAGAAATAAGCGAAGTGACATGGTTGCAATGGAAGCTCTTTTAGTAGTTGAAAATCATATAATCCATT
>DEAO01000045.1:638-770 GCA_002348725.1 Fidelibacterota bacterium UBA2980 | reverse complement strand
TGTATCATTTTCTAAATCAAAAATATAGTCATATGGCTTTCCTAAAATAGAATTTTCAATATAGTTGATTGCATCAGAGATCATATATGTATAATCTGGCTTTAATCTCCCCACAATGACTTTATTGCTGCG
>DEAO01000045.1:0-607 GCA_002348725.1 Fidelibacterota bacterium UBA2980 | reverse complement strand
CCAAGCTCGCCTTCTGGAATAGTTGCGTTTAATTCTTTATAGTAAGTTATCCAATGTACAAATGGATTCTTACTATTAGGTTCATTGAATGTCATTGGATTTATAACAAATAAGTTTTGTGTTGAATCAGNNAGTTGAAAATCATATAATCCATTAATACTTCCATAATATCTACCAATATAATCTGCAAATTCTTGAACAATACTAATTCCAATTAAAAAATATCCAAATTTTACTTTATCATTGTCATCAATTTTTTTTCCATACCAATAAGTAAGGATCCAAACAATTAACATAGCAAACGAAATAGTATAATGTTGTGCTAGAAATTCCATTATTGCATTCCACTTGGTTTTTTGAATGTATGAATAATATCTATTTTATCTGATTGAGACATTCCTCCTGGATTTAATCCAAGTTCACCTTCTGGAATAACTGCATTTAATTCTTCATAGTAACTTACCCAATGTACAAATGGATTATTGCTATTTGGCTCATTAAATGTCATTGGATTTATGGCAAATAAGTTTTGTGTTGAATCAGATGATTGAAAACCTTGATAGATCACCTCTGAACAGTAATATGTATCATTTTCTAAATCAAAAAT
>DEAO01000019.1:3117-3250 GCA_002348725.1 Fidelibacterota bacterium UBA2980 | reverse complement strand
TTTAAGACATACAATAAATACCCCAGTTGTGGTATTTGATTGATGCATTTATAATTAAGATTTTTTCTTTTTTGCAGGCGCTTTCTTTGTAGTTTTTTTCTTTGGAGCAGCTTTCTTTTTTGCGGTAGCTTTC
>DEAO01000019.1:0-2756 GCA_002348725.1 Fidelibacterota bacterium UBA2980 | reverse complement strand
CTTTTTTTGTAGTTTTCTTTTTTGGAGTCTCTTTCACCTTTTCAACTGGTGTTACAGAAACTTTATTCTTTAAAAGTTCACGTTGTTTCGCTTTTATTCTTAAGCGAGCTTTGCGATGTTTTTTCTTTACAATCTTTGCTTTTTTATTCATTTGGATTTGTCTCCCTTAAATACCATTATATACAAGGCAACATGTGCAAGCACGAATACAGTGAAGAAAAAAATTGGAAAAAGTAAATCATGCAAAAAATTGCTCATAAAATATCCTCTTATTTTTAATTATAATTCTCTAAAGAAAAACTGGACCTGTTTTTTACCGGCCTCTGTAAATTGCGAACCGCATTCAATAAAATCAAATCTTTTATGAAATCTTATAGATCCAGGATTTGGAGGATAGATATTGACTTCACATAAAATAACATCATAGTTATCTTTTTGTGAACACTTAATTAAATCATTGTATAAAGCGGTACCTAATTTCTTGCTTTGAAATTCTTTTACAATTGAAATACGATCAATATACATGAAATTTTTATAGCGTTCAGATATCCATACATAATTCATGCTATCATATTCAATATTTTCTGGTAAACAGAGTAAAAAACCTGCAGGAATACCATTATAGAATACAATCTTACAATAATTGGATTGATTAATTAGCAATTGCAGTCTATCCTTATCTAAAAAGCCTACTTCTGGTGCATTAATATTGTTTGATTCTAAAAGAAAATCAAAAAAATCAGGAGAATAATTCTTTAATTCAATCACTTGGTATCCGCCAATTCATTCATACCATTGCAAATAATGGATCCTTGAATTCCATATTTTCTTCCTTCATGATAAATGTATTTATACATTAGATTACCATTTTGATCCCATGCTTTTTGTTCGCCTTTTTCTATCCCATTCTCAAAATTTTTAACAATAAATATCTGTCCATTCGAATGCCACTGCATATGTCTACCGGTATTTTGATCATTTTTAAAATAATATTCATATTGTTGATTGCCATTTTCCCACCATCCTCTATGTTTACCATATTTTTTACCGCTAGAATATTTACGTAAAGATTTTAATTGATTATTAGGATAGTATATTTCAATAATGCCAGTATACTGATTATCTCTTATAAATTGTTGAACAGTCATTCCATTAATTAAATCTGATTCTTGAATGATAACTGTTTCTGAACAGGAAAATAGAAAGATCGTATAAAGAAATGTTACTATCTTAGTTTGTATAGTATCCGCCGCCACTTGCTGATCCTACAACACCTTTATATCCACCAATTAAATAAGGGACTGTTGAAGTTGCATGATAATGGTAAGTACCATCAGGATATTCATCTGTCGCATGAGTGTGCCCATTAATATCATCTAAATCAGTTGGATAATTTCCATCCGTTTGATTTGTTGGACCATAAATAGGAAAACCATCTATTGAATAGCCAACCAATATAGAATTATCAGCCAGTGTTAAATATACTGGCTCCCAATGATAGTGATATTGTCCGGTTTGTTGTGGATGCCCATAATATGCATCAAATGATGCAATTTCATTATCAAGAGGTTGATTATTAGGTCCAGCATATTGATTAAAAAATGGTACCCCACTTATTGATACTCCTATTGGTCCCAAAGGTGTACTTGAGACTACATTAGAAGCACTTGGATTAAGGGGAATATAAAATTTAAAATTTTGTTCTGTAATTATATTAGGATTAACACTCATTCCAGAATGAGGTGAAGCATAATTCGGATGTCCTGCGCCCCAATATGGACTTTGATGATTAGGAATTCCAGTGGTTTCAACAACAACATAATTACCTGATATATAAACATCAGTATATGTATCTAAAAACTTTGTAAATCCTACTGGTAAATCAGTATTAGAATTATCTCCAGATCCACCATTGTTTCCAGATCCGCTGTTATCTCCATTATCGGTGTAAGGATTGATTGTATCAGATGAACTACACCCAATCAATAATATCGTTGTCAAAATTAGAATTTTATCTTTCATATATAATTATACTCCTTTAAGTAGAAAAAGGTAAAAAAATTATTCCAAAGTTTAAAGGTTAAAAACTAAGCGCCAATTAAAGGGTTTTCTATTGGAGCAGCATTTTCTGCAATCCCAATAAAGAAGGATGTAAAGGCTATAAATAAAAGCAATGCTAGTATTGCAAGGAAAAATGCTACTACACATACACCAACTGCTCTTGTTGTTGAACTAAAGTCCAAAGCTTGTCTCACAGCAACTGTCATGGAAGCTAATTGCCACAATGGAACTACAAGCTGAACAAGAAATCCAATAATTGGAACTGATGAGAAGATATAGAATATTCCAGGAGCATATGCAAAACCTAAGGTACGCAATAATTCTCCTGTATCAGAATCAGTCTCTGGTTCCGGAAGAATACGAGTACCAACAAATGCAATAAAGAAAGCCCATAAAAACCATCTAGTAATACTACCGAGAACTGCTTGGCTTAAACCAATAATTGGACCATTGCTTCCTACTCCTAGATGAAAGACTCCTTCAATAGTCGCAATTAATGCAACAGTCATCATTGCTTGTCGTGTTAATGTTTTATCAGCTTCAACTTCTTCATACAATTCTGTATCAAGAATAATCGCTCTATATAGTTTTTGTAAGTAATCCACTAATTTTTCCAATATAAAAATAATGTATTGATAGTTGTAAGAAGAATAGTACCACCAATAATTAGGTGCTCCCAAAGAGTTTGATCAAAC